>CAMDHP010000011.1 GCA_945898185.1 Akkermansia muciniphila | reverse complement strand
CGCGCCGCCCTCGAGCTCGACATGCTCGTAGTCGGCGAGACCGAACTTGGCGCGCGCACTGGTGAAGATGCCGAAATCGCGGGTGACATCGGCGGCGAAATCCCAGCGGCGCTGGCGGAGATCAATCGCTACGGTGCCCTCGTTGGGCACGCCGTAGGTGGTGGCGAAGCCGTTGTAGTTAACGCCAGCATTGAAGCCGGTGCTGACGTAGGAGAGGCCCACCGAGCCGCCGCTGCTGTCGAGGGCGGTATTTGGAATCACGCCGTCTGTGGTGGGATCGGCGGCGTCGGCGCGACCGGGGACGCGGGTGTCGTTGGCCTCGCGGCGAAAACCGTCGAGATGAACGACGAAGCCGGAGTTTTTCTCACGGTCGGGCGCGAGGGCAACATCCACACTGCCTCCGGTGACATAGCCCTCGGTGTTGGTATCGTAGCGGGATTCTAGGGTGCCGGCGACGGTGCGGGCGGGCAGCTCGCTCTCGATGCGGTGGTCGATGACGTTCACGACGCCGCCGACGGCGGCGGAGCCGTAGAGGAGGGACGCGGGGCCGCGCACAACCTCGATGCGTTTGACGAGAAACGGCTCCACGCTTACCGCGTGGTCGGGGCTGGTGGCCGAGGCGTCAATGGTATCGAGACTGTTTTGCAGGATGCGCACTCGGTTGGCGTCGAGACCGCGAATAACCGGCCTACTCGCGCCGGGGCCAAAATAGCTGGAGCTGACGCCAGGCAGACCGGCGAGGGTTTCGCCGAGGGTGGCTTGCTGGCGCAGGGCCAGTGCCTGCCCACCAAGCACCGTGGTGGCGCTGGTAAGCTCCGCCTGGGTGCGGGCGAAGGGCGAGGCAGTGACGACGAGACGGTCGAGCAGGTAAGTGCTTTCGTCGCTGGATTCGGCGGCGAAGCCAGGGAGCGGAGCCAAGTAGGTAAGCGCGGCGAGCAGCGGCGCGTGAAGACGGGAAAAGGACATGATGACAACAAGATTGAATACGAAATGGAACGCATCGCGCGCAGGCGATTGCGTATTTAAAATACAAATACATAACGCACCGGATGAAGAACCGGACGCGGAGGACACCGACCAAGACGCAGGAGCGCTTAACCAATCGGCGGAGCCTGACTGGCGGGCAGACGGTGCTGCGGATCAGAAACCAGTATATCCGCCTTCGCGGGTGAGGGCGTTGTGAAGGGCAGCTGCGCCGGAGCGAGGTTGGCGAGGACGGAGGGTGCGACATCAATGCCTTGGGAAAAAAGCATGACCGCGCAGGCGTCATCGTAATGAACCGGGACTGGGGGCGAGGGGTTAGCAGGTGTTCCGGATTCCGGGCAAACCGAGGACGGCGCGGAACAGGCAGACTGGTGTAGCCAGGCGTGGGCTGCAGGAGCGAACGCGATTAAATTTAGCACCAACAAAAGAAGCGCCAGAAACCCCGCACCAGCGCCTTGCGCAGTGCTCACCGAGGGCGGGCGGGCGTTGGAGTTTTTAATCACCATTGGACGACTTTAGACCTTAACAGATGCGTCAAGCGGGGGTATAATCCGTTCGTGCCACGGCTATTGAAAATGTGCCATTCGGAACGTGTCTTTCGCTCGCACGGACCTTTACGCTGAGACCTTCACGACTATGACCCTCTCTTTGGACCCGGCCCTGCAGCATGAAATCGAATCGGTGATCGCGGCCCTTGATGCCGCCCGCAAGTCGGGGCAGCCCGCGCAAACTCAGGCGGCAATGCAAGAGTGTGATCGAGTGATTGCCGCGCTCGGGGAACCGGTGCCAGCCACAGCTGACGGCACAGTGGAACGCGCGCTGGATCCTAAGGCGGGGGCACGCTCCACGCTTTGGTTGAAACGTGGCCACCTGCTTGAGGCGATAGGCACTGGCGAAGCCGCCGGCCAAGCCTTGGAATCCTACGGGCGTGCGATCGCGGCTTTGGAAGGCGAGCCGGGGACGGGACCCAAAATGGGTCGCGCCATCGCTTGGATGAACCGGGGCAACGTGCTGCAACGCTTCCGCGACGAACGCGCCTGGTCCGATGCGGTGAGATGCTACGACCAAGCGATCGGCTGGCTCGGTTCACTGTCGGAGAAAGGCCAGGTAAACGCCGAGCTCGCGAGTGCGCTGGGCGCGGCGTGGATGAACCGAGGAGCGGCCCTGCGCCAGTTCGGAAAACCGGAGCGCTGGACCGAAGCGCTGAAGTCCTTCGAGCAGGCGCTTGGCTTGTTCCAGCAACTCGCGACGTCGAGCCCCTCCGCGATGCCCAATGTGATCACTGCATGGGAAGCTCGTGGCGAAGCGAAGCTGGCGCTCGGCGAGCCCGCCGAAGCGGTGCGTTCGCACAAAGAGGCACTCGGCAACTTGCGGTCATGGAACGAGCGCACTGGCCAAGGCCTGGAGCCTTGGGATTTCGGAAGAATTATCTTTAAACTCGGGCAAGCGCGGGCGCAGGCGGGCGACGCGGACGGGGCTTTGCGTGAACTGCGAGAAGTCCTAAAACTCGTGGCGGCAGACGAACGGGACGAGGTGCCGGCGGCGGTGCTCGGTTTGCAGGGACGCCACGCCGTGTGCGTCATCCTCGGCGCGCGACTGGCGGCGGACAGTGCGGGAGCGGGCGCGGCGGATTTACGCGCCGAGGCCGGCGATCTGGCCGAGGACGGTCTGGCGATCGCGGCAATCTGGGCCGGGCGCGGCGAAGAAGGACTGATCGGTTGCCCGGATATGGGACTGCGTTTGTTTGAATTTGGCGCATGGCTCTATCGCACCCAGCAGCCTCAGTTCTTGGCGGAGTTCCTGAGCGAGCACGCCGGTGACCCGCAAGGTCCTCGGGCGCAGTTGGCGCTGCAGGTGCTGGCGCAGACGCGGCAGGATATTTTGAAACGCCCCCTCCCGAACCTCAGCGCGGCGGAAATCAACCGCACGCAGGCCATGCTTGAAGGCCTACGCGCGATGGAGACCAAACTCGGCCAGGGAACCCAAGCGCGGGCGGCGGGCTGAAAACACCGCGGGGGAATTTTTCCCACTCAGACGGGCTCAGGCTCCACCGGAGGCCGCCTCCAGCGCCTCCCAGCGAGCGAAGGCGACGGCGTGTTCCTGCTCGATCTCGTGGAGGCGGGCCTCGGTGGCGCGGACGACGACGGCTTCTTGCTTGAAAAACTTCGGATCCCCGAGCTTGGCGGCCAGCTCGGACTGCTCGGTCTCCAGTTTCTCGATACGCGCGGGCAGCTCGGCAAGCTCGCGCTGCTCGCGGTTGTTGAGTTTGCGGGCGGCGGCCTTGGCCGGAGCCGCGACGGGCGCGGAAGCGGGTGTGGCGATGGCGCGGGAGCTGGCCTTGGTCGCGACGATCGGGGTTTTGGACTGCTTGGCTTTTTCGGTCACCCAGTCGGTGTAGCCGCCGATGAATTCCTCGATGCCGCCCTTGCCGTCGAAGATGAAGGTGCCGGTGACGACCTCGTCGAGGAACTTGCGATCGTGGCTCACGACGAGCACGGTACCCTCGAACTCGACCAGCAAATTCTCGAGCAGATCGAGCGTCTCGGCGTCGAGATCGTTGGTGGGCTCGTCGAGCACGAGCACATTGGCGGGCTTGATAAAGAGGCGGGCGAGCAGGAGACGATTGCGCTCTCCGCCGGAGAGCACGCGGGCGGGAGTGCGGGCGCGATCGGGCTCGAAGAGGAAATCCTGGAGGTAGCTGATGACGTGCTTCGAACGGCCGTCTATGGAGATGTGGGTATTACCATCGGAGACGTTTTCAGCGACGGTCTTGTTGTCATCGATCTGGGCGCGGAGCTGATCGAAATATACGACCTCGAGCTTGGTGCCATGTTTGAGGAGACCGCCGGTGGGCTGGAGCTGGCCGAGCAGAAGTTTGAGGAAGGTCGTCTTGCCCGCGCCATTGGGGCCGATGAGGCCGATCTTATCGCCCCGGATGATGATGCTGGAGAAATCACGCACGAGCGGCTCGGTGGCGCCGGGATAAGCGAAGGTGACGTCGATGGCCTCGATGACCTTGACGCCGGATTCGTCGGCGACGGTGACCTTAATGGTGGCGTTGCCCGCCTGTTCGCGGCGGGCGCGACGTTCGGCGCGAAGGGCGTAAAGGGCCTCGATGCGGTTGCCTGCGCGTTTGCGCTGGGCGCGCACGCCGCGGCGGATCCACTCCTCCTCTTGAGCGAGTTTTTTATCGGCGGCGGCACGCTGGCGCTCCTCGGCTTCAAGGCGATCAGCGCGGCGTTGGAGAAAAACATCGTAGGCGCAGGCCCAGTTAGTGAGCGAGCCGCGGTCGAGTTCGACGATACGCGTGGCGAGTTTTTGCAGGAAGGCGCGATCGTGAGTGACGAAGAAAAGGGCGACCTTCTCGGTGATGAGAAACTCTTCGAGCCAAAGGATGCTCTCGATGTCGAGATGGTTGGTCGGCTCGTCGAGCAGGAGGAGATCCGGCTTGCTGGCGATGGCGCGGCCGAGGAGGACGCGGCGCTTGAGGCCGCCGGAAAGAGTGGAGAATTCGGCGAGCGGATTGAGTTGAAGGCGGGCGATGAGATCCTCGATGCGCACGTCAATCTCCCAGTCCTCTTCATGGCCGGCAACATCGCGACGCACCCCGCTGGCAACGAGGTCATGGACGTTGCCAACGAGATCTTGCGGCACCTCCTGCACGAGGCGGGCGAAATGGGCGCCGGGCTGGCGGAAGACCTGGCCGGTATCGGGCTTCATGTCGCCGGCTATCAGTTTCATGAGGGTGGATTTGCCCGCACCGTTGCGGCCGACCAGACACACGCGTTCGCCCGGATCCACTTGGAAATTGACGTGGTCGAGAACGGGAGCGCCACCGAAGGCGTGGGAGAGATCGAGGAGACTGAATAGGGCCATGAACGGCCCACCTTGAAAATCCATCAGCTTGCATGCAACCCTCCACGGCGCACAGAGTCATTTTTCCCCGCGATGCCCACCCACCCTCCTTGCAATGGCCGTTTTTTGGCCGTTTTCATTATGAGCGCCATGCTTTCGCCTCTTCTTGCATCGCCCGTTTTCTTCGGAACCAACGGGAGCGCTATCCAGATGGCGGACTTCGACTCCGCTTCCGGACGCTTAGGTTTGCCACGGCCGGTTGCCGAGCTGTCGAAGGCCACATTTCTGGCGCGCTCTGCGGACGGAAAGTTTCTCTACTCAGTCGCAGAAAACGAAGGCGGCTCGCTCCACTCCTTCGCGGTTGGGGCAGACGGAACCTTGACCGCGCTGAACAGCCGGACAAGCGGCGGCAAGGGCCCTTGCGATGTCGCGCTCTCGCCGGACGTGAAATGGGTGGCGGCGGCGAACTACAGCGGCGGAAGCGTGGTGGTTTACCATCGCGCCGAAGACGGTTCGCTCGGTGAGCAGGCCGCGTTTTTTCAACACACCTACGCTTCGAAAGCGCACCCGACCCGGCAGGAATCGGCTCACGCTCACGGCATAACCTGGTCGCCGGATGGACGCCTGCTGCTGGTGCCCGACCTCGGCGGCGGGCGCATATACCTCTATGCGTGCGACGTTGGCGCGGGCACGATTAGTCCCAACCCGGCGCAAGCCTGGCTGGAAATGGCCGCAGGAGCCGGTCCGCGCCACGCCCAGTTTTCGCCCGACGGACGGCAGCTCTACATCATCAACGAACTGGATAATACTCTCGCGGTCGCGGCCTTTGATGCGGCCGCCGGGACGCTGAATCTCATCGAAGCGGTCAGCACCTTGCCGGCGGGTGGCTTCGCCGGCAAAACCACAACCGCCGAGGTGGCGGTGCATCCGAACGGACGCGCCGTGTATGGATCGAATCGCGGACACGATTCGCTGGCGGTTTTCGCCCGAGACCAAGACACCGGACGGCTCACGCTCACCGCGAACGTGCCGGTGCCCGCCCATCCGAGGCACTTTGCGCTCAGTCCGGATTCGCGCTGGCTGCTCGTCGCAGGACGCGATGCGGACCGGGTGGATGTTTTCGCAGTGGACGCGCAGACCGGGGCGCTCACCCCGACGGGGGAATTCCTCGCCACGTCGAAGCCGATGTGTGTGCGGTTTTGAGGCGAAACGGGGTGGATGGTTCAATTTAGCCACCTTCTGGCATGCGCGTCCATTCGCGCGGTCCGCGCTTTCCGATACGGTTTTTAAGCTGAGAGGAGCGGGCAGTCTGGACCCCGCCTAACGAATTTTGTGACTGCGATGACGATCTAAACGAACGCGAAGATCGGTCGAAGGCACGAGCAGACGGACGGTGGCCTCGAGGTTTAGCTTCGCGCAACTTCGGGAGCCTTCGCGGTTAGGGATATCTGGACCTAAAAACCGCCGTTAGATTCACCCAGGATCCCGCAGAGCGGAACGAATCATATAAATTCCACGCGTTAGAAACTATGACTTAGAAAATTTCGCTCTCATTGGGCCGTTCCATTAAGTCTTCAACCAAGCGTCGATAGCCTCATTGACTGCGAGCATCTCCTCATCGGTGCCGATGCTGATACGCAGAAAGCTGGCGGTCAGCGGGTTATGAGGAAATGCGCGGACCAGAATGCGGTGCGAGACAAAGAAATCGTAGAGCGACGTGGCGACGGCGGGGCCAGTCTCGCCCCGGGCGTTTTTTGGCTCGGTGAAGAGGAAGTTGGCCTGGCTCTCGTAGGTAAACCAGCCGCGCGTGCCAGTGAACTCGCCGAACCAGTAATCCCGGGTGCGGATGATCTTGCCGATGATGGCGTCGTAGTAGCAGCCATCGGAAAGTGCGGCATAGGCGCCAGCCTGGCTAAGCCGGTTGACATTGTAGCTGTCGCGCACCCGATCGAGCAGCCCGATGGCCTCGGGGTGCGCCAGACAGTAGCCAACGCGCAGGCCGGCGAGCCCCTGGGCCTTGGAGAGCGAGCGGGTGATAACCAGCCGCGGGTGCGCGGCGAGCAGGGCGACTGCGTTCTCACGGGCGAACGGCGCGTAGGTCTCGTCGAGCACGAGCACACCGGGGAAACGTGCGAGCAAAGCAGCGATCTCGGTATTGGAAAAGCCGATACCGGTGGGCGCGTTGGGCGAAGTGAGGAAACAGGCGCGGGCGGGCGTGGCGGCGAGCGCGTCAATCGGGAGCTTCATCGAACGGTCGAAAGCGACGGGCACGGAGCGGCCGTCCTGAATCGCGATGAGCACGGGATAGAGCGAGTAGCTCGGGAGCGTGAACGACGTGGGCGCGTCGGGGCCGCCGAAGACGCGGACCAGGAGGTTAAGCACATCGTCGGAGCCGTTGCCGATGAGCACATTTTCCTCGGTGAGACCGTGGCCATGGAGGCGGGCAACGAGCTGGCGCAGCGGGGCCGCCTTGGGGTTAGGATAGAGGCGGAGCTTCTCGCCCGCGTCGGCCACCTCAACCGCGATGGCGGCGGCGGCGCGGGGGCTGGGCGGATAGGGGCACTCGTTGGTATTGAGCTTTACCCAACCGGATTCGGTTGGCTGCAGGCCGGGCGTGTAGGCGTGCGTGGCCGCGACGTGCGGGACGGCTAGGGAGGAGAGGTCGGAAGGCATCGGTAAAATCATTCTCGTTCTCTTACTCGTTCCCATTCTCGGAAAACCTCAAACCCGAGAAGGAGAATGAGGACGAGAATGAGAACGAAATTGAGCCGAAATCCTCGATCAGAGGGCGCGGATCTTGACGCTGCGCCCATGAGCGTCGAGACGCTCCATGGCGGCGAAGGCGGCTACGATCGGGGCGGCCTTCTTGATCGAGGCCTTGTCGTATTTGATCAGGCTGGTGCGGCGCATGAAGTCGGCGATACGCAGGCCACTAAAAAAGCGTCCCGCGCCACCCGTGGGCAAGACGTGGCTGGGGCCGGCGGTAAAATCGCCGACGGCGGTCGGAGTGTGGTTGCCCAGCATGATCGCTCCGGCAGTGGTTATGGTTTTGAGGAGGGTCTTTTGCAGCGGCTCCTTTACGAGCAACTCGAGATGCTCGGGCGCGACGAAATTGGCGGCATGAGCAATCTCCTCGGCGTTTTTCGCGACGATGCCCACCCAGCCAGAGGCGAGGACCGTGTGGATCTTTTCCGCGCGGGAGACGAACTTGAGCTGGGCTTGCACCTCGACGCGCACTTCCTCCAGCAACTCGACGGTGGTGGCGACGAGGTAAACTTTTTCGCGGCCGGAGCCGTGCTCGGCCTGGGCGATAAGGTCGGCGGCGGCAAAGGCGATGTTTGCTGATTCGTCGCACACCACCATGAGCTCGCTCGGGCCGGGCAGCGAGTCCACGCCGACGGTGCCGAAGACCTGACGTTTAGCCTCGCAGACGTAAGCATTACCCGGGCCAAAGATTTTATCGACCGGCGGGATACTCAAGGTGCCGTAAGCGGCGGCGGCGATGGCCTGCACGCCTCCGATGCAGTAAACCTCGTCTATGCCGACGAGGTGCAAAGCGGCGAGGGTTCCGTCCGCGACTTTACCCGATGAATTTGACGGCGTGAAGACTGCGATCTGCGGGCAGCCCGCGAGTTTAGCCAAGGTGGCGGTCATGAGCACCGTTGATACGAGAGGAACCTCGCCACCCGGCACATAAAGCCCGACGCGCCGGATCGGATAATTCAACTCGCCGACCGTGGCGCCATGCGGATTTTTACACTGCCAATCCTTTGGCAGGCTCTTTTCGTGAAAGGCAACGATACTGGCATGAGCGGCCTTGAGCGCCTTCAGGTCGGCGGCGGAAAGACGTTTGGCGGCGGCGGCGAGGTCGGCGGGCTTGATCCGGAAATCGCGGGCGCGCAGTTTGGCGCCATCGAACTTGGCGGCGTAATAACCCACTGCTTCATCACCCCGGTGGCTCACATCGGCGAGGATCGCCGCAACGCTGTCGTGAATCTCCTTGGGCACCATGGAGCCGCGGCAGAATACGGCAATTTCAGACTCGAAGGTTTTAGAAACAGACTGGAGAACGCGCACGGCAGTAGGGTCGTTAGAACAAAAGTCTCTGTGACGGAGAAGCGCAGAGCTTAGCCAAACCGCCGCATCCTGCGAGCCGTAAAAAAGGGAGGCTCCTTATGCCAAGGCGAGGCGGTGTTGGCAGGGCGGGCGCCGGCGAAATCAGGGTATTTGCGCCGGAATCACGAACAGTTCGTCGGGCAGGACGGGATTAACGAGCACCTCGCTGAAGGTAATCGAGATGGCGCGAACCGAGCCATCCGGCAGGGTATTAGTCGTAGTGGTGCGCCGGGGGAAGCGCAGCCCGCCGGAGAGAATTTCGCCCTCTTCGCGGATCAGCCCGCCGTTGTCGGTCTCGGTCTGGACCAGGCGGCCGGTGGCGCGATCAAAACTACGGATGAACACGACGTCAGCGGCGTGGATAAAGGCGAGTTTTACGCACTCTACGCCATCAATCGTTACCATGCCACGGTCCTCGACCCTGCCGCCGACGCCCTCGATACCTCGGTAGAACGATAGGTTTTCAAACGTGTTGGCCCGGAGCCGCTTGATCGGATCCCGGCCCAACAGACCGACCCGCGTAAGTGATGGGTTGGAGGGGTCAATATCACGCTGCCACGCCTCATAACCGTTGAGCGCAGTGGTCTCGATTTTATCCGGCGCGGTGGCAGTGATCAGTTGGCGGTCAGGCTTTTGAAAAGCGATCTCGAGTCGAGCCGTAATAGGAGTGCCGCCCTGACGGCCAACGACCGATAACTCACCCTTGAAAAGCAGGGAGCGGACGGCGGCAAGATCGGCCTCACTGCCCACGTAGGCGCGAGCCCGGGCTATGGCCGCTTCATCCGCGCGCACGTGACCGGGACCGACCAACAGCAAAGCCAATAACACCGGAAAAGCGCGGGTAAGCGAAACCATTGTGAGAGCGATGAATTCTAGGAAAGCGCAAAAGACAAAGGGTTCCATCCCGTGACCGGAGCGTCGCCGCCACAAGGCGGGCGAGCTTAGGGCCGGCGTCGAATCACTCCCACTCGATGGTTGCGGGAGGCTTGGAGCTGATATCAAGCAGCACTCGGGAAACGCCGCGCACCTCGTTGGTGATGCGGGAGGAAATCTTTGCGAGCAGATCGTAGGGCAACCGGGCCCAATCGGCCGTCATGGCATCACGGCTTTCAACGATGCGGAGGGAAATGACATCGGCGTAGTTGCGCTCATCGCCGATGACGCCGACGGATTTGACGGGCAGGTAAACGGCGAAGGATTGCCAGACCTTCCAGTAATAGCCGCTCTTCATCATTTCATCCTGCAAGATGGCGTCGGCGGCCCTCAGCACGTCGAGCCTGGCCTTGGTGATGTCGCCCGCGACGCGCACGCCGAGACCGGGACCGGGGAACGGCTGGCGCCAGACGACCTCGCGCGGGAGACCGCACGCTTCGCCGACGGCGCGAACCTCGTCCTTAAAGAGTTCCCGCAAGGGCTCGAGGAGCTTGAGCTTCATGCGCGCGGGCAGCCCGCCGACATTGTGGTGAGATTTGATCAACGCGGCGGGGTTGCCGGCAATGGCCACGGACTCGATAACGTCGGGATAAAGGGTGCCCTGGGCCAGCCATTTGGCGCCACCGATCGAGCGTAAGGATTTTTCAAATACCTCGACGAAGGTATTGCCGATGATCTTGCGCTTGGCCTCGGGCTCGGAGACGCCCTTGAGGCGACCGAGGAAAAGTTTGGAGGCGTCAACGACGCGGAGGTCTATACGGAAATGGTCGGCGTAGAGCTTCTCGACCTGCTCGCGCTCGCCAGCGCGGAGGAGACCGTTGTCCACAAATACGCAGGTGAGCTGTTTACCGATGGCCTTGTGAATGAGTGCAGCGGCGACGGAGCTATCCACGCCCCCAGATAGGCCAAGCAGCACACGCTCTTTGCCCACCTTGGCTTTGATATCAGCGACGGAGTGAATGATGTAGTCCTTCGTCGTCCAATCCTGCTTTGCGCTGCAGATACCGAGGAGGAAATTACTGATCACCTCGATGCCGCGCTCGGAGTGGAAAACCTCGGGGTGAAACTGGATGCCGTAGAAGTTACGCTTCCGGTCCTCGATGACCGCGAACTCGGAGTTCTCGGTCGTGCCGATGGCGGTGTAGCCTGGCGGCAGGGCGATGAGGCGATCGCCATGGGAGTTCCAGACCTTGAGTTTTTTCGGCATGCCCCTGAAGAGACGCCCGGGCTTTTGCAAGGTGAGCACCCCGTGGCCATATTCGCGGTGAGTGCTCTTGGAGACCTTGCCGCCGAGCAAGTGGCCCTGAAGCTGGATGCCGTAACAGATGCCGAGGACGGGCACGCCGAGTTCGAAAAGAGCCTTGTCCGGCATCGGAGCGTCCTTTGCGAAGACGCTGCTCGGGCCGCCGGAAAGAATGATGCCGACCACGCCGTCCGCTCTCAACTGGGCGGCGGGGGTGGAGAAATGATAGATCTTGGACAGCACCTGACACTCGCGAATGCGGCGGGCGATGACCTGCGTGTATTGGGAGCCGAAATCTATGACTGCGATGATCTGGGACATGGGCGTAAAAGACAGAAAAGCGGACGGAACGCTCGCGGGGCAAGAGCGATTGCGGGGACGGCGGGGAGGGCAGACTTGAAGGGCGAGCGGCGGGACGACTGATTATACCAACGTCCCGTGATAATCAGACTCATCCCCGACACGGGCAAGGTGCCCAAGCCACATAACACGGGCACCTTGCCCGTATCGGTTAAGTCTAGAGATCAAAGGACGTTGGTATTAGAGAGAGACCCGCGCGTTTTCCTGCCCGCAACGCGGGCAGTTCGAACGATCAGTCTCACCCTTCGGCCCGTAAAGATGACCGCAACGGGCACAATGGAAAGACGCTTGGCGCCGTTCTGATTCAAACCGGGCGTGGTCGCGGCGGTCGTAATAAATCCACAGCCCGAGGAAAAGGCCCGCGACAAGGAAGCAATAGGCCAAGGTGGCGGCAACGAGGTCCATTTATTGCGAAAAAAGGATGCTTGAATGACGGTAAAACAAAAGGCGCCGGCTCCCGAAGGGGCCGGCGCCAATTGTAGTCCCAGCCGGTAAAGGCCGGTTCCTCAGGCTTAGGCCTGAGGAACAACCTCAGCGGCGGGAGCGGTCTTGGCCGCAGAAGCGCGCTTGGTGGGCTTCTTATAGCCTTGGTCATCGGCCTTTACGAACTCGATGATCGCCATGTGAGCGGCGTCGCCCTGACGGGGACCGAGCTTGTAGATGCGGGTGTAGCCACCGACGCGATTGGTGAACTCTTTATGCTTCTCGTTGAAGAGAGCGGTGATGGCGTTCTCATCACGCACATCCCTCATGGCCATACGGCGATGATGGATGGCATCTTTCTTCTCGGCGGCGAGGGCCGCCTTCTTAGCCTTAGTGATAACCTTCTCGATAAAGGGACGAAGGGCTTTTGCCTTCGTGAGAGTGGTGGTGATGCGGCCGTGCTCAATAAGCGAAGCGGCCATGTTTGAGAGCATCGCGGCGCGGTGCTCTTTAGTGACGCCCAAGGAGGCGCGTTGTTTTTTGTGACGCATAGTATTGGTGTAGTGAGTTTCTGGTTACGTCTCCCGATCGGCGACCTGAACGCAGCGTGGGGCGAGCCGGCGGCGCGAGAGACAAAAATGGTGGAATCCCAAATCCTAGGGCTACAAATCCCGAGGGTTAGTGCGGCGGGCCGCCGTAACCTGTCGGGGGTTGATCCCTTGGGATCTGGGATTTCCGCGGGTGTCGCGGTCTTAGGCTTCCTTCTTGGCGTCGAGGAGACGCTCGTCGAATTTCATGCCGAGGGATAGACCGAGCTGTTCGAGCTTATCCTTGATTTCGTTGAGGGACTTTTTGCCGAAGTTACGATATTTTAGCATCTCTTGCTCGGTCTTCATGGCGAGTTCGCCGACGGTGGTGATATTGGCGTTGTTCAAGCAGTTGGCGGCGCGAACCGAGAGCTCGATCTCGTTAACCGACATGTTGAGGAGCTTGCGGAGTTTATTCTGCTCCTCGCTGACCTCGGACTGCTGGCTATCGAACTCGTATAGCTCATCGGTGACGCGATCGAAAACGTCGAGGTGATGCTTGAAAATCGAGGCGGACTGCTTGAGCGCGGCATCGGGATCAATGCGGCCATCGGTCCAGACCTCAAGGATGAGTTTGTCGTAATCCGTGATCTGGCCGACGCGAGTGGCCTCCACGGAATATTTCACCAAGCGAACGGGAGAGAAGAGGGAATCAATCGGAATGACGCCGATGGACTGCTCGTCCTTCTTGTTCTGCTCGCCGGGGTAGTAGCCGCGGCCGGTCTTGATCTCGACTTCGGCGTGGAACGGACGGGCCTTGTCGAGGGTGCAGATCACCTGGGAGGGATTGACGATCTGGATGTTGGCATCGGCTTGGATATCGCCGGCGGTGACCGCACCCTCTTTGTTCACCTTGATTTGCAAAGTGATGGTCTCGCGCTTCTGGGAAACGATGAGGACCTTCTTGAGGTTGAGGACGATGTCGGAGACGTCTTCGACGACGCCATCAATGCTCTGGAACTCGTGCTGAACACCATCGATTTTGATGGACGAGATGGCAGAGCCCTCGATGGAGCTGAGGAGGACGCGGCGCAGGGAGTTGCCTACGGTGTGACCGTAGCCGGCCTCGAAAGGCTCGGCGGTGAACTTGGCGTAAGTGGACGTCGCCGTGGCTTCGTCCTTGTTGAGCTTGCTGGGCAATTCGAACTTTCCGAGGCGTTTGGGCATGGCGGGCAGGAGATGTTGCTTGGGTGTAAAAGGAGACCGTTAAAGACGGACCTTTAGAAGCGAGAGTAAAACTCGACGATCAACTGCTCGTTGATCTCGGGAGCCATTTCCTCACGAGTGGGGAGACGGTTGACGACGGCCTTGAAGGCCTCGGGACTGAGAGCGAGCCAGCCGGGGACGGCGCGGGAGCGATTCTCCTCCAGATTGCGTGTGGCGAGCTGGCGGGAAGACGCATTGTTGCGAATCTCGATCTCGTCGCCGACCTGGAGGCTATAGCTCGCGATGTCCACCTTGTGGTCGTTCACACGAACGTGGCCGTGGTTGACGATCTGGCGGGCTGCGGCGCGGGAGCGGGCGAAACCGAGCAGATAGACCACGCTGTCGAGACGGGTCTCGAGGAGCTGGATAAAGCGCTCGCCGGTGACGCCGCGCTCTTTCTTGGCGGCCTCGAAGGTGCGGCGGAATTGGCGCTCGAGGAGGCCGTAGATCATGCGAAGCTTCTGCTTCTCATTCAGGCCGACCGCGTATTCAGAGAACTTGCGGCGGAGCTTGGGGCCATGTTGGCCGGGCGGATAAGGACGACGCTCAAACGCCTTGGTAACGCCGAAGAGCGGCGTATTGAAGCGGCGGCTGAGGCGGGTGGTAGGACCAGTATAACGAGCCATTTTAGTAAACCTTTAAGTGGGTTAAATCCGTTGAGTGGATATGCGCAGAAGCGATTAGCAGCGGCGGCGTTTGGGTGCACGGCAGCCGTTGTGGGGAACGGGCGTGACATCAATGATTGAGGAGATCTCAAGGCCGATGGCCTGGAGGGCGCGGATTGCGCTGTCACGGCCGAGGCCGGGACCGGAAACCTTGATCACCACATCACGCAGGCCATGGGACATGGCGTTGCGGGCGGCGTCTTGGGCGACGACCTGGGCGGCGTAGGCGGTGGACTTGCGCGAGCCGCGGAAGTTGCACTTGCCGGCGCTGGACCAAGCGATGACCTGACCCTTGCCGTCGGTGATCGAGACGATCGTGTTATTGAACGACGCAAGAATATTGGCGATACCGGAGGTGACGTTCTTGGAGCCCTTTGCCTTGCGGATCTTGATAGAACCCAGCTCCTCCTTCAGAAGCTCTTCAGCAGTAGGCTGGCGGGCGACGCCGCCGATCAACTCGACCGGTTTCTCAGATGCTGCGGGGGCAGCAGAAGAAGCGCCGGGAGCGCCGGCCTCGCCGGAGGCCTTAGGAGCCTTGGCGGGTTTCTCCGCAGCGGGTGCAGCGGCAGCCTTCTTGGGGGCTTTTTCTTTTTTAGGAGCAGACTTATCTTCGGCCATAACGTGTAGTGTGTTAAAAAATTATTCCTTCGCTTTGGACACGCCGACGGTGCGACGAGGACCCTTACGAGTGCGGGCGTTGGTGGATGTGCGTTGACCGCGGACGGGCAGGCTGCGGCGATGACGGATGCCCCGGTAGCAACCGATGGCCTGAAGGCGCTTCAGGTTACCCATGAGCTCGCGGCGCAGATCGCCTTCGACGACCCACTTGTTTTCCGTGATGACGTGGAGAATTTTATTGAGCTGCTCCTCCGTGAGTGCTTCGGCGCGGGAGTCGGGATCAATGCCGACTTGTTTGACGATAATATCGGCCCGGATGGGACCGATACCGTAAATGTAACGGAGGGAGAACGCGACTTTCTTCTTCGCGGGAATATCAACGCCGAGGATACGAGGCATAGGTTGGGTTGTGGTTAAGAATTAATACTAAAAGCTAACGGGAAAGGGAGTGATCCGCGCATCAAAGCGTGCCAGTAGGAGGAACCGTGAGAACTTCGGGGCCCTCCTCGCGGGTGAGGACGGTGAACTCGAAGTGAGCGGAAGGAGCGGCGTCGGCGGTGACGATAGTCCAACCATCTGAGAGCGTCTTGGTTTTATAGGTGCCGAGATTGACCATGGGCTCGATGGCGAGGGTCATACCGGGGTAGATTTTGGCCCCGGCACCCTTGCGACCGTAGTTGGGAATCTGCGGCTCCTCGTGCATCGCGACGCCTACGCCGTGGCCGACCATTTCGCGAACGATGCCAAAACCATGCTTCTCGCAGTGGTGCTGGATCGCGTGGGAGATATCGCCGATTCGGTTACCGACGCGGGCCTGGGCAACACCCAAGTCAAGTGCCTGACGTGAAACGGTCAGGAGTTCTTGAACTCGGGGGGAGATCGCGCCGACGGGGACGGTGGTGGCATTATCGCCAATGTAGCCGTTGAAGGCGATGACGATATCCAGCGCTACGATATCACCGTCGCACAAAACGCGCTTCAGTGAACCGATGCCATGAACGACCTCTTCGTTAACCGAGATGCAGGCGTGGCCGGGGAAGCGGCGATCGCCAAGCTGATAGCCGAAACAAGCGCTCTTGGCGCCATGTCCGGCAATCAGCGTCTTTGCCAATTGATCCAAGTCGTAGGTCGTCACACCCGGCTTCACGTGAGCCTTCAAATTATGAAGGACGGAGGCGGCAACCGCGCAGGCCTCGCGCATTCGTGCGATGCCGAAGTCGTCTTTGATCGGAATCATAGAAGAGGAGCGGTGAGGGGCTGCGGTTGAAGCAGCCCAAAGGTGCGATAGTAATCGGCGAGCGCCCCGTCGTGGAAGGGGGCAGTGGCGAAGACGACATCAAAACTTTCGTCGCGAGCGTCCAGCCATTCGGCGATAATACGAGCTTGGAGCAACGTAGCCGGGAATCCGCACAAGGCGAATCCCGCATCAGGTTTGCGGGCGTGAAACCAGCGTCGCATGAGCGATACCAGTGTCTCACCGGGGAGGTCGGTCCCCCGCTGCTGCGCGAGTTGGGCGGCTTGGCCCAAAGGCGAGCGGCGACAAATCTCCTGCCTCAATAAGTGGGCTGGAGAGACGTGCTCAATGTGCAAAGAACGAGTCCAATTCATCCATTCCTCAGAGAGAGTATCGGATTGATTGAGGAACAGCAGTTTGGTGGAACGGCCGGCCGCAATCTGGAGAAGATTTGAAGACCAATCAGACACTGTGCGGCGTGTAAAGCCGGTTTTTCAATTTCCCTGAAAATACTTGATCGCCCACGCAGCGATGCCGATCAGGAAGATGGTGCCGAGCACCAGCCAAAGCGTCCCGACGGTCTGCATGTCTGCCGCTTCGTTCAACGCGGAACCCACGTTGCTGTTGCGGGCGCGAATGCGGCCCTTTTTGAGGAAGCCGTCATAATGACGCTGCAAAAGGAATGTCTCGATCTGCTTCATCGTGTCGAGAATCACGCCGACGGTGATGAGCATGCCGGTGCCGCCGAAGAAAGTCGCGATGCGATGAGGCACGTTGATCGAGTTCGTCAGCAAATCAGGGAACACGGCAATCACTGTCAGGAAAATGGCGCCAGCGAGGGTGAGGCGGGTCATCACGAAATCCAAGAACTGCGCCGTTGGCGCGCCGGGACGAACACCGGGGATGTAGCCGCCGTATTTTTTCAAGTCGTCAGCGATCTGGATGGGCTTGAACATCACCGAGACCCAGAAATAGCTGAAAAACAAAATCAGGAACGCCATCGTAAGGTAATAAACCCAGTGACCGGGGGTAAGGTTGCTCGAAAACTCGATGAGGAACTTGAGGTCAAAGGCCGAGCCAAGTTGGGAGAGAATCTGCTGCGGAAAGAGCAAGATGGCGCTAGCGAAAATCACGGGCATGACGCCAGAGTAGTTTACTTTGAGAGGGAGGAACGAATTCTGCCCGCCCATCACTTTGTTGCCGACCACGCGTTTGGCGTATTGAACCGGAATCTTACGCTGCCCCTGCACCACCGCAATGATTCCCATCGTGACGATAATGAACAAAGCGAGCATGACGATCAGCTGCGGCATGCCGAGGGAGTTAACGCCCACTGGGGCGAAAACGAGCTGCCAAAGAGCGTGGGCGGCGCCCGGGATGTCCGCCAAGATGCCGATCGTGATCAGCAAGGATACCCCGTTACCAATACCGCGGGCGGTGATCTGTTCGCCCAGCCACATCATGAGCATGGTCCCGGCGGTGAGGAAGACCATGGAGGTTAAGAGAAACAGGGTCTGATCCGCGATGACGATGGCACCGTAGGAGTTGACATCGTAGCCCTGGAAGAGCCGTGAAGGGTTCTCGAGCGTCAGGATAAGCAGGGCGCCCTGAACCAAGCAAATTAGCACCGTCGCGTAGCGGGTGTATTGGGTGAGCTTCTGGCGGCCAACCTCGCCTTCTTGCTGGAGGCGGCTCAGACCGGGGACCACGGCGCTCATCAACTGAAAGATGATAGATGCGCTGATGTAAGGCATGATGCCGAGTGCGAACACAGCACCCTTCAAGAGGGCGCCGCCGGTGAACATATTATAGAGCCCGATGACCGCGCCGCCGGCTCCGCCCGCCTGATCGGCGAAGAAGAGCTGAAGGGGCTTCGGGTCAAGGCCGGGCAGGGGAATGTGCGCGCCCACGCGAGCTACAAAGAGAAGCGCGAGAGTATAAAAGATCCGCGAGCGCAGCTCGGGAATCTTCAGCGAATTGGTAAAGGCGGAGAACACGTTGGGTAAAATATCGGAGGCGGAAAAAACGAGAATGGGCGGGGGTGCCGAAAGGCACTCACCCGCCCGTATCAAGAGCTAAGTTACGGTGATGTAACCGCGACGTGACATGATCGGCACTTAGCCAACGATCGCCTGGCCACCGGCGGCTTCGATCTTCGCCTTGGCGGACTCAGTGAACTTGGCGGCGGTGACCTTGACGGCGCGGGTGATTTCACCCTCGCCCAAGACCTTGACCGTGGTGACACGGCCGCGGATGATGCCAGCGGCAGCGAGGACCGCAGCGTTCACCTCGGTAACCTCTGCGCCGAGACGCGAAAAATCACCGACGTTGACCACCGGGATCTCGACGCGGAACGAGGCTTGATTGAAGCCACGATGCGGGAGTTTACGGTAAAGGGGCATCTGGCCGCCTTCGAAGCCGGGACGGATGGAGCTGCCGGAGCGAGCCGTCTGGCCCTTGCCGCCGCGACCGGAAGTCTTTCCGTGGCCGCCACCTTCGCCGCAGCCGACGCGCTTCTTGCGATGAATCGCGCCTTCGACGTTCTTAAGTTCGTGTAATTTCATAGTCCTTGGGGAGGTTCGCCCCGCCGCGCACTAGGCGGGCGGGACTCGGATTGTTTGTTAGTGTGAGTTATCGGATACTACGCTCAAGCCTTGCGGATGGCGGCGTATTGTTCCGCAGTCTTCAACTGAAGAAGCGCGGCGAGGGTCGCGTTAACGATGGCGATGTGGTTGCTGGAACCAGACGACTTAGTCAGGATATTTTTGATGCCTGCGGCTTCGAGGACAGCGCGGACGCCGCCACCGGCGATAAGGCCAGTGCCGGGCGTGGCGGGGCGAAGAAGAACCTTGCCACCGTCGTAAGCGCCGGAAACCTCGTGCGGAATAGTGTCCCCGCGAAGCTTGACGTTCACCAGACGCTTCTTGGCGCCCTCAGTGGACTTCTTGATTGCCTCGGGAACCTCGTTGGCGCGGCCGTAGCCGATGCCGACGTTGCCGGCGCGATCACCAACGACGCACAAGGCGGCGAAGCTGAAGCGACGGCCGCCCTTAACCACCTTGGCGCAGCGATTGATGAAGACGATCTTCTCGAACATTGACGGACCGTCATTGTCGGAGCCGCGATCACGATCGTTGCGGCGGCTGTTGTTGTTGCTAAAATTGCTCATGGTGGGGATCAGAAGTTAAGACCACTGGCGCGGGCGGCTTCGGCGAAGACCTTGACCTTACCGTGATAGGGAGCACCCGAGCGGTCGAAAACGACGGACTCGATGCCGGCAGCTTTAGCCATGGCGGCGAAGGCCTCGCCGAGGGACTTGGCCCCCGAGACGTTGGCTGAAAGCTTCTTGGCACGAAGATCGGCGTCGAGGCTGGAGAGGAATACCAAAGTGGTGCCGAGCTCGTCGTTCACCGCTTGGGCATAGATGTGCTTGCCGCTGAATTTCACAGCAAGACGGGGGCGAAGGGCGGTGCCCGTCACTTTTTTGCGGATGCGCCAGCGGCGTTTCTGAAGGAGACTGGCTTTGCGGATAGTATTCATGGCTTAATCGGCCTGGGTAGAAGTTACGGTTGAGAAGAAGACGATCGCGGTTAGGCGACGGTCTTGCCTTCCTTGCGACGAACGCGTTCGCCGACGATACGAACGCCCTTGCCCTTGTAGGGCTCAGGCGGATAGAAGGAGCGAATAGCGGCAGTCACTTGACCGACCACCTGCTTGTCTGCGCCCTCGACCTTCAACTTGGTCTGATCGGTGACAGTGATTTTGATGCCCTCCGGGATGTCGTAGAGGATCGGGTGGGAGTAGCCGAGCGCGAGATCGAGCTGCTTTCCCTTGAGAGCGGCTTTGAAGCCGACGCCTTGGATTTCGAGGTCCTTGGAGTAGCCTTGGGAAGCACCCTGAACCATGCCGGCGATCACCGAACGAACGGTGCCGAACATGGCTCGGGAAAAGCGGCTGTCGTCGAGCGGGGCGACGGTGATGGTTTTGTCGGCCAAGGTGATGGAAACGACCGGCGCGAAAGTGCGGCTGGTTTTACCCTTGGGGCCCTCGACGGAGACGGTGTGGGCGTTGACGTCGACTTTGACCTTGTCGGGAATGGGAACTGGAATTTTACCTACGCGTGACATGATGGATGGTTCCTTTGGTTACCAGACGTTGGCGACGAGCTCGCCGCCGAGTTTCTCGCGGCGCGCTTGTGAGTTGGTCTTGAGGCCCTTGGAGGTCGAGAGGATGCTGATGCCGAGACCATTGAGGACGCGGGGAATCTCAGTGTAGCCGACGTAGAGACGACGGCCGGGGGTCGAAATACGGGAGAGGTTGGTGAACGCGGGCGCGCTATCAACATACTTGAGGGTAACGACGAGGGTCTTGTGACCTTGGGAGTCTGCTCCGTTTGTATAATCCACGATGAACCCTTCGTTCTTGAGGATGGCGGCGATACTCTCCTTCAATTTGGAGTGAGGGGCGCTCGTTTGGGATTGGCCAGCACGCGAAGCATTTCGCAGGCGGGTGAGGAAGTCGCTGACTGGATCGGTCATAGTGGTGGATGTTGTGGATTTAAGTAAGCCCGCGGGTCATATCCGGCGCATCTTACAATGCGCGCTACTCCCGAGGACCGAAAATGTTTACCAGGAGGACTTGGTAACGCCGGGGATCTTCCCGTTGAGGGCAAGTTCGCGGAAGGTGATACGGGAGACGCCGTATTTACGTATGAAGGCGCGGGGACGTCCGCTTAGGCTGCACCGATTCCGCACCCGAACTGGCGAAGAATTACGGGGGAGTTTCTGGAGAGCCTTGGAGGCTGCGAAGAATTCTTCGTTGGTCAACGCGGGGTTGATGAGAGCGGCTTTGAGCTCGATGCGCTTGGCGGCGAATTTCACCACGAGATTCTTACGTTTCTCGTTACGTTTGATGGCTGATGTCTTGGGCATGGCGGTAAAAGTTATGCTGCGTTGGACTTGGCTGCGGCGGCACTGGCGGCAATTTGCGCATCGGTGCGACGGAAGGGCATGCCGAGGAGCTTGAGCAACTCGCGTCCCTCGTCGTCGGTGAGGGCTGAGGTCACGATATTGATATCAAGGCCCATGCTCTTCTTAACGTTTTCCACGACGATCTCCGGGAAGATTGTGAAATCGGAAATACCGAGGGTGTAGTTACCCTGACCGTCGAACTTGGAATGCACGCCGCGGAAGTCGCGAATGGTGGGGAGTGCAACTGCAAGGAGGCGATAGAGGAAATCCCACATGGCGTCGCCACGGAGGGTAACATAGGCGCCGACGGTCTGACCTTGGCGAAGCTTGAAATTGGAGATGGCCTTCTTGGACTTGGCCAAAACAGGCTTCTGACCGGAGATTGCGGCTAGATCGCGAACGATGTCAGCGATTTGGTTTTTATCGGCCTCGGCGTCAATACCGGTATTGAGGCTGATTTTGGTCAGTCCGGGAACCTCGTATTTGTTTTTGTAGCCGCGAATTTTGATCAATTCGGGAACGATCTGTTCGAGATACTGCTGTTTAAGAAAGGGAACGCGTTTTGTGCTCATGGATGGTTTAACCGCCGGATTTCCGACCCGACGACCGGTTGAGTGTTTTGTTGATTAGGGAGGAGAGACGAAAAAGAGTGAGGTTACAGAATGGAACCCCACCCTTAGCAAGGATTATCTCGAAAGATTAAGCCCTTACGTTGACGGAACGCTTCTTGGAAGCAGCGTAAGCCGTCTTGGATTGGAGATTGGAGATGTGCACGGAGCCTTCCCGTTCGACGATCGCGCCGTTCGGATTCTCCTGCGACTTCTTCAAGTGGCGCTTGACGAGTGCGACGCCCTCGACGCGGGCGCGTTGTTTGGCGCCAAGGAATTCGAGAACCTTCCCGGATTTTCCTTTATGAGCGCCGGCGATTACGACGACTTCTTCGCCGCGTTTGACGTGGTATTTAGTAGCCATTTTAGAGAACCTCCGGAGCGAGCGAAATGATCTTCATGAAGTTCTTGGCACGGAGCTCGCGGGCGACCGGGCCAAAGATACGGGTGCCCTTCGGATTTCCGTCGGCGCCGATGATGACGACCGCGTTGGAATCAAAACGAAGGTAAGAGCCGTCGGAGCGCCGGACGGGGGCTTTGGTGCGAATAACCACGGCCTTGGCGACTTCACCTTTCTTAACGGAGGCATCGGTAGCGCTATCCTTGATGTGGATAGTGATAATGTCGCCTACGCCGGCGGTGGTGGTGTTCTGACCTTTTTTGCTGATCATCATGGCGCGGCGGGCGCCCGTGTTGTCGGCAATATCAATAAAGGAACGGAGTTGTAGCATTTGAGTTTCTCCTGAGGGTTAGGCTTTGATACTGGCGACGACGTCCTGTTCGGACACGGCGGCGACGTCGGCGGTGAGGGCGACCTCGATGATTTTGATGATACGCCAACGCTTGAGGCGACTAATGGGGCGCGTCTCCATGATTTCGACTTTGTCGCCGACTTTGGAGGCATTCTGCTCATCGTGAGCGTGCACAACAGTTTTACGATTGATGACCTTCTGGTAGCGGGGATGCGGAACCTTGAAGGGGACGGTGACCTTGACTGACTTGTCACCGGAGCGGCTTGAAACGAAGCCGATGAGCGTTTTGCGGGAATTGCGGGCGGGAGTGGCCATGATGTTTACTCGTTAAAAGGCTGCGCCTCAGGCGGCCACTTGCTTTTGGTTGCGGACGGTTTCGAGGCGGGCGATGTCCTTGCGGAGAGAGCGGAGTTCGTGAGTTTTCTCGACCTGACCGGTCTGCTTGCGCAGACGCAGGTGAAGAAGTTTCTCGCGGTATTCGCGAAGTTTGGTGTCGATCTCGACCTGGGAGAGTTCTTTGATTTCCTTGGCTTTCATGAGTGTGGGTTCTCCAGGGGAGGGTTAGACGGCAGTGCCCTCGCGGACAATGAAGCGGCACTTGAACGGCAACTTGGCATCGGCGAGACGGAAGGCCTCTTTGGCGATGGTGGCCGGGACGCCACCGAGCTCGAACAGCACGGCGCCGGGCTTGATTTGAGCAACGTAGTATTCCACACCACCCTTACCCGAACCCATTCGAACTTCGGCGGGCTTCTTGGTGACGGGCTTGTGGGGAAACACGCGGATCCAGATTTTGCCCTTGCGCTTAAGGTGGCGAGCGATACAGACGCGAGCGGCTTCAATCTGGCGACCGGTCATGGGGCCGCGAGAAAGCGACTGGAGACCGAATTCGCCGAAGGCGAGGGTGTTACCACGCTTCGCATTGCCCTTTAGGGAGCCTTTCTGCGATTTGCGGTATTTTGTGCGGGCGGGTGAGAGGGATGCCATGAGAGGATTCTCCTAGATAAGTGGTTGGTTTAAAAGAACCTGCCTTAGGCGGCGGGTTCTTCCTTTTTGCAGATCCAGCACTTAACGCCGATTTTGCCGAAAAGGGTGTGAGCCTCAAAGAAGCCGTAATCGATGTTTTCGCGGAGGGTGTGGAGGGGAACGCGGCCCTTACGCTGCCATTCACGGCGAGCGATGTCGGAGCCACCGAGGCGGCCGGAGCACTGGATCCGGATACCTTCGGCACCGAGGCTCATCGCGGTCTCGACGGCCTTCTTCATGGCGCGACGGAAAGCGATGCGACGCTCGAGCTGGAGAGCAACGTTTTCTGCGACGAGCATGGCCTCAGTCTCGGGCTTCTTCACCTCTTGGATATCGAGGAGGATTTCCTTGCCGGTGAGCTTTGCGAGTTCGGCCTTGATGTTCTCGACCTCGGCGCCCTTGCGGCCGATGACGATACCGGGACGAGCGGTGAAGATCTTAACGCGGACGCGGTTTGAAGCGCGCTCGATAAAGATGCGGGGCACGGAGGCCTGCTTGAGTTTCTCCATCAGCTTCTCACGAATGATCTGGTCCTCGTAAAGAAGCTTGGCGAAGTCCTTCTTAGGAGCATACCAGCGGGAAAGCCAGTTGCGGCGGACGGCGAGACGGAAGCCGGTGGGATTGGTTTTTTGGCCCATGGTGGTGTCTTAGTTGGAGTTGCCGTCGCTGAGGACGATAGTGATGTGGGACATTTTCTTGCGACGGGGCATCGCGGTGCCGCGAGCTCCAGCCTTGAAGCGCTTGAGGACCGGACCCTGATCAACGATCGCACTCTTCACGGTGAGGTTATCAGCGGAAAGGTTGTTGTTGTTCTCAGCGTTTGCGATGGCGCTCTTGAGCGTCTTATTGATGAGCTGAGCCGACTTGCGCGGGATCATCGAGAGAAGATCTACCGCATCGGGGGCGGAGCGGCCTTGGATGGTAACAGCTACTTCACGCACCTTTTTAGGGGACATGCGCGCGTAGCGGGTGATTGCTTGGACTTCCATGAGATAAGATTCCTTTTAGAGGCGACAGTAACCGGAGAGCGAGTCCCCTGCCCTATCCTTTTAGTTTAGTTATTACGTGTTGAAACGGTTTGAACGGTGACGACGTCTCCGAGTTGCAGAGAGCGACCGGCGGTAAGATTTAGGATAAGCGCGGTGGATGCACTTGACCGAAGCTCAACCAAGAGGACTTTGCCAAGTGTCTCACCGGCGCGAGAAACCTGACAAACCATGCTTTGGCGGAGCCCTGCCTCGAAGCCGGCGTCAAGAACGACCAGATCAGCGGCAGAAGTTGCTTCGATAAAGGCGATCTTTGCCTCCCCGATGGACCGATCGATGTTCACTGCGGCCGCAAGCGTGCCCGCGCCGGAGACGGCGATGATCAAAGCAAGAAGCGAGCGGTGAAAACGAGGAAACATCGGGGGAAAAGGTAAAGCGCCAACACTTACATTTCTTTGCGGGTCATACCACCGTGAGCCTTGAAGGTCCGGGTGGGCGAGAACTCGCCGAGCTTGTGGCCCACCATATTCTCAGTGACGTGGACGGCGATGAACGCCTTGCCATTGTGCACACTGAAGGTATGGCCGATGAAATCGGGAGTGATGGTCGAGCGACGGGACCAGGTTTGGATGGGCTTCCTTGTAGGAGACTTGACCGCCTTCTCGATCTTCTCGAGGAGGTGGTAGTCAACAAAGAAGCCTTTTTTGATGGAACGAGCCATGGTAGTTGAGCGATGGGATTACTTCTTGCCGCGGGGCTTGCGGCCATTGTGGCGCACAAGGATCTGGCTGTTGGAGAGCTTGGAACGCTTGCGGGTCGGGAAGCCTTTTGCAAGTTGACCCCAAGGAGATACGAGATGCTGGCGACCGCCGCCGCCCTTGGATTTACCCTGACCACCGCCGTTGGGGTGATCGACCGGGTTCATCGCGACACCGCGCTGGCGGGGACGCTTGCCGAGCCAGCGGTTGCGCCCGGCTTTACCCAGCGACTGGTTCATGTGGTCACCGTTGCCCACTTCGCCAATGGTGGCGCGGCACTTCGGGTTGACCAAACGGACTTCGCCGGAAGGCATCTTGAGCTGGGCGGAGCCATTCTCAACGTTGATGAGCTCGACGAAAGTGCCAGCGGTGCGCCCCATCTGGGCACCGCGACCCGGGACAAGTTCGACACAGTTCAACTTGGTGGAAGGCGGGATGAGTGCCAGCGGAAAGTTGTTCCCGATGATGAAATCATTCGTCGTGGCCTTGTTAGAAGTAACGATTGTGTCGCCAATCTTCAGTCCGAGGGGAGCAATGATGTAGCGCTTTTCTCCGTTCGCGTAGGCCACAAGGGCTAGGCGGGCGGAGCGGTTAGGATCATACTCGATAGCCTGGACCTTAGCCGGGATGTCGAGGATGTTGCGCTTGAAATCGACAATGCGATGCAGGCGCTTGTGGCCACCGCCTCGGCGGCGACTGGTGATACGACCATAGACGTTACGGCCACCGGATTTACTCTGGGAGTAAACAAGGGCGCGTTCCGGACGTTTGGCGGTGATCGTCTCGTCCTTATTCAGCGTTGTGAAACGCTGGGACGGCGTGAGCGGGCGAAAACTTTTGAGAGCCATGTGGTAGGTTCCTGGTTGGGGGCGCGTTAATTAGACGAGCTCGATTTTGTCGCCAGCCTTGAGCGTTACGATAGCCTTCTTGTATGAAGAAGTGGTCATCGGACGTCCCTTGCGGGTTTTCTTGGGTTTACCCACGATATTCTGGGTGTTCACGCGGGTGACCTTAACCTTGAAGGTCTGCTCGATGGCCGTAGCAATGGTGTGCTTAGTGGCCTTGGGCGAAACCTCGAAGGTGTATTGGCCGAGCTCTGAAGAAAGTCGGTTAGACTTCTCGGTGAGCACGAGGTGGTTGAGGACTTTAAGGGCGTTCATTAGTTTTTACCTCCATTGACGCGAGCGATGATCTTCTCGAGTCCCTTGCTGCTCACAATGATGCGGCGATACTGAGCCAGATCCTTGGAGTTGAGTTTGGCCGCTTCTTGGAGCGAGACGCGGGCAATGTTTCGGGCGGCGCGAGCTGCCTCGATGGGGAAGGTATCGTCAACAATAAGAATCTTGCCTACCGGAGCGATACGGCCAACGACCTCGTTGATGGACTTGGTTTTGGAAGCCGAAGCCACCCACTTCTCGATGACGTCAATCTCACCAGCGGCAGCGCGATCAAAAAGAGCACGGGAGAAAGCCAAGGCCTTCACCTGCGCATTGATCTTCTTGTCGTAGTCGCGTGGCTTGGGACCGAAAACGACGCCACCACCGACCCAGATGGGGGAGCGAATGGAGCCGGCACGGGCACGACCGGTGCCCTTTTGACGCCAGGGTTTTTTGCCGCCACCGGAGACCTCGCCACGAGTCTTCGTGGAGTGGGTGCCGAGACGGGCATTGGCATTAATTGCGACGATGACCTCCTTCAGTGCCTGGATACCACGATCGCCCTCAAACACGGGGATGTTAGTGAAATCCTGCTCTTGGGATGTTTTTCCGTCTGCGCTGTAAACTTTAAGTTTCATGGGTATGGTCCTCCTTAGCGGGCTTTGGGTTGACCCTTGATTGCTGTGCGAACGATCACATCCTCGCCGTTTGCGCCAGGGATGGCACCTTTTACGAGAATGATGTTTTTGTCGGCAATCACCTTAACGACGGTAAGGTTTTGCATGGTGCGTTGAAGCTGGCCCATGTGGCCAGGCATGGCCTGGTTTTTCCATGTGCGGCCAGGAGTCTGGCGCATCCCGATCGAGCCGATACGGCGATGGAACATGGAGCCGTGGGTCGCGGGGCCGCCACCGACACGGAAGCGCTTTACGACGCCTTGGAAACCTTTGCCCTTGGTGACGCCAGTGACGTCAATGAGCTGGCCTTCTTTGAATATCTCGACAGTGAGAACATCACCGGCCTTCTGCGTCGGGGCTTCGTTGAGACGAACTTCGCTAAGAACGCGGGGCGCGACCTCGAGGCCGGCCTTCTTCGCGTGGGCGAGTTCCGCTTTGGAGGAGTTCTTAACCTTTTGGGCTGAGAATCCGAGTTGGACAGCGTTGTAGCCGTCGATTGCTACGGTCTTAACTTGGACCACAGAACAGGGTCCAGCTTCGACCACGGTGACCGGGACTAAGACGTTTTGAGCGTCGTAGACTTGGGTCATTCCGAGTTTTTTACCGATGAGGGTGTTGATCATGACTAAGTGGTAGGTGGAGGGTTTCCGTTTAGGTAAACCTACATTAGGGATACCGGCGAAGGCCGCCGGTGGCCGCTAAACTGTTGGCTAAAAGGTCTGGGTGGTTAAATCAAACCGTGATTGTGATATCCACGCCGGAGGGAAGGTTGAGCTTTTTGAGCTCATCAACCGTCTGTGCGGTGGGTTCGATGATGTCTATGAGGCGCTTGTGAGTGCGCGATTCAAACTGCTCCATGGACTTCTTGTCGACGTGCGGGGAGCGGTTGACAGTCAACTTCTCGATGCGAGTCGGAAGAGGAATTGGGCCGGAGACACGAGCGCCGGAGCGCTTGGCGGTCTCGACGATCTCGAGGGCGGACTGATCGATAACACGATAGTCGTAGCCCTTGAGTTTGATGCGGATGCGTTGGCCTTTCATGAAGTAAAAAGAACGAGGGTTTAGGTGCGAGCGGGAGCGCGGGAAGAGCTCTCGATAATCTTAGTGAGGAGCTGGTTGGGAACCTGCTCAAAGTGGGAAGGCGTGATCGAGGCCGAGGCTCGACCCTTTGAAAGGGACCGAATATCGGTCACGTAGCCAAAGAGGTTTTCGAGGGGAACAGCGGCGGTGATAATGCACGCACCGTTTTTGTTCTCCATGCCCTGGATCTGACCACGACGACGATTAATGTCGCCGATCAGGTCGCCTTGGTATTCCTCGGGAGTGGTTACCTCGACACCCATGATTGGCTCAAGTAAGATTGGCTTGGCATTCTTCATCGCGTCTTTGAACGCGAAGATGCCTGCCATCTTGAAGGCCATTTCAGACGAGTCAACTTCGTGGAATGACCCGTCAAGAATGCGAACGATGACATCGACCACAGGGTAACCTGCGACGACGCCATTGTTTGAAGCCTCGTTGATGCCGTCCGTGGAAGGCTTGATGAACTCCTTGGGGATAGAGCCACCGACAGTCTCATTGATGACCTCGATGCCCTTACCTTTCTCATTCGGTTCGATTTTGACGACGACATGGCCGTATTGACCCTTACCGCCGGACTGACGAACGAATTTCCCTTCCCCATCAGCATGCATCGTGATCGTCTCGCGATAGGCGATTTGAGGTTTGCCTGAGGTTGCCTCGACCTTGAATTCACGCTTCATGCGATCAACAATGATCTCAAGATGGAGTTCACCCATGCCGGAAAGGATGGTTTGCCCCGTATCCTGATCGGTCTTTACGCGGAGGGTAGGGTCCTCAGCGACAAGACGCTGCAGTGCCGTTCCGAGCCGTTCTTGGTCGGCCTTAGTGTTAGGCTCGATGGACATCGAGATCACCGGTTCGGGGAATGACGGCGGCTCGAGGCGGATATCGGCGTCCTCGTGACAGAGGGTGTCGCCGGTGATCACTTCCTTTACCCCAACCATCGCGCAAATATCTCCAGAGTAAGCGATATCAATTTCTTCGCGATCCATAGCGCGCATCAGCACGAGGCGGGAAACGCGCTCGGAACGGCGGGTGCGGGGATTATAAACCGGGGTTCCTTTGTGCAGCGCACCGGTATAGACGCGGAAGAAGACGAGCTTCCCAACGAATGGGTCGGTCCAAAGTTTGAACGCCAACCCTGCAAGCTTAGCGCTGTCGTTGGGCATGATACCAACACTCTCGCCGTCACTATTTTGACCGACCATTGGAGGGAGATCCAAGGGGCATGGCAAATAATTGACAACGCAGTCGAGGAGGCGCTGGACGCCCTTCTTCTTAAAAGCAGAACCGGGGATTACTCCAGTGAACTTCATGGAAACGGTCGCTTTCCGAACCGCAATCATCAGTTCGCGTGCCTCGATCTTCTGGCCGTCGAGATAACGCTCGGCCAAACCGTCATCGAAGTCCGAAACAGCCTCGATCAGCTTCTCGCGGTATTCTTTCGCCTGCGCGAGCATGTTCGCCGGGATAGGATGGAGAACTGGTGCCAGATCGAGATCAATCGGATCTATAAAAAGATACGCAACCTCTTGAACCAAATCAACGACGCCGGAGAAGTTCTCCTCATTGCCGATGGGAAGGAAAAGGGCGTGTGCGTTTGCCTTGAGTCTGTCGCGCATTTCGTCAATCGCACGGAAGAAGTTGGCACCGGTGCGATCCATCTTGTTGATGAAAGCGACTCGGGGAACATTGTATTTATTGGCCTGGCGCCAAACAGTTTCGGACTGGGGTTGAACGCCTGCGACTGCACAGAACACTGCGACCGCACCGTCGAGAACACGCATAGAGCGCTCCACCTCGGCGGTGAAGTCAACGTGACCGGGAGTGTCAATGATGTTGATGCGCTGCTTGATTCCCTTCCACGGCCCGCACGATGCGTTCCATGCACAAGAAATTGCGGCGGCGGTGATTGTGATACCGCGCTCACGCTCCTGCTCCATCCAGTCTGTGACAGCAGTTCCCTCGTGGACTTCGCCCATCTTGTGGACGGCTCCGGAGTAAAAAAGAATGCGCTCGGAAGTCGTGGTCTTACCGGCATCAATGTGCGCAGCAATGCCAATGTTCCGCGTCCACTCGAGAGGGAATGGGCGGTCCTTGGAGTTTGCCGGCGAAATCTTTGATTTCTCGGTAACGATGGTAATCTCGGGAGATGCGGACATGGTGGTAATTACCAGCGAAGGTGGGCGAAAGCACGGTTGGCCTGTGCCATCTTGTGCGTGTCTTCTTTTTTCTTAACGACACCACCGGTGTTGTTGTAAGCATCAACGATTTCGGCAGCTAGGGCATCCTTCATGGGCTGACCCTTGCGTGAACCGGCCGCTGTGACTATCCAGCGGAGAGCAAGGCTCTCTTGGCGCTCGTAGGAAATCTCAACAGGGACCTGGTAGGTCGCGCCACCGACGCGGCGGCTCTTAACTTCGAGGCGGGGACGTGCGTTTTCGAGCGCACCCATGAGCAGGTCGACGGGATCGCCCTTCTCGAGCTTTTCGGAGACTTTCTCGAACGCGCCGTAAACGATACGCTCCGCAAGGTTCTTCTTGCCCGACTTCATGACTACATTGACGAGATGCGCGACCAGCGGGCTGGTGTAACGAATATCTGGCTCTACGTGGCGCTTAGTTGCTTTGTGACGGCGTGACATGGTGCGTGAAAGGTTCTAGGGGTTTACTTTTTAACAGGTGCAGCTTTGGCAGCCTTGGGGCGCTTAACCCCATATTTGGAGCGACTGCGACGACGCTTCTCCACGCCGGTGGCATCGAGTGTTCCGCGAACGATGTGGTAGCGAACGCCGGGAAGATCTTTCACGCGGCCGCCACGAACGAGAACGATTGAGTGCTCCTGAAGGTTGTGGCCCTCGTCGGGAATATATGAGATCACCTCGCTTCCGTTGGTAAGGCGAACCTTGGCCACTTTACGGATGGCAGAGTTCGGCTTCTTTGGCGTGCGGGTCATGACCTGCACGCAGACGCCGCGGCGGAAAGGATTGCTGTCCAAAGCAGGTGACTTGGACTTGGTGCGGATCTTGTTGCGACCCTTGCGCACGAGTTGATTGATGGTAGGCATGACGGCTAGGAAAGGCGTTGAAGTAGGGAAAAGATGACAAAACTGCGCCTCGCGGAAATCTTGGGCAAGAAGATTTTCGAGAAATCGCAGCTTTTGGAGAAATTCATTTCACCCCTGAGAGGGGAAATGACTGTTAACCAAGGTTGGAAACTGTGCTACTTTCGGAGGGAAAGCGCGGAAGTTTCGCTTACAAACAAGACGAAATCTCTGCAAAACCTCCAGACGCAAGCGGATTCTCAGGAAGATCCCCGTGCTTTTTTCGTAACGTTTACCCGACTACGAAAACCGTGTAGTGTGCTCGTGGATACACGTATCTTCTTTTTTTGGGGGGCATAAAATACCCGCTCACAAGCGCGGTCATTGTGATCCCGCCCGATGATCGTGGCGGATTTGTGACGATTGGTGACAAGGATGCTTAAGGTGTAGCCGGGCACATCGATCAGCCTGCGGTTAGCCGCCGATTTGCTCTCGCGCACCCGTTCGCGCAGCACCACCAACGGCGCGCCACAGGACAACCGTGCAGTTTCAGCCAGCCCTCGCCTACCCCATGGTTTTAGCCGAGCGCGGTCTCTTCGGTCAGCCCGGTGCAACGATGCCGGGCAAGGAGGTCACGCGGGCTACTGCGGTGGGAGGAATCTTCATCTGCTCCAGAAGCAAAGGGAGCGCGTTCTGGTAAAAACCACGGTCGGCGCGAATACAGGCAATTGTTAAGCCCGGCCCACACGCGCGCCAGAGCCTCCTGCCAAAACGCCACGACCCCGCCTACGCCCAGCCAGCAAGAATGCGTCACTTGGGTGGCGTGCTGGGCGCACGCTCGAAGAAAGTTTTTTGAAGCCCGGGAAGAAGCGCCCGCGCAGGCCGACTTCGTGTTGGAGTTGATCGGCAGCCTTTATGCCGACGAACGCCGTTGGGACGAAACCGGGATAAGTAATGCAGCAAAGCGCGCGGCACTGCGCCAGACCGAGTGGACGCTGCGGCTCGCTTCGTTGCGCTGCACCGCCGAAGGCCTGCGTCAAACTGTGGTCCCCAAATCGCGGCTCGGGCTGGCCTACCAATACCTGCTCAACCAATGGGACGCCTCGGTAGTCCACCTGCAGCACGGCTAGACCCGCATCGACGACAATTGCGCGGAAGACACCATCGGCCTCGGCCAAGCTGGGCATGAAAAACTGGCCGTCTATTGACCGCCCCGATGACGGCTAACGGTCGGCCTTCCTCTACTCGCTGGTGGTCTCGAGTAAACGCCTTGGCAAAGACCCGCTCGCCTACCTCCGCGACCTGCTCACCCGTCTGCCGCGCATGGGCAACCAAGACAATCTCAACGCGCGGCTACCCTCATACTGAACGCCCGCCGGTGGTGCCAGCACCCGCTGCGGCGCCGGCTCGGGCCTTAACGCTCTCAGCGCGAAGATAAGGAAATAGAAAGCGTCACCATTGGTAATCCAATTGGTGACCTTTTGGTTTACGGCTCGGCGCTTAGCAACCCAACGACCAAGGCCCTCGGTCGGACGCTTACCAACAAAAAGCCGCCCGGTTTCGAGGGCGGTTTTGAAATACTGACTTTGATCGAACGCGCTTAGCTGGCGGTGGCCGCAGCGGGCTCCTCGGCGTCGGAGCCAAAGGGAAGGCTGATCTTCACCCGCTTGTAGGTGTGCAGACCAGTGCCGGCAGGGATGAGATGCCCCATGATGACATTCTCTTTAAAGCCACGGAGGTTATCAATCTTGCCGAGAGTCGAGGCATCGGTGAGGACGCGGGTCGTCTCTTGGAAGGACGCAGCCGAGATGAAACTCTCGGTCTCGAGGGACGCCTTGGTGATGCCCAGCAGGATCGGCTCGGCCTCGGCAGGCTTACCACCGGCTTCTTCGATGCGTCGGTTGTCCGCGAGGAAGGTGGTGCGATCAATCTGCTCGCCCCAGAAGTATTCGCTGTCGCCCGGATCGGTGATACGGACCTTGCGGAGCATCTGGCGGATAATGATCTCAATATGCTTGTCGTTGATCGTCACGCCTTGCAGACGGTAAACCTCCTGCACTTGGCCGATGAGGAACTCGTAGAGGGCGGCCGGCCCGAGGATCTCGAGGATCTCGTGCGGATCGGCAGAGCCTTCCGTAAGGTGCTGGCCCTTGTGCACAACGTCGCCCGGTTGGACGATGATATGTTTACCGGCCGGGATGAGGTGCTCCTCTTCCTGGGCGGTGTCCACATTGCGAACGACGAGCTTGCGCTTACCGCGCAGGGTGCCCTCGAAGGACACGATGCCCTCGATGCGGGCCATCTCGGCGGCATCCTTCGGGCGACGGGCTTCGAAAAGCTCGGCGACGCGAGGGAGACCACCGGTGATGTCCTTGGTCTTGGACGCTTGACGCGGAGTCTTGGCGAGCAAGGCACCGGGCTGGATCTCGTCGTTTTCGTTAACAACGATCTGGGCGCCGACAGGAATCGAATAGGCGGCAATAGGCTTGTTGGAGCGGTCGCGGATCTCGACCTGAGGATTCAAGTCTTCCTTGTGCTCGATGACGACGATCGCGATGCGACCGGTGGCCTCATCGAGTTCGCGCTTCACGGTGACGCCGGGAATCATATCCTTGAACGCGAGCGTGCCACCCTTCTCGGAGAGCACGGGCACGTTGTAGGGATCCCACTGGGCGAGAACTTCGCCCTTCTTAATCGTCTTGCCGTCAGCGACATGGAGGAAAGAGCCGACAACGATGTTGTAGGTCTCCACCTCGCGGTCTTCGCCATCAACGATGCTGATAGTGCCGGTTTTGTTAAGCACGATGGCTGCGCCCTCGGCGGTCTGCACCAGGCGCAGACCCTTGTAGCGGACGACACCGGAGCTGCGGACGCGGATCTCGGGGGTCTTGAAACCGCCGGATGCAACGCCACCGATGTGGAACGTGCGCATGGTGAGCTGAGTGCCGGGCTCGCCGATGGATTGGGCGGCGATGATGCCGACCGAGTCACCGACCTTCGCGACTTTGTTGGTGGCGGGGTTGATGCCGTAGCACTTCGCGTCGATGCCGAGCGGGCTGGTGGAGCTTAGCGGCGACATGATCTTGATGCGCTCGATGCCGGACTCGACGATCTTGGTCGCGAGCTCCTCAGTGATGAGTTCGCCGCCGCCGACCAAAATCTCTGTGGGAGCGAGCGGATTGAACACATCGTCGGATGTGAAGCGGCCGACGATGCGATCGCGGAGGGAGACGATCTCGTCGTCGCCTTCGAAGATGGCCTTCTTCCAAATACCATCGCGGGCGCCGGAGTCCTCCTCGGCGATGACAACGTCCATGGCGACGTCGCACAGCTTACGGGTGAGGTAGCCAGCGTCAGCGGTCTTGAGTGCCGTATCCGCCAGACCCTTACGGGCACCGTGGGTCGAGATGAAGTATTCGAGAACGGTCAGGCCTTCGCGGAAGGAAGACAAAATCGGACGCTCGATGATTTCGCCCGAGGGCTTGGCCATTAGACCGCGGGCACCGCACAGCTGGCGAACCTGCTGTTTGTTACCGCGGGCGCCGGAGTCCATCATGATAAACACGGGGTTCACCTCGGTCTTGCCCTCGTTGGCTTCGAGCTTGGCGAACACCTCCTTGGCGATCTTGTCGGTGACACCAGTCCAGATATCGACTACCTTGTTGTAGCGCTCGCCGTCGGTGATGATACCCTTGGAGAACTGGGCCTCGACCTCGGTGATCCGACCACGAGCCTCCTTCACGATGTCCTTCTTGGACTCGGGGATGATCATGTCGTCGATGCCGATGGAAATACCGGCCTGCATGGCGGTCTGGAACCCGAGTTCCTTGAGTTTATCGAGTGTCTCGATGACGATGGTATCCGTGGTCACCTTGGTGGTGTTAAGGATAAGATCGCCGAGCTTGGCCTTGGGCACAGGGAAGTTCACGAAACCGAGACCGGCGGGCCAGATCTGGTTGAAGATCACGCGGCCAACCGTGGTGCGGATGATGCGCTTGTCCTTGTTACCATAGACGGTATCGCGGCCGTGGTCAGGATTGGGAACGTCAACCCAGTCGTGGGTCTTGAGGGCGCCGTCGGCTTTGACGTAAAGCACCTCTTGAAGACCGGAGAGGAGCGGCACGTGCACGTTGGCGGCCGGTTTTTTACGAGGCTCGAGCGTTAGGTAGTAAGCACCGAGAACGATGTCCTGGGAAGGCGTGAGGATCGGCTTACCGGATGAGGGCGAAAAGATGTTACTCGTCGCCATCATGAGGAGTTTGCACTCCATGATCGCTTCAAGTGAGAGAGGAACGTGGACGGCCATCTGGTCACCGTCGAAGTCGGCGTTGTAAGCCGTGCAGACGAGGGGGTGAACACGAATGGCCTCGCCCTCGATGAGGACGGGCTCGAAGGCCTGAATCGAGAGGCGGTGGAGCGTAGGGGCGCGGTTAAGGAGAACCGGGTGACCCTTGGTGACCTCCTCGAGGATATCCCAAACCTCGGGGGACTTTTTCTCGATCATCTTGCGCGCGCCGCGGACGGTGTGCACGAAGCCGAGCTCTTTGAGGCGGCGGATGATGAAGGGCTCGAAGAGGACGAGGGCCATCTTCTTGGGCAGACCGCACTGGCTGAGTTTGAGCTCGGGACCGATGACGATCACGGAACGACCGGAGTAGTCCACGCGCTTGCCGAGCAAGTTTTGGCGGAAACGACCCTGCTTGCCCTTGAGCATGTCGGAGAGAGACTTTAAGGGACGGTTGCCGGCGCCGGTGACGGGACGACCGTGGCGGCCGTTGTCGAAAAGGGCGTCAACCGACTCCTGGAGCATGCGCTTCTCGTTGTTGATGATGACGTCGGGCGTCTTGAGCTGCATCAGGTTCCGCAAACGGTTGTTACGGTTAATGACGCGGCGATAGAGATCGTTTAGATCGGAGGTGGCGAAACGGCCGCCTTCGAGAGGAACGAGAGGACGCAGGTCGGGCGGGATGACGGGCAGCACTTCAAGCACCATCCACTCGGGGCGGGACTTAGAATTGATGAAGCCCTGGATGACCTTGAGACGCTTCGAGAGCTTCTTTTTAATCTGCTTCGACTTGGTGGCGCGCATCTGTTCCTGAAGCTCGGCGACGGTCGCATCGAGATCCATGAGTTTGAGGCACTCGCGCACGGCTTCGGCACCCATCTTGGCGACGAAGGAATCGTCACCGTATTCGTCGAGGGCCTGACGGTATTCGGTATCGGTGAGGAGCTGCTTGGGCTCGAGCGGGGTCTTGCCCGGATCGATGACCATGTAGTTCTCATAATAGATGACGCGCTCGAGGGAGCGGGCGGTCATGTCGAGCAGCAGGCCGAGGCGGCTGGGCATGCTCTTCAGGAACCAGATGTGCGTAACGGGAACAGCGAGCTCGATGTGGCCCATGCGCTCGCGGCGCACGCGGGAAACCGTCACCTCGACGCCACAACGATCGCAGACGACGTCTTTATATTTGATGCGCTTGTATTTACCGCAAGCGCACTCGTAGTCGCGGACAGGGCCGAAAATCTTTTGGCAGAAAAGACCACCCGGCTCGGGCTTGAAGGTGCGGTAATTGATGGTCTCGGGGTTCTTAACCTCGCCGCGCGACCAAGCTCGGATCACCTCCGGGGAGGCGACGGTGATCGAGACGCAGTCGAATGGGTTCTCATCGAGGCCGAAAGTGCCGCGAACTTCTTCGCGGGCGCCGGCGGCGACTTCGTTGGGTTGGATGCTCATCGTGTGTTACCTTTAAAGAGTTGAATTACAGGCTGGTGGCGCGGGGATTGCCGGAGGCAATGGTGGCGGCGGAAGGCGTGCGCGTCTCGACAAGATTGCCGAGGGCGTCGCGTTTGTTGAGACGGATATCCAAACCGAGGGA
>CAMDHP010000010.1 GCA_945898185.1 Akkermansia muciniphila | reverse complement strand
GCGCGGGTGGTGGTGGCGCCGCACGGGGCGGGGTTGGCAAATCTGGCGTTTTGTGCTCCGGGAACGCGGGTGGTGGAGCTGGTGAACCGCTCGTATTTTAATCCCGGATACTGGCGGCTGGCGGCATTGAAGGGGCTGAATTACCGAGTGGTGATGCCGGACGGCGAGAGCCCACTGGGCGAGAATCGAAGCGCCAATCGTGATGACATCACTGCCGACTTGGGGCGGGTATCGGCGGCGTTGCGCTAGGGGCGCGGTCAGGCGCGAGAGATGAGGGCGATCGCGTGGGCGGCGATGGCCAAGCTGCGGCCGATCTCGTCGACGCCCTCGTTTGTCGTGGCTTTAAGGCCGATTTGATCGACGGATACACCTGCGCTGGCGGCGAGGATGGCGCGCATCTCCTGCAGGCGGGGGGCGATTTTTGGAAGCTCGGCAATCAAGGTGGCGTCGAGGTTGACGATGGCGAAGCCGCGATCCCTAAGAGCGGCTACGGTGAGCTGGAGCAGGATTTGGGAATCGATGTCCTTGTAGGCCGGATCGGTGTTGGGGAAAAAATGCCCGATGTCGGGCAGGGCGGCGGCGCCTAGGAGTGCGTCGCAGATCGCGTGGGTAAGGGCATCGGCATCGGAGTGGCCGTCGAGGCCGAATTCGCAATCGGCGAAATGCACTCCACCGAGGACCATGCGGCGTCCGGGTGCGGTGCGGTGGATGTCATAGCCGTGGCCGGTTCGGAGATTCATTGGAGGTCAGAAGTCTTCACCACAAAATATCGAAAGACACGGAAAGCGAGGGGAGCGGAATCAGGAGGAAGTGTTGGCGACGAGAAACTCGGCGTAGGCGAGATCGGCGGGGGTGGTGAGCTTGGGGTTGGGGTGAGTATTTTCGAGCAGGGCAACCGGGTGTTTGAGGAGCTCCACGGCGGAGGCGTCGTCGGTGATGCGGAGCTTTTTCTTGGCGACCTTGGCGTAGGCCTCGATGATCAAGTCCTTGGCGAAAACCTGCGGCGTCTCCATCGCCCAAATACGGGAGCGGTCGAGATTTTCGAGGCGGCCGGAGTCGGAATGCTTTTTAACCGTATCTGTGACGCGGTGGGCGAGCACGACAGCGTTTTCCTTGCGGACGATTTTGTGGAGTGCGGCGAGTTGCACCGCCTGCACGAGGGGGCGGGCACAGTCGTGGATAAAGACGTAGGCGATGTCGGCGGGCAGGGCGGCGAGGGCGTTTTGCACCGAATCCTGGCGTTCTTTGCCGCCGACGACGAACTGGGCCGGGGTAGGTGCGTAGGCGGAGAGCGCGATGGACTGGGCCTGATCGCGGACGACGATGACGTAGTAATCGGCGACGCCGCTGGCGAGGAAGGCGGCGACGCTGTGAGCGAAAACGGGACGTTCGGCGAGCGGGGCGAGTATCTTATCGGCGACGGCGCCCAACATGCGGCGGCCGCTGCCGGCGGCGAGGAGGATGGCGGCGGTGCGGGACATGGTCTTCGGGGTTTAAGGGGAAAGATTAGGTTGAAGTAGGCGGAGCGGCGGCGTCACGCGGAGGCGAGGTCGGCGAGGATGGCGCGGGCGGCGGCGGCGGGGTTCGCCGCCTTGAGAATGGGGCGGCCGACGACGATGTAACTGGAGCCGGCGCGGGCGGCGTCAGCTGGGGAGAGGACGCGTTTTTGGTCGTCGCCACCGGCTTCGCCAGCGGGGCGGATGCCAGGTGTCACGAGCTGCATATCGGCGGGCAACATGCGGCGCAGCATCGCAACCTCAAGGGGCGAGCAGACGAGCCCCTTCATGCCGGCCGAGGCGGCGAGCGAACCAAGGCGGGCGACCTGCATTTCGGGGGTGCCGCCGACTCCTATGTTGGCCAGCTCGGTGGCGTCCATCGAAGTGAGCACCGTGACACCGAGGAGCAGGAGATCGGGGCGGGTGGACTGCTGGGCTTTCACGGCGGCGGACATCATCTCGCGCCCGCCTCCGGTGTGGAGGGTCAACATGCCAATGGGCAGGGGCGCGAGAGATTCGACGGCCTTGGCGACGGTGTTGGGGATGTCGTGAAGTTTCAGATCGAGGAAGATGTTGAATCCCTCGTCAGCGACCGCGCGCACGTAGTCGGGACCGTAAGCGGTGAACATTTGCAGGCCGATTTTTACCCAGCGCAATTCGCCACGAAGCTGGCGCAGCAAAGGGGCAGCCTCTTCGCGGGTGGGAACGTCAAGGGCGAGGATAAGATCGCAGGACATGGGCAAGGATTGTTTGCGTGCGGAAGGCGAAGCGGAAGGAAAATCAGGCACGGCGCAATAAGTAGGCACGGCGATAGGCGCGGGGCGGCATGCCCTGTTCGATACCGAAACGGCGGGAGAAATAGTATTCGTCGGCAAAGCCCGAAAGCGAGGCGATCTCGCGCACGGGCAAGGTTGACTCGACGAGCAAGCGGCAGGCGACCTGCATGCGGAGACCTTGAAGGGTGCGGGCGGGGCTCTCGGGCATGACCTCATCCCAGCGCCGCCGAAAGGTGGAAGCTGACCAGCCGCGGGCGCCCGCGATTTCCTCCGGGCGCAGGCCGGGATCGGCGAGGCGGGCGCGCAACTCGGCCATGATCGCGTGGACGGTGACGGCCTCGCCCTTCGGCGCGGGACGTCGGATCGGCGCCAGCCAGCTTTCGAGGATGAGACTTTCGCAGACCCGATCCACACGATCTACCACTGATTCGGGCTCCGCTGCCCGAGCGAGCTGACTCAACGTGGCAGCGTGGATCCGCACTGCGGCGAGATCGCGAATCCTCCAGACCGGACGATCGGGGTCGATCAGGCGGGCGGCCTCGAATCGTTGTTTTGTCCCGGCGGCGTAGGTGATGTAGAGTTCATCCCAAGTTCCCTCGGGCGCTCCGTGCGGCCCGTATTCTATGTGTTCGCCCGGCCACTGGGTGAGGACGCAGGGAGCGACGATGGGCCAGATTTTCCCCTCGCGATGCAGCTCACCCCGCCCTCGCAGGATAAAGGAGAAATTACAGGTGGAAAATGCGGTGCGCACCCAATGGTTTTTAGCTATGATAGAGTCGGCGTTGATCACTTGAAACGTCGAAGGGTGGCGTCGAATAAAGGCGGTCCAATGTTTGGTGGCAAAGTCCATTTTTTTGGCTGAAGCGTCTATTTTCACGCGACCTGAAAAGCGATAATATACGCGTCTTTGCTGCATAACCCATGAAAAAAGCCCTATTCGTCTGCGGTGGATGGGATGGCCATCAACCTGATAAGATCGTCCAAATTTTCACCGAGGAATTATCGGCGCAGGGAATGCCCTGCGAAGTCGTGAAGAGCCTTGAGCCTCTGGCGGACGAAGCGGCGTTGAAGAGCTTTGGGCTGATCTTCCCCTGCTGGACGATGGGGCAGCTTACCCCGGAGCAAGAGAAAGGCTTGAGCGGTGCGGTGCAGTCGGGCGTTGGCTTGGCGGGAGTGCACGGCGGGATGGGAGACGCGTTTCGCGGGCGACTGGATTACGAATGGATGGTGGGCGGGCACTTCGTTGGGCATCCCCATGTTGGCGAATATTCGGTGCGGATCGCGGATCCGGCGCATGTGATCACGGCTGGGCTTCCGGGCGCGTTCGCTTACAAATCCGAACAATACTATATGATGATGGACCCGGGCGTGGAGGTGCTGGCCGACACGGTTTACCAGCACGCAGGCCGCTCGGTAACCATGCCGGTGGCGTGGACGAAGAGCTGGGGCGCGGGGCGTGTTTTCTACAACGCCCTCGGCCACCACCCGGTCGAGTTTACCACTTTCCCCGAATCGCGGCGGCTCACGGTGCGCGGATGCCTGTGGGCGGCGGGCTTGCTCTGAGCGGGCGCCGGCTGCGTAGTTGAATGCCAGTTACACTTTTACTCCCTATGAAAAAACCCTACACAAACCCTGCCTCGATCACGGTCGGCGTCGTCGGCTATGGCGGCGCCTTTAATATGGGACGCCAGCACCTGAAGGAAATGCAGGCCGCCGGCATGACTCCGACGGCGGTGGTCGAGATCGATCCGGCGCGCCTCGCAGTGGCACGGGAGGATTTTCCCGGCATCGAGACCTACGGTTCGGTGGACGAGATGCTGGCGAAGTCCTCGGTGGAGCTCGTCACCGTCATCACCCCGCACAATACCCATGCTGCTCTTGGCCTTCAGATCGCGGCGGCGGGCCGGCATTGCGTGCTGGAGAAGCCAATGGCCGTGACGACCTCCGAATGTGATGCGATGATCGCGGCGGCGAAGGCGGCGGGCGTGGTGGTGAGCACTTACCACAATCGGCACTGGGACGGCTGGATTCTACGCGCGAACGAATTATTTAAATCGGGTGAGCTTGGCGACATCGTGCGAATCGACCTGCGCATGGGCAACCACGGGCGGCCAGGTGACTGGTGGCGGACTTCGCGTAGTATCTCGGGCGGCGTGCTTTTCGACTGGGGGGTGCATCTCCTCGAATACTCGCTGCAATTGATCACCGCGCCGGTGACCGAGGTGAGCGGCTACGCTTGGAATGGTTACTGGGGCGCACAGCCTGATTCGAAGTGGGGCGCGGACTCGAATGAGGACGAGGCGCAGGCGACGGTGCGTTTTGCGACCGGTCAGCGGATCAACCTCATCATCACCCAACTCGACGCGGCGGCGGAGCGCGGGTTTATGAAAATAGTCGGAACGAAGGCGACGCACCTGATCGAGTGGCCCTCGTCCGAGACCATCACGGGCAAGGGTGACGGCAAGTTTACGACCGAGCGCGCCCCGCATCCTAAGTCCGAGGGGCACAAGTTTTACGAAAATATCGTCGCGCATCTGACGAAGGGCGATGCGTTGATTATCACCGGTGAGTGGGCGCGGCGTCCCATCCACATTCTTGATCTCGCAGCTCAAAGCGCGAAGGTCGGGCAGGCTTTGCCGGTGCAGTATAGTTGAAGCGGCGCGGTCGCAGGATGGTGCGATTTTGGTTTTGAATGCGGCGACTGGCTGCGGTGAGGTGGCCACGTGTCCAACGTCACCGTCGCCAGTCCCGCCAAGATCAATCTCTCGCTGGCGATCACTGGGCGGCGGGAGGATGGGTTCCATGAGCTCATTTCACTGGTGGCGCCGCTCGCATTTGGGGACGAGTTGCAAGCTGGGCTCGTCCCCGCTGGATCGGTAAACGAGGAGGAAACAACACTCGCGTGCGAAACGCCCGGGGTTCCTCTGGATGGAACTAATCTGGTGTTGCGCGCGGCGGCGGCCTTTGCGGCGGCGACGGGCTGGCGGCGGGCGGTGCAGTTTACGTTGATTAAACGAATTCCCATCGGGGCCGGACTGGGGGGCGGGAGCAGCAATGCAGTGGCAGCCTTGCGGGCGATGGAGATGCTGTCAGGCCATCGTCTGGCCGCGGAGGAAAGGCTGGCGCTGGCGGCGGGCCTGGGCTCGGACTGCCCGCTGTTTTTGCACGACGGGCCGCTGGTGATGCGCGGAAGGGGTGAGCAGCTCACGCCCTTGCCGGCGGAGGCGGCAGCGCGCTTGCGCGGACGGCGGGTGTTGATTTTCAAGCCGGTCTTTGGCGTGGCGACGGCATGGGCGTTCCAGACATTGGCGGCGCGACCCGAGTGGTATGCGTCCGCCGTAGAGAGCGAGGCGGCGTTGAGCGCCTGGATGGCGGACGCCGCCGCAACACCGAACCAGCTGCCGGAAAACACCCTGGAGCGTCCGGTATTCGCGAAGTGGCCCGCCTTGCCGGTCATGCTGGCATGGCTGAGTGAGCGTCATGGCCTCGTCGGGAGAATGAGTGGCAGCGGCAGCGCCTGTTTCGCGTGGTTAAGCGCAGACGCGGACGCGGACGCGATCATGGCAACGATTCGCGAGGGCTGGGGGGCCGAGTGTTTCGTGGAGGTGACAGAGCTTGGCTGAGTTCCGCCGCGCTTTTGAACCGCGGATTAAAAGTGGCCGAGCGCCGTTTTTTTCGTTGATCAAATATACCCTTGTCACCGCTGCGGCAGACCCGCTTACATTTCTCTTTTTCACCACTCAGGACGCTTAGCTCAGTCGGTTAGAGCATCTCGCTTACACCGAGAGGGTCGGGGGTTCGAGCCCCTCAGCGTCCACCACTTTTTCCACGTCACATCCGCATGCGTCATACGATATCAATCCTTGTTGAAAACAAATTCGGTGTGCTCACGCGCGTCACCGGCATGTTTTCCGGCCGTGGTTTTAACATTGATTCGCTCAACGTTGCCCCGACCCACGATGCCGCTTTTTCCCGCATCACCGTTCTCATGAAGGGCGATGATTCTGCACTCGAACTCGCCATCCGCCAGTTGCGCAAGCTCGTCAATGTGGTCGAGGTCACGGATTTCAAAGAGGGCCAGGCCGTGCAGCGCGAGCTCGTGCTGGTGAAGGTCAAGGCCGATAGTAAGACGCGCTCCGAGATCATCCAGATTTGCGATATCTTTCGCACCAAGATCGTGAACGTCTACGCCACCGAACTCATCATCGAGCTTACCGGGGACGACGCCAAGGTCCGCGCCTTCATTGATCTGCTCACGCCCTTCGGCATCCTTGAACTTGCCCGCACCGGCACCCTGGCGCTTAAGCGCTAAGTGCCGCGCTGCTCGGAAAACCTCAAAACTAAGCGGACAAATCCCTCAAAGAGACCTTAACCGGCCCCGCCAAATCCCCTCTGGCTATTTTCCCCAAAAAAACGAAATCCAACCCCGAAATCCAACCACCTTTTCCCAACATGCCTGCCAAAGTATACACCGACAAAGATGCCGATCTCGGCTTTTACAAGAACAAGACCATCGCCGTTCTCGGCTACGGTTCCCAAGGCCACGCCCACGCTTTGAATCTCAAGGATTCAGGTGTGAATGTGATTATCGGCCTTTACGAGGGCTCGAAGTCGAAGCCTGTTGCCGAGAAGCACGGCTTCAAGGTCGTCTCCACCGGCGAGGCTGTTCGCCTGGCCGATGTAATTCTGGTCGGTTTGCCCGACATGAAGCAGGCCGATGTTTACCTCTCGGACATCGCCCCCAACCTCTCCAAGGGCAAGACCCTCGTCTTCTCGCACGGTCTCGCGATTCACTTCGGCCTCATCAAGGTGCCCGCCGACATTGACGTGATCCTCGTGGCGCCCAAGGGCCCCGGCCACATGGTCCGCCGCCTCTATGTTGAAGGCAAAGGTATGCCTGCCCTCATCGGCGTGTTCCAAGATAAGTCCAAGAAGGCCAAGAAGTGCGCGCTCGCTTGGGCCAAGGGTATCGGCAGCACCCGCGCCGGCGTGCTCGAGACATCCTTCAAGGAAGAGACTGAGACCGATCTCTTCGGCGAACAGGCCGTGCTCTGCGGCGGTGCGTCCGCACTCGTTCAGGCCGGATTCGAAACCCTCGTCGAGGCTGGATATCAGCCCGAGATGGCTTACTTCGAGTGCCTTCACGAGCTGAAGCTCATCTGTGATCTCATGTATGAAAAGGGCATCTCCGGTATGCGCTTCTCGATCTCCGAGACCGCCAAGTATGGCGACATCACGCGTGGTCCTCGCGTGATCAACGCGAACACCAAGAAGGAAATGAAGAAGATCCTCGCCGAAATCCAAAGTGGCAAGTTCGTCAAGCAGTGGGTCGCCGAATACAAGGGCGGCCTGAAGAACTACAACGCCCTCCTCAAAGCCGGCGAGAAGCACCAGATCGAGAAGACCGGCGAGCGCCTCCGCGGTCTCATGCCTTGGATGCCCAAGCGCAACATCGGTGGCGTGCAGGGCGCTTACGCCAACTAAGCGAAACCGCCTCGCTCCCCTCCAGCGGGCGCCGACCCTTCCGGGCGGCGCCCGTTTTTTTGGAGGTAGGCCGGGACCGCTGGGCCTGCCCTACCTTTAAACTTCATGCCGACCAAACTCGTCCTCGCCACTCGTAAGAGCCCTCTGGCCCTCGCTCAGACCGAGCAGGTTGCGGCCCATCTGCGCTCGGCCTTCGGCTGCGAGATCGAGCAATTGCGTATCGTCACGACCGGCGACCAACGCACCGATTGGTCCCTGGAAAAACAGGGCGGTAAGGGGCTTTTCACCAAGGAACTCGAAGAGGCCTTGCTGCGTGGTGACGCCGACATCGCCATCCACAGCTGCAAAGACCTCCCCGGCCATCTCCCCGAGGGTCTCGTCGTCGCCGGCTACCTGCCGCGCGAAGATCCGCGCGACATCCTGATATTGCGGAATGGCGTGGAGAATCCCGCGCTCATCGCTACCGGCAGCCCTCGTCGCCGGCTCCAATTGGCGATGCTTTTCCCCGACGCGAAATTCACCGAGATCCGCGGCAACGTGGACACCCGTCTGCGCAAAATCGGCCAGGATCACGTGGCCGATGCCACCGTGCTCGCCGCCGCCGGCCTGCGCCGCCTCGGGATAGAGGGCTGGCAGGGAGTGCAGTTTCACGCGCTCGATTACAGCCACATGGTTCCCGCTGTCGGACAGGCCGCCATCGCGCTCCAGACGCGCACGGCCGATGCCGGCCGCATCCGTGCGGTGCTCGACCATCGCACTTTCCGTGCCGTCACCCTCGAACGTGCGTTCCAAGCCGCGCTGGGCGGTGGTTGTCAAACCGCCTTCGCCGCGCACGTCACCGCCGACACACTCTGGTTCTATCACCACGAAATCGGCCTTCGCACGCTCCCCTTGAGCGACGCCGAAATTGATGCGCCGTTAGAAACCGCCCGCACCCTTTTGAAACATTTCGGATTTCAGATTTAATTCCACAGAGGGCACAGAGCTCGGACACAGAGCGCACAGAGTTTCAATCCACCGTTCTTTAAACCAATCGTCCTTTCGAATTGTTTCGCAAGTTTACCTCTAGGCCTCCGTGACCTCTGTGTCAGAGCTCTGTGTTCTCTGTGTCAAAAAATCCTTCTCTCATGTCATTCTCCGGTATCGTTTATCTTGTTGGCGCCGGTCCCGGCGACCTTGGCCTCGTCACTTTTCGCGCGAAGGAGCTCATCTCTGCCGCCGATGTGCTCGTTTACGACTATCTCGTGCATCCGGAGCTGGTGAAATGGTGTCGCGCCGATTGCGAAATTTTCTACGTGGGAAAAAAGGCCGGCTTCCACTCGGTGCCGCAGGATGAAATCGAAACCTTGCTCGTCAGCCAAGCGAAGGCCGGCAAGAAGGTCGTGCGCCTTAAGGGCGGCGACCCCTACATCTTCGGGCGCGGCGGAGAAGAAGCCCGCACCCTCGCGAAGGCGGGCATCCGTTTTGAGGTTGTGCCGGGCGTCACTGCCGCCCTCGCCGCCGGGGCCTACGCCGGCATCCCGCTTACCTATCGCAATCTCAGCACCGCCTTGGTGCTCCTCACCGGACACGAGGACCCCACGAAGAAGGAAACCCAAGTAAACTGGCGGAGCTACGGAGCGCTGGAGAACACCACCTTAGCCATCTACATGGGCATGGGAAACCTCGCCTTCATTCTCGCAGAACTCCAAGCCGGCGGACTCGATGCGACTACCCCCGCCGCCGTGGTGCAATGGGCATCGCTAGGCCGCCAGCGCAGCGTCACTGGCACGGTCACCAATCTCGCCGCCGAAGTCGCGAAATCGGGCTTGGCCGCGCCCGCGATCATTTTTGTCGGCGAGGTCGTGCGTGACCACGAGGCGATCGACTGGTTCGAGCACCTGCCGCTCTTCGGCCGGCGCATCGCCATCACCCGCACCCGCGACCAGAATAGCGAACTGCGCGAGAAGCTGGAGGCCCTCGGGGCCGAAGTGATGGAGCTGCCGCTGATCACAATCTCAAAGGACGTGGATAAATACGGTTTGGTCGAGGTTCTGGCCGAGCTGGGCATGTATGACTGGATCGTCTTCACCAGCGCGAACGGAGTGCGCTATTTCTTCGAGGATTTCCTCAAGGGCTATCCAGACATCCGCGCCCTCGGCTTGCTGCGTTTTGCGTGCGTGGGCAAGGCCACCGCGCGCGAGATCGAGCGTTACCATATCAAGGTGGAGTGCATGCCTGATACCGCCACCGGCGCATCCCTTGCGGACGCCTTGATCGAGACCGGCAGTCTCGACAGCGCAAAGGTCATCGTCGTCACTGGGAATCTGAACCGGGATAAACTCATCAAAAAGCTGGAGGCCGGACGCGCCATCGTGGATCGCCTGCAGATCTACAAAACCGAGAAAACCGACCTCACCGATGACCCCGTCGCGGACGATTTCCGCCAGCACGGGGCGGACGCCATTCTGTTCGCGAGTTCATCCTCCGCCGAGTCCTACCACTCCCAAGGGGACTCACTCAAACTCGCCGCCGCCGCGCGCAAGCCGCTGGTCGGTAGTATTGGCGCGCAGACGAGCGAAAGCCTGGAAGAGCTCGGTATGAAACCGGACTTCATCGCGGCCCGGCCCAGCCTGGATGCGTTGCTCGAGGCCTTGATCGCACGCTTGAAAAGGTAGCGAAGACTTCCAGCCGGCTTCGGCGGGCAGGTTGGAAGAAGCTGGACCGTGACTATTTTGTGACAGGCCTGCGCCTTGACATAGGGCCGGTCCCACTTCAACGAGTAGGGCCCAACATGGAGTTTGTTCTCGATCAGCCGGTGTTGGTATTAAATCGCCTGTGGCAGGCAGTAAATGTCATTTGCGCGAAACGCGCTTTTGCCCTGCTCTCCCGGGGGCACGCCTCGGTTATTCACCACCACGTGGATGATTTCCGGGTTTTCTCTTTCATGGATTGGATGGATTTTTCCCGCGCAAATCCGCCCCTTGAACAGATTGATGCGGTGCATACGCCGCGCATCACCATTCGGATGCCGCGCGTCATCTTGCTCGCCTTTTTCGACAAGCTGCCGAGCAAGGAACTCAAGCTCACACGCAGCAATGTCTTCGCCCGCGACAAGGATCTATGCCAGTATTGTGGCCGGACCTTCCCCCGCGAGGAGTTGAATCTCGACCACGTGATCCCGCGCGACCGCGGTGGGAAAACGACGTGGGAAAACATCGTGTGTTCGTGCATCAAGTGCAATTCGCGCAAGGCGAACCGTCTCCCGCACGAGGCCCACATGCGCCTCATCTGCAAGCCGGTCCGGCCGAAGTGGCGCCCGGTGATTTCTCTCGTGCTGAACACCCAGCAGCGCGAACGCTGGAAGGACTTCCTCGACCTAGCCTACTGGAACGTGGAGCTGATGGATTAAGCGAGGGCGACCCAGCAAGTTTCAATACGTGGTAAAAGATTCAACTGCCGGCCCCATAGAAGCAACGATCCGTGTCCGATTAAAGTGCAGGCTGGCGGGCGGGCCGTGGTTCGTTTGGATGCAGGCATGACGAAATGGGTGTGTGTTTATTGTGCGAGCAGCACGCGGCTGGCGGCAAAGTATTACGCGGCCGGCGAGGAGGCGGGGCGCGGCCTCGGCGAGCGCGGCTGGGGCCTTATCTACGGCGGCGGCAAGGCGGGCGTGATGGGCTCGGTGGCAATCGCGACCAAGGCCTCGGGCGGAGCGGTGGTCGGCGTAATCCCGGATTTCATGGTCGAGCGTGAACTCGCATTTAAAGAGGCCGACGAGCTGATCGTAGTGGATTCGATGCGCGAACGCCGCCGCATAATGGAGGAGCGGGCGGATGCATTTGTCGCCCTGCCCGGGGGCATCGGGACGTTGGAGGAGTTGGTGGAGATCCTCGTCGCGCGCTCCCTTAATCGTCACGCCAAGCCGCTAATCCTTGTGAATCAAGATGGGTTTTACGACGACCTGCTGCGGTTTTTCTCGCGCATGACAGAGGAGAATTTCAAATCGCCGAACCTGCACGAGCAAATCATCGTCACGCCCACCGTCGCGAGCGTTTGGGCCCTGCTGGAGAATCCGCCGGCAGCGGCGGTGGACGCGCTTTGGCGTTGAGGCCGGGCGTAAACGTTAGCGCATTTAATCTGACGATCTTGCGGGGTGCTCTTACGCACAAGCGCCTCGCATTCGCCAGCGGGTCGCATCAGGCCCTCCACCTCGCAACCTGCGCGACCGACCGCGGAGTTCAGGCTTGCTCGTAGTCGTAAAGCTGGGGGTCGCGTCGAGGAGCGGTGGCGCGCCTTAGCCTGTAACGCATCCTCGCTTCTTTGCGTTCCGCGTCCGTCCGCGACGGGCTACCGCCGGGATTGCCGTAAGGGTCATCCTCGCCGCCTTCACCGTCGGTCGCGCCGCCGCCGAGTTGTTCGTCGAGCGTATCAGGGTCGGCACCTTCCTCGAGCTTGCGCACCACCTCTTCCATCTCGCCGTCAATTTTCTCGCCGGTGAGTTCGGCCATGCGACGCATCATGCGGCCCATCGCGCGCGGATCGTTTTCATCCACCGAGGCGAACTCGCTTTCCATCGCCTGCATAGCGGCCTCCATCCGCGGATCATCACCATCGGCTCCGGCACCGGGTTCGGCAGCGGAAGGCTCAACCGCGCGCCCGGTGAAAGCGAACTGCGACACCGTTTTTTGCAGACTCCATTTAGTATTATCCGGACACCGGGGCAGGAGCTTTCCCTGCGCGAGGGTTTTAGCGAAGAACTGGTAGATGGTGTGGTTCTGCGGACAGTAATACTCGTAGATCGGCATGGGAGGGAAAGTGAGCAATTTATCTAAGCCTGTCCACTCGCGCCGTTCACGCCGGGACGGATTTGATGACCGTGTTTCACGCGTGCTCCGGCGGAATTGCGGTTGAGCTGATCGAGCACGGCGGCGAGTTTGCGGCGCTTGGCGTCGGCCTCGCTTTCGGCGGCGAAAAGGTCGAGTTGCGTCGCCGGCACCTCGATACCCGAAAAGCGCACGCTGACCAGGCGAAGCGCGCGGCGGCTCGTCCATGCTTTGCGCAGGAGAGGGATAACCAGCGGGTAAAAGGGCGCTTCAAGGTCGCTCGCCGCGGCGAGGCTGCGCCCGGCGCTCGCTTCGGTAAAATCGCCGTAGCGCACTTTTACCGTAATCGTGCGGGCTCGTTTACCATCGACCCGTATCTGGGGGAGAAGCTCGTCAATCATCCCCTTGGCGATGCGCTCAATTTCGGCGGGGTCTGAGATATTCTCCGCAAAGGTTTCCTGCTGCGAATAGCTCTTGGCATCGTCCGCCTCGACCTCAACCGGGCGCGTGTCCTCGCCGCGCGCGGTCGCGAGGAATGCGCGCCAATCACGGCCAAAGATCACGGCTAGTTCATCATCGGTGCGGGTAAAAAGGTCGCTGATGCGGCTGAGGCCGCGTGCCTTCAAGGCCTCCTCGGTCTTAGCGCCGATACCGGGAATTTTTCCGATTCCCAGCGGAGCGAGAAAAGCCGCTTCAGTGCCGGCCGGCACGAAGACGAAGCCGCGCGGTTTACGCAGTTTGCTCGCGATCTGCGAAACGAGTTTGTTGGCCGCGATACCGATCGAAACCGGGATGGCGAGTTCGTCATAGATTCGTTGCTGCAAGGCGCGCACCGCAGTCTCGAGGCGGGCATCGTCGGCGAAGGCACAGGGACCGAGGTCTAGATAACCCTCGTCAATCGAACTGCGTTGCACGAGCGGCGTGAGCGTCTCGCAAAGATCGAAAAGTTTGCGCGAGGTCGCGCCGTAGAGTCCTGCGGTGTGCGGCAGCAACAGCAGATCCGGGCAAACCCGCAAGGCGCGCGCGGTCGGCATGGGCGTGTAAACGCCGCAGGCGCGGGCTTCATAACTGGCGGATGAAATAATGCCGCGCTCGCGCCCGCCGACCGCACACTTGGTCCCGCGCAGCTCGGGCCGCGTGGCCAGCTCGCATGAGACGAAAAACGCGTCGGCGTCGAGGTGCACAATCGTGGCGGTGGCGGGCATGATGGGTAACGTTCAGTGGGCCGCGGCGGCGGTGACGCTTGGGCGGCGCGGCGCAAACCGATACAGCTCGTTGGATTCACGAAAGCCACTGCGATATTTCTGCTTCAGCCCATCCCTGCGCTTGACTCCTACCCCGGCCTTTCGCGATTCTGGTCCTTTACCACCTCAAATACCATGGGCCAACAATCTAACAAAGTCATCAAACGTAAACGTCGCGAAGCCTATCTCAAGCGCCGCAAGGTCGCTGTCGCTCTCGCTGCCAAAAAGACCAAGGGCGCGAAGAAATAAGCCCCAGGCTCTTTCGCCTTAAAAAACCGCGGCTCTAAAAAGCCGCGGTTTTTTCGTATCCCTCCGCCCGCGTTTTCAGCCGGCTTCAGCCCGCCCGCCTCCTCTTTTGCCTTTTTGTTCCCGGCCCTTCTCCTTCCCGTTTTCCCATGAGCGTCAAAGTCAGTCTTGTTTCCCTCGGTTGCGCCAAGAATCTCGTCGATAGCGAGATCATGGTCGGCCATCTCCATAAGGCCGGCATGACGGTGGTCCCCGATCAGGACATGGCCGACGTGGTGATCGTCAACACCTGCTCCTTTATTGATTCTTCCAAAGAGGAATCCATCAACCACATCCTCGAGGTCCACTCCGCCCGCGGCATGAAGAAACGCCGTGCCGGCCAGAAACTTATCGTCGCCGGTTGCATGTCGCAGCGTTTTTCCAAGGAGCTCCCCGATGCCCTGCCCGAGGTTGATGCTTTCATCGGCCTCGACCAACTGACCACCGTAGGCGCGATCATTGACGAACTCACCGGCACCGTGCGCGCCAAGGGCGACGCCCCGGTGAATTTCATCCAAGGTCGCTCGACCTACATTCCCGATTACGACACTCCTCGCTTCCGCCTTACGCCAAAGCATTTCGCCTACATCAAAATCGCCGAGGGCTGCAACCACCCCTGCACCTTCTGCATCATTCCCCAGATCCGCGGCCGCCATCGTTCACGCACCGTCGAGAGCGTCGTCGCCGAGGCCCGCCAACTCGTCGCCGAGGGCGTGAAAGAGATCAACCTCATCAGCCAGGACACCACCTACTTCGGCATGGACACCTGGGAACAGCGGCCCAACCCGCGCACCCCGGTGGACTCGTCGCGCGGCACCGCCCTTACCACCCTTCTCCGCCAGCTCAACGCGATCGAAGGGGATTTCTGGATACGCTTGCTTTACACCCACCCCGCCCACTGGTCCGACGAGCTCATCAAGACCGTTGCCGAGTGCCCGAAGGTCGCCCGCTACATTGATATCCCCCTTCAGCACATCAGCGACCACATGCTCGGCCGCATGCAGCGCGAGACCAGCGGGGACTACATCCGCGGCCTCATCGCCCGCATCCGCGCCGGCATCCCCGGCATCGCGGTGCGCACCACCTTCATCGTCGGCTTCCCCGGCGAAACCCAGGCCGACGTGGACGAATTGTGCGAATTCATCCGCGGCACGAAATTCGAGCGCCTCGGCGTGTTCCGCTACTCCGCCGAAGACGGCACCCGCGCCGCCAAGATGGATGAGCAACTCACGGTCAAGGTGAAGGAGTCCCGCTGGCACCAGACGATGGCACTCCAGCAGGAAATCGCCGCCGAGGTTAGCAAATCCTACGTCGGCAAAACCATCCGCGTCCTCGTCGAGGAGCCCGGCGTGGCTCGCGGTGAGGCCGATGCCCCCGACATTGACGGCCGCGTTTACGTGCCCCGCACGTTACCAGTTGGTGAATTCGCCGACGTGAAGATCACCGAATTCCGCGACTACGACCTGCTCGCCCTGCCAAAGGGCCAAAAGCCCAAGGAATACAAGGTCGCCAAACAGGCGCAGTGAGCTTCCGGCCATCCGTGCAGTCTAGCTCGGTAAAAGAGGGTTTTCGCCAAATCGCGGAGGTTAACTTCAACCTTCGCGTTAACCCTCAGTATTTCACGCTGCAACCGTAGGGCTGGGTTTCGGCTTTCTCGATCGGCTTGCCCGCCTTCAGCGCAGCGAGGGCCGATTTGATGTAGTTTTCCGCTTTAGAAATATCGTCCGCGCTGGCAGACCGAATGCTGTCGATCGCACCCTGATACACCAGCACGCCGTCGGCATTGATGACAAACAAGTGAGGAGTGGTCTTCGCTCCATAGGCTTTCCCGACCTTGCCATCGCCGTCGCGGAGATAAGCGGTGGCGGCGGACTTTACTTTGGCGAGCCAGGCCTTCGCGGCGGCGGTTTCGAGGTCACCCTGTTTCCCCGCTGCACCAGAGTTGATCAAAAGCCAGACGACCCCGTCCGCCGTTGCGGCCTTTTGGGTGGAGGGAAGATTTCCGCTATTGTCATAGTGCTTTACCACGAAGGGGCACTCCGGATTGGTCCATTCAAGGACGACGGTCTTACCCTTGAAGTCCGCGAGGCTGTGCGTTTTGCCGTCCAGATCGGTCAAAGTGAAAGCGGGCGAAGGCTGACCAAGGGTCGCAGCGTGGAGCGCGCCGACTGCAACGAGGGTTGCGGCGGCTACGAAGATTCGAAGGGCGGAGATGACTAGGCTGGTTTTCATGGGTGTGGCTTTTGGAGTTAAACGATGACCCCACGACAGCCGGAACCATCGATGGGAAGAGTGAAGAGAGACAGCCCGAAACAATTCAAGTTTCAGAATTAATCGAGAAACTCAGTGAGATTCTCCGAGGGTCTAAAACCGCGCGGGGCTGGACTGCGCTGGGAGCGACGTTGACGCACGCGGGGTTTGACCTCTCCCGCGCCGCCGCCCACTTTAGACATTTCGGCTCAGACATGTTGCACCAGATCACTAAACAAGAACGCCTCGCTGTGGGCGTAATCGCCAGCTTGCTGGTCCTTGGCGTGATAGGCATCTGGATACTTGGCTAGACCTGTTTCCCCCCATGTCACCCACCCCGGCCCAGACCCCGACCCTCCTGCCCCGCGTCCTCGTCGTAGCCTGTTTGCTCCTCCTCGCCGCCACCGGCACACTCCTCGTTCAAGTCCTCGCGCAACGCACCTCGCTCGCCGCGCAAGCCGCTCAGTTCGCCCTCGCCGACCAGGAGATTCGCGCCCTCCGCCAACAGCTCGAGGCCGAGCGCTTGATTGCCGCCGCCCAGTCGCGCCTGCTCCGCGAGGCCCTAGGCGGCACCTCGGCCACAGCCTCGCCGTAAAACAAACTGGACGCATCCCCCACCCTCGCCACCTTCCTTTTCTTTATGGTAATCAAACCGAAAGTTCGCGGCTTCGTCTGTGTCACCGCCCACCCCACCGGCTGCGCCGCTCATGTCCAGCAGCAGATCGCCTATGTAAAGGCCAAGGGCCCCGTGGTAAACGGCCCCAAGAAGGTTCTCGTTATCGGCTCCTCCACCGGTTACGGACTCGCCTCCCGCATTTCCGCCGCCTTCGGCTCGGGCGCCGCCACCATCGGCGTATTTTTCGAGCGTCCTTCCGAGCCGGATAAGACCGCCACCCCAGGTTGGTATAACACATCAGCGTTCACCACCGCCGCCCGCGCCGTTGGCCTTTACGCCAAAAACTTCAACGGCGACGCCTTTTCGGACGTTCTTAAGACCGAGGTGCTCGCCACCATCAAGCGCGACCTCGGCCAGGTTGACCTCATTGTTTACTCGCTCGCCTCGCCTCGTCGCACCCACCCCAAGACCGGCGTCACCCACAAATCCACCCTCAAACCTGTCGGCCAGTCCTACTCTAACCAGACGGTGGACACCGACAAGGGCATCGTCAGCACCATCACGATCGAGCCCGCCAACGAGGCTGAGATTGCCGACACCGCCGCCGTCATGGGTGGCGAGGATTGGGAGATGTGGACCAACGCACTAAACGAAGCCGGCCTCATCGCGCCCGGCGCCACTTCCGTCGCTTACTCCTACATCGGGCCGTCACTCACCTGGCCCATCTATAAAAACGGAACCATCGGTCTCGCCAAAAACGACCTCGAGCGCGCCGCCAAAGCCATCAACGCCACCCTCAAGGTCAACGGCTACGGACGCGCCTTCATATCCGTCAACAAGGCCCTCGTCACCCAGGCCAGCTCCGCCATTCCAGTGGTGCCGCTCTACATTTCCATGCTCTACAAGGTCATGAAGGCCAAAGGCAGCCACGAGGGCTGCATCGAGCAGATCGACCGGCTCTTCCGCACCCAGATGTATAGCGGCCACGGCCTCACCTTCGATGACGCGGGCCGCGTGCGCATCGACGACTTGGAGATGCAGCCCGATGTGCAGGCCGCCGTCGCCGCCATCTGGCCGCAGGTCAACACCGAGAACCTCGCCGCCCTCACCGACATCGCCGGCTATCGCGAGGAGTTCTTAAAACTATTCGGCTTCGGCCTCCCCGGCATCGACTACGACGCCGAAATAGACCCGCACGTCATCCTCGACTAAGCGCCGGAGCAGGACGGCAAAGTCACCATCACGCAAAAAAGGCCGGAGTTCTCGCATGGGAACTCCGGCCTTTTCGTGTGATTCGTGTGTCTCGTAGTTAAGCTTCTGAAAAATCAATGAACCCGCGTCAGAGCGTGTATCCGTCCGGCACTACGACGCCCTTGGGCACCACCAAGACGCCGTCGCGGATGACAACGCCGTTCGGGTATTGCCCATCCACCTTGCCGACCGGACTCAGCTTCACGTTCGCGCCAATGCGGGCGTTTTTATCAATGATCGAGTGGTGGATGTGAGAGCCGGGCCCGACCCCCAAATGCGGACGTCCCTTCGTAAGGTTGGACTTCAGCTCATCCTCGCTCTCGTAGTAATCCGCGCCCATCATAACGACGTCTTTTAACACCGATCCGGCGCGCACGAAGGAGCGGATACCAAGGACACTATGGGTGATGGTGGAGTTTTCCACGATGGAGCCGTCACCGAAGACGACGTAATCGAAGGTGCATTTGTTCACCTTGCTCGGAGGCAGGTAGCGGTCCTGGGTATAAATCGGAGACGAGGGATCAAAGAAGTTGAAAGGAGGCAGGGGCTGGGCGAGCGCGAGGTTGGCGTCGAAAAACGCCTTCACTGTGCCGATGTCCTCCCAGTAGCCCTCGAAAACGTTCGCGAAGAGCTTCTTTTTACCGAGCAGGCTGGGAATGACTTCTTTACCGAAATCGGTCATGCTATTGTCCAGTGCGTCGGCGAGGGCCTGACGGTTGAAAACATAGATGCCCATCGATGCCAGGCAGTGCTTCTCGCCGCTGGCGTTTTTTAGCAGCGTCTGGACCTTCGAACTGAGGGTAAGGCTGTCGATCACCGCCGGATCCTTCGGCTTCTCCGCAAACTGTTTTATCTCAAGATTGTCGGCGACCTTCATCAGCCCTAATCCCTCGATCTTCGACACCGGGAAGGGGATCGCCGCCAGCGTCACGTCCGCGCCGGTAGCGATGTGTTGCTCGATGATTTTGCGAAAATCCATCCGATAAAGCTGATCACCGGAGAGAATCAAAACATAGTCGTGAGGAAAGCTGCGGAAGTGCTGGAGATTACGCCGAACCGCATCCGCCGTGCCTTGATACCAGTCGAGGCTTTTTTCGGTTTGCTCAGCTGAAAGGATGTCTACAAACCCACCGCCAAACGGGTCAAAGTGGTAGGTGTTCTGCGTGTGACGATGCAACGAAGCGGTGTGAAACTGCGTGAGCAAAAAGATGCGGTTGATGTCACTGTTGATACAATTGCTAATTGGGATATCCACCAACCGATATTTACCCGCGAGCGGCACCGCCGGTTTGCAACGCTCTTGGGTGAGCGGGTGCAGCCGCGAGCCGCGTCCGCCACCCATGATTACCGCTAAGACATTTTTTTGGGGGTTCATGAAATTCTTGGCTATAGCCTTGCGGAGACTTCCGCGCGACCCGTAATTTCGCCAGCTAAAACCCTTAACTATATGTGCGGAATCGTAGGTTACGTCGGTCGCCAGCGCGCGGCATCCATCCTCCTAGAAGGGCTCAAGCGCCTTGAATACCGCGGCTATGACTCCGCCGGTCTCGCCGTGCTCCAGCCGGGCGGTCTGGCATTGGTGAAATCGGTCGGCCGCGTCGCCGCCCTCGCCAAGCTTGCCGCGTCCCACAAACTCACCGGCACCACTGGCATCTGCCACACCCGCTGGGCCACCCACGGCGGCGTCACCGAGGCTAACGCCCACCCCCATCTTTCCAGCGATGGCCGCATCGTTCTGGTCCACAACGGCGTCATCGAGAACTACATTGCGATTAAGAAGTTTCTCCTGAGCAAGGGCTACACCTTCAAATCCGAGACCGACACCGAAGTCTTGAGCAATCTCATCGCCTACCACTACGGGAAGGAAACCGCCCCCGCCCAAGCCGCAGGCATCAACCCGCAGTTTTCCGAAAGCTCCCGTTTCCTGACCAGCGTCCGTAAAACCCTTCTCCACGTCGAGGGCACCTACGGCATCGCCGTGCTCTGCACCGAATGCCCGGGCGAGATGGTCGCCGCCCGTAAAGGTTCCCCGCTCATACTCGGCGTAGGCGATCAAGAAAATCTGATCGCCTCCGACGTCTCCGCCCTCGTCTCCCGCACCCAGAGCGTAGTTTACCTAAAGGATGGTGAACTCGTCCACCTTACCGCCGGCGGCTTCGCCCTTTCCACCCTCGATCTCTCCGACGTCTCGCCGGTCATCGATAAGGTCACTTGGGACGTCAACGACGCCGAGATGGGAACCTACGCCCACTTCATGGAGAAGGAGATTTTCGAGCAACCCACCGCGCTTGAAAACGCCATGCGCGGCCGCTTCTCCGCCGATGGCTCCTCCGCCAACTTCGGCGGCCTCAATCTTACCCCGGCCGATTTCCGCACCATTGATCGCTTCGTCTTCACCTCTTGCGGCACCGGCTGGCACGCCTGCCTCGTCGCCGAGCACTTGATCGAGCGCTTCGCCCGTATCCCGGTCGAGGTGGATTACGCCTCCGAGTTCCGCTACCGCAACGCCCCCCTCGACCGCGACGCCCTCTTTTTCGTAATATCCCAGTCGGGCGAGACGATCGATACCCTAGCCGCCCTCCGTGAAGCGAAACGCAAGGGCTACAAGTGCATGGCGATTTGCAATGTCGTCGGCTCGACGATCGCGCGCGAGGCCGACGGCGGCATCTACCAGCACGCCGGCCCCGAGATCGGCGTCGCCTCGACCAAGGCCTTCACCAGCCAGCTCCTCATCTCCGCCATGTTCGCCCTTTACGTGGCCCGCATGCGTGACCTGAGCTTCGCCGAGGGCATCGAATACGTGAATGGCCTCAAGGCCGTGCCAGCCCTCGCCCGCCGCGTGCTCGAACAAGCTCCGCACATCAAGGAGATCGCATCACGGTATTCAAAATTCAACGACTTCCTCTTCCTTGGCCGTCTATCCCTCTTTCCCATCGCACTCGAGGGCGCGCTCAAGTTGAAGGAGATTTCCTACATCCACGCCGAGGGCTACCCCGCCGCCGAGATGAAGCACGGCCCCATCGCACTCATCAGCCCGGAGTGCCCAAGTGTGTTCTTCGTGCCGAAAGGCGAGCTTTTCAACAAGGTCATCTCCTCGATGCAGGAGATCAAGGCGCGCAAGGGTCTCATCATCGCCATCGCACCCGATTGCGTCGAGCTGCCCGAGGGCCTCGCGGACGATGTCATCACCATCCCCGATTGCCACGAGGCCGCCCTGCCCGTGCTCGCGACCATTCCGGTGCAACTGCTCAGCTACTACATCGCCTGCGCCCGCGGTTGCGACGTGGACAAGCCGCGTAATCTCGCCAAATCCGTGACGGTGGAGTGAGGCCCGCCTTGCGCTCACCGGCGGGCCCGGCGCGCCGGGTTCACTTCGCCGCCGGCACTTTGATCCAGTAGCACTCCGGGTCCTCACCGATGATCGGGTGGCGCACCACGCCTTGCGCCACATCCCCCTCGAGCATAACAAAAGGGATTCCGCGCTCTCTGAATCGCTCGGCCAAGATCGGAAATCGGCGCACTTGCAGCCCCACCGGCGCAGCCTCGGCCGCTTGGGTAAGCACACGGTCAAGCCGGGTCGAAAACCTCCATTGGCCAGCCGTTGAACCGATCAGGACGATCCCGCAGTTCACCGCACCGAGGCACAGCACGCACCCACGCCAGATACCCCACGCCCTGCCCGGCAAGTCCAGCGCCACCACCGGGACGATCCAGACCAGCAACCATGCCTGCGGCGCGTATCGCGCCCACCACGCCTGATCATGGCAGAAGATACCAATGCCCAGACCCGCCCCTGCGATGAGCGCCACGCCTAGCCTGGCCCAGCGACGGCTGAGCGCGAGGGCGACGGCACCGCCAGCGCTGAGAATCATCAGGGCGCCATACCAAGGTCCGAAGCCGCCTGTTTTCACGTCCGGAGAATACCACGGTCTGCACTCCCCAATACCGATCGCAAAGGGGAACTTTGACACCGCCGGCCGCGCCACGTGATCGGGATAATCAGACCGGGCGAAGTGCGACACGAAGAACGCACCGACTCGATTCGTCGGTAGATTGGGCGTCATGCGCACCCCCATGAAATCATCCATCATTTTTACGCCAAGGACCGGGTGAAAAATGTGCAGACCTGCCCGCAGGTTCTTCACATACGGCGCGTAGCCGAGGAAACCCACGCCTGCGATCCCGAGCGCAAAGAGCGCGAACCCCAGCCTGCCCGCCCTCCTCCACCCCGCGCTCCAACCCTCGGCCAACACCGCCGTCGCACACAAAAGCACCGCGTAAGCGACGCCGGTATGCTTGAGATTTATCAGCAAGAGCAGAGCCGGAACCGCAAGCCACCACCCCGAGCGACGCTGCAGGCCGATGATGAACCACAGCCCGGCGATAAACACTGTGACCGCGGCTCCCAGCGTGCCATCCAGGTAGAATGTATGAATCTGGCAGAGCGTGACCGGATTCGCGGCAACCAAGAGCGCCAGCAACGCGGCCATGCCCCGCTTCAAGCGGGTCGCCCGTAGGAGCAAAGCGAATACAGCCAGGGTAGCCGACGCCGCGAAGACGAAGTTGATCCATTTTCCAGTATCAATACGACCGGTAACGAGGGTGGCTGCGGCGGCATTGATCCACGACGCCTGAGGGTAGTGATTCACCCAGATGTTGTCAGAGGCAAATACGCCCGGCGAGGGTCCGGCCCAAGGGTTCCAGCCGTGGCTCAACTCCGCGCCGCAGGGCTGATGATAGTTGATTGAGTCAAAGGATAGGTCTCCCCAAAGCCCTCCCAAGCAGAGCGCGATTGCAACGGAGCTAAGCAGCATTCCGCCACGCAAGAAGGTCTCGGCGGGCTGGCGGCGGGCTCCGTAACACAAAAACGCCAGGGTCATGCCGACGGCGACCGGCCCATACCAAGCCTGAATACCAAATCCGGTCGCGAAGCCTGCCGTCGCGAGACATACGATCGCGAAAGGCAACAGGAGCAAAGCCGCGGCAAAGCTCTCGCAACGATCCGCCCAGAGTAGCCGGGTCGCAAGGCAACATAAAGCTTCCGCCGGCGTTTCGCTTGGATGCGTATTAACGCTTTTAGGGGCGGAAGCGCCGGGAGGCGCCTTCACTTGCGCAGCGTGGCGCAGAATGCGGCGAGTCTAGTTACCCCTTTGGTGATAATCTCGTCGCTGGTCGCATAGCTAAGGCGCAGATACCCCTCGGCTCCGAAGGCCGATCCATGGACGGCGGCGACCCTTTGCTGATCAAGCAAACGGGTGCAGAAATCTTCGGAGCTAAGCCCGAAAGAGGAGATATTCGGGAAGAGATAGAACGCGCCCTCGGCAAGCAGACACCGGATGCCATCAATCTTGTTAAGCTCGGCGTGGAGAAACTTCCGGCGGCGGTCGAAAGCGACCAGCATCTGCGCGAGCGCAGCCTGGGTTTTATCGCGCTCCTTGAGCGCCGCCAATGCGCCGTATTGGGCGAAGGTGGTGGCGTTACTGGTCGTCTGGCTCTGAAGCTCGGCAATCGCCTTTGCGATCGGCGCGGGAGCGACGGTGGTGCCGAGACGCCAGCCGGTCATGGCATAGGTTTTGGCGAAACCGGATACAATGATGACGCGGGCCGCGGCCTCGGCGCTGAAGGTCGCGGGGCTGTAGTGTTTCGCGCCATCATAAGTGAGGTGCTCGTAGATCTCGTCCGACAGAATGTAGAGGTTATGCTTGAGCGCGACGGCGACGATCGCCTCGAGTTGCGCTTTGGTGTAAACCGCTCCGGTGGGATTGGAGGGTGAGTTGAGAATGAGCAGACGGGTGCGGGGCGTGATCGCGGCTTCGAGTTGCTCGGGCGTGAGCCGAAAGCCGGTCGTGTCGTCGGCCAGCACGAAGACGGGCTTCGCCCCGGCAAGCTTCACCATCTCGGGGTAGCTGACCCAATACGGCGCGGGGATGATCACCTCGTCGCCAGGAGAGCAGGTCGCGAGGATGGTTAGGTAGCAGGAGAACTTGCCGCCGGGGGAGACAATGACCTGCGAAGGGGCGACTTTCAGATTGTAATCGGCGAGGTATTTATCCGCCAGCGCCTGACGGAGCGGCTCTATGCCGGGAGTCGGGGCATACTTCGTTTTGCCCGAGCGAAGGGCCGCGATGCAGGCCTCTTTGATATGCTCGGGCGTGTCGAAATCCGGTTCGCCGGCCGCGAAGCCGCAGACATCCTCGCCGGCGGCGGCGAGTGCCTTGGCTTTGGCGTCAACAGCGAGTGTGGGCGAGGGCGAGACGTTGCGTGCCCAAGTGGAGAGCGGAGCGGGAGCGGTTGACATGGATGAATAAAAGAAAACAGGAGTTGTCTAAAATGACGGAAACGCGAGACGTTGAGACAGAAAAAAACCGCGGCAGGAAAACAAGTTCCTCGCGCCGCGGAGTTGAAAAAAACGGGCTAAAGCCGGAGCGTTCGAGGAGCGATCACTTCTTCGATTTCTTCTCGGGCAGGGACTCGACCGCCGCGCGGACGATCTCGCCGATACTCGACTTCTGGCGCTTGGCAGTCTTGACCAGCGAGGCCTTCGCGCTGGCGTCGAGGCGCACTGAGATCTGGCGGCGCTCCTCGGAGCTGGCGACAAACTTAGTGAGGTCGAACTCGGAGATGGCATGGCGAACAACCTCGGAAGTGGAGGTTAGACCCAAGCGCTTGCGCAGGCTCTCCAACTTGGCGAGCAAGGAGAGAGGGAGATCAAAGGTTAACGGGGACGGGGCGGGAGCGGATTTTTTAGCCATGGTGAAGAGGACCGTTGGGGATGATGAGTGTTATTTTAGGGTTAGGGAAAACGTATCCATGTTAAGGATGCGGCCCGCAACGCAAAACTTACTCCCGCGGCGAGTTTCCAAAAAGCGATCCGACGGATGCCAGCCCCAGCCTCGTCGGACCGGCAAAGTCACTCAGGAAGGCGGGTGAGTTTTTCCGGCGCTCGGATAACGGAGGGCAGGCTGCCGGGCTCGAAAAGCCCGCCAGCAAAGTCGAGGCCGAGGGCGGCGGCGGTGACGGCAAAGCGAGTCTTGTTACGCGTCGTCTCGTCGCGCAGCTCGAGCGTTTTCACCATCCACTGGTCGCCAATTTTCTTGAGGTCCACCACGCGCATGGATTTGAGAACCTTCTCGTTTTCGCCCAGCTGCTCGGCCTGCACCAGAGCGTTGAACTGGGCATCCAGATAAACGCGGATAGCGCTCAACTCGGGGCGGCGCGCAGCGATGGCCGCCGGCGGATAAAGCAGAAAAGTGCTGGCGGGCCGTCCGCGCAGTCGGGTGAGCCCTTCATAAATAAAATCAGGCCAATACAAAAACGGCATTTGGAGATCGAAGGCCGACAGATCCGTGCCGGCCAATGGGGCAAACAGCGCTCCATCATCAATCGCCACCGTGCTTGTGCCATCGGCGGCGGGCCATCGCCACGCGGCCGGGCGCGGGCCGCCCTGCACCAAAAAGCGACGCTCGATCGAAGTGAAAACCTCTCCCTCGCGAGTGCCGGAAAGCAGTAGCCGGGTGACCGGACCAGCCGAGTTGCGGCTGCCCCAAAGGCTTCCCGGGATGCGCACTTCGTCCCCGCGACGGGGGAGCACGCGAAGCTCAAACTCGAGGTAGTAGTCCCCTGCAGGTCCTGATGCGCGCACTTCCCGCAAGAGCGCCGCACCGGCCTGTTGATCGGGCGTCGAGGGCTGCAGGTAGCGCGGCACCGGGCGGTTTAAGCGCGACTGCGCCGCAGAGGGCGCGGCGAGCGTCGCGAAGAGTCCAAAGAAAAGGCAGACGGCGGAAACCGTCTGCCTGTGAAGTGAAAAGCGGTGGAAATCCACTCGCATGGGACCTTATGGCTTGGCGGCAGGTTCCGTGACGGAAGTGGCGGGCAAGGTAACGGTCGCCGAAGGCGCTTCGGCTGCGACGGGGGCTCCGGAAGAAGTTGCAGGAGCCACGACGGCGGGTGCGGCAGCCGGGATGGTCACGGCCGGAACCTCGATGCTAGGCAAGGCTGACTTCGTGCGGGCGGCGCCGTGACGATTGATTTGAGCAAGGTAGAGACCAAAGCTCAGCACGAAAAACGCGATGGCTCCGTAGTGGGTCATGCGGCTTAATACGTTACCAGAATCTGCGCCGAAGGTAGCCTCAGTCATACCACCGCCGAGAGCGCCGCCGACACCGCCGTCGGATTTAGACTTCTGGGCGAGCACGAGGAGGACCATCAGGACCGAGATTATGACCAGTGCGAATGTGAATAGACCGATGAGAGTGGACATGGAAAAGTTGAAAAAGACCAAGCGCGGCCCGGGTTGTCAATGGCGAGCTTAAACCAGCGCGGAGCTTAAACCGCCCGGCCCCATCTTGATGGAGCTATATTACTCGCGCCTTCCTTCTTCCCACTTATCAATTCTCTCCCCTAGCTTCCGCTCCGCCGCCATGACTATTCTCCCCTCCGCCGCCGATTTCTCCCGCCTCGCCACCGAGGGCAACCTTATCCCGGTTTACACCGATCTCATGGCTGACTTCGAGACGCCCGTCTCCGCCTACGCTAAGCTGCGCGGTCACGGGCCGTCCTACCTTCTCGAATCCGTGGAGGGCGGCGACACTCTCTCTCGTTACAGCTTCATCGGCTGCCGTCCCCGAAAGGTCTTCGTCTGCGGCACCAACACCACCACCGTCCGCGAGCCCGGCCGGCCCGATCGCGAACTGCCCACCCCCGTCGATCCGCTGACACTGATCGAGGATGAGATGCGCGGGTTTAAACCCGTCGCCGTGGCCGGCCTGCCTCGCTTCACCGGCGGCGCAGTCGGTTTTATCGGCTACGAATACGCCACCCGCATCGAGCCCAGCATCCCCGCCGCCGCCACCGACGAACTGGGCACTCCCCTGCTCTACTTCATGCTGTCGGATTCGCTGCTGATTTTTGACCGCGCCAAACAAACCCTCCGCCTCTGCGTCAACGCCCACCTCGTCCCCGGCGAACCGCCCGCCGCCGCTTACGCCCGCGCTATCGTCGAGTTGCAGGCACTCTACGCCTTGCTCGCCCAACCGAGTTCGCTTGCGCCCGCCCCGCTCATAGACCCGGGCTTTGTTGCCGCGCCGCGGGGCAATTTCACCCAGCACGCTTTCGAGGCCGCGGTCGAGGCCGGTAAGGAGCTCATCCGCTCCGGCGATATCATCCAGTTCGTGCCTTCGCAGCGTTTCTCCAAATCCTTCGACCGCACCCCGATCGACCTCTACCGCGCCCTGCGCACGGTTAATCCGTCGCCCTACATGTTCGTCCTCGACGCCGGCGACTTTGCCATCGTCGGCGCATCGCCCGAAGTGCACGTGCGCCTCACCGAGGGCTTGGTGGAGATCCGCCCCATCGCCGGCACGCGAAAACGGGGCGTCACCCACGCCGAGGATATCGCTCTCGAAAAAGATCTGCTCGCGGACCAGAAGGAGCGCGCCGAGCACCTGATGCTTGTGGACCTCGCACGAAACGATATCGGCCGCGTCTGCCAGTTCGGCTCTGTCACCGTGCCCGAGAGTTTTATCATCGAGCGCTACTCGCACGTCATGCACATTGTATCGCAGGTCGAGGGTACGATCGCCGCCGATAAAAACGCCTTCGACCTCATGCGCGCCACCTTCCCCGCCGGCACGGTCAGCGGCGCGCCGAAGATTCGCGCCATGCAGATCATCGCGCAAACCGAGCCCAGCCAGCGCGGTTTTTACGCCGGCGCCCTCGGCTACTTTGGCTACGATGGCAACAGCGACACCTGCATCATGCTGCGCACCTCGCTCATCAAAGACGGCGTCATCCACATCCAAGCCGGAGCCGGTGTCGTGGCCGACAGCGTGCCTGAGAGCGAGTTCCAGGAGACCATCAACAAGGCCTCCGCTCTTTTCAAAGCCGTCGCCATCGCCGAGCGTCTCGCTTGAGCCTCGCGCCCCGCAGCGGAGAGCACCAAGCGACCCGTCCTCCCCCGCCCGCCGCCATGCCGGACTTCGTCAACTTCTCCACCTACCGCTTCACGCCGCTCGACGAGCTGCCGGCCCTTCGCGCGCGTCTCACCGCCTTCTGCCAGGCCGAGTCCCTGCGCGGCACCATCCTGCTCAGCCCCGAGGGCATCAACCTCTTCGTCGCCGGTGAACGCGCCGCCATGAATCGCTTCCTCGCCGAACTTCGCTCTCTCCCCGGCCTCGCCGACCTCGCGCCGAAGGAAAGCCTAAGCGCCGACCAGCCCTTCAACCGCATGTTGGTGAAGATAAAAAAAGAGATTATCGCTTTCGGCGTCGAAGGCATAGACCCCGCCCGCAACCCTTCGCCTAAACTCGCGCCCGCCACCCTCAAACAATGGCTCGACGAGGGCCGCCCGCTCACTCTGCTCGATACCCGCAACGACTACGAAATCCGCCTCGGCACCTTCGCCGGCGCCGTGCCCGCCGGCATAGACCACTTCCGCGAATTCCCCGATGCCGTGCGAAAACTCCCGCCCGCGCTCAAGTCGCAACCTCTCGTCATGTTTTGCACCGGCGGCATCCGCTGCGAAAAAGCCGGCCCTTTTATGGAGCGCGAGGGCTTTGAAAACGTCTTTCAGCTCGATGGCGGTATTTTGAAGTATTTCGAGGAGGTGGGCGGCGCGCACTACGACGGCGAGTGTTTCGTCTTCGATCGCCGCGTCGGCGTAGACCCCGGGCTCAAACCCACGGGCTCAGTGCTTTGCTACGCGTGCCAGCAACCGCTGACTTTGGCCGAACAAGCGGACCCTCGCTACGTTTACGAAAAAAGCTGCCCCCACTGCTTTACGAGCGGATAGCTTGACGCCGTCGCGCCCCGCTTCTTGCTTAAAAAACCGAGACACGGCCCGCGAGCGTAGCACAATGGATAGTGTAGAAGCCTCCGAAGCTTTTGATCTGGGTTCGATTCCCAGCGCTCGCACCAGTGATCCGGAAAAAACGGCGGCCCCGCGAATTCCTCGCCGCCTTCGCCGCAATCCCGAATTCCCCAGCGTGCCAGACTTAACCAGAACCCCTACTCCCTTTTTTAGATTTTCTGGCAGCTACGCCCGCTCCATTGCCGCCAACAGCTTGGCCAGATGTTTGCTGGCATCCGGCGCGTGGCCCGAGACGCCCGCTTTGATTGCCTCGACCGACTGGACCCAGCGACCACCGCACGCCAGTTCATCCGCGCACGCATCCGCGATTCCCGCCACCGCCGCACCGCCCACCAACCGATTTCGCGCTCCGGGTTTTGCACCACTTTCCCGCCTAGCACATCCGCGATCAACTGCGCGCCGAGGCACACGCCTAACACCCGCGCCCCACGCGAAACCGCCGACGCAATCGCGACTTTCTCCGCCACCAGCCAGGGATAATCGCGGTGCTTATAACTGTTCATCGGCCCGCCCATCACGATCAACCATTCGCACGCCGCCGCGTCCGCACCCGCAGCCTCGGTCGCCCACCAGCGAGTCACACTCACATCATGCCCGCGCGCCCGCAGCCAGGCCTCGATCAAGCCCAAGCCTTCGAACTCCACGTGCTGAAACCAGTGAGGTTTCATTCCAACATCCAAATCACCCGCCCATCGAAATGCGAATCGCTTTCCTCTTCTCCCTTTCTGCTTTGCCTCCCGCCGCGCTTCGCTGACTTTGTCCAGACACCGCTTCATGGACTTCCCCCTCGATCGCACGCCCGACACTTCCGGCGCATTTCCGCCCATTGATTTTCGCGCCGAGCTGAACGACGAGCAATTCGCCGCCGTCACCGCCGAGCCCGGCCCGCTCCTCGTTCTCGCCGGCGCCGGCTCCGGCAAGACCCGCACCCTCACCTACCGGGTCGCCTACCTCCTCTCCATGGGCGTCCGCCCCGGGGATATCCTCCTGCTCACCTTCACCAACAAGGCCGCCAAAGAAATGCTCGCCCGCGTGGAGCAACTCACTGGCATCGAGCCCCGCCGCTTTTGGGGCGGCACCTTCCACTCCATCGGCGCCCGCATCCTGCGCATGTATGGCGACTCCCTCGGCCTCCCGAAAAATTCCACCATCCTCGATTCCGACGACTCCGAGTCGCTGCTCAAAACCTCCGTCGAGGCCGCCGACAAAGCATTCTTCAAAGAGAAAACCCATCCTAAACCTGGACCGCTTTTCTCCGTAATCTCCCTCGCGCGCAACACCCGCCAGTCCATTGCGGAAACCATCTCGCGCAACTTCCCCCAATACAACGAGCTCGCCGGCCGCATCCCCGCCTTCGCCTTCGCCTATACCGCCGCCAAACGCGAGCAAAACGTGCTCGACTACGATGACTTGCTCGAGCTCTGGCTGGAGCTACTCATTAAGGCGCCCGACATCGCCACCTACTTCACCACCCGTTTCCGCCACGTGCTGGTGGACGAGTATCAGGATACCAATACGCTCCAGTCTGAGATCGTGGACCGCATGGGCGCCCACCACTGCATCATGGCCGTCGGCGACGACGCCCAGTGCATCTACTCCTGGCGCGGCGCGAATTTTGAAAACATCATGACCTTCCCGGACCGCCACCCGGGAACCGTGCTGCATCGCATCGAAACCAACTATCGATCCACCCCGCAAATCCTCGCCCTCGCCAATGGCGTGCTCGAAGCCCAACCCAAGGGCCGCCACTTCGAGAAGGAGCTCCGCGCCGCCCGCGCCAACTCCAAAAAACCTTACCTAGTCCAGGCCATGGACGACCGCGAACAGGCCGATTTCATCATCAAACGCATTCGCTCCCTTATCGAGGACGACGGCGTCTCTGCCTCAGAGATCGCCGTGCTTTACCGGTCTCACTTTATCGCGCTGGAGATTCAGCTCTCCCTTTCCCGCGCCGGCATTCCCTACACTATCACCAGCGGCGTAAAGTTCTTCGAGCGCCAGCATGTGCGCGATCTCATCGCCCTCATCCAGTTCGTCTACAATCCGTCCAACACCCTCGCTTGGGAACGCGTCGCCTGCCTCCTCCCCAAGGTCGGCGAGAAGGGCGCGCACAAAATCCACGCCGCCGCACTCGATCACGCCAAGCTCCTCCGCCTCGACTTCGTGGACGCCCTCGCCAGCGACGACGTCGCAGCCAAGGTTCCGAAAGACGCCAAAGATGACTGGCCTCAGTTCTGCGCCTCCCTGCGCGAGGTTGCACACGCCATGCGCGACGAGAAGCCCTCCCGCGCCGTGGAGCTCGCAATCGAGGGTTGGTATGGCGACTTCATGAAGGGCGAATACGCAGACTACACCGACCGCCTCGACGAGTTAAAAGCCCTTGTCGGCTTTGCCGCCCGCTACGAGGAGATGCAGGAGTTGCTTGCCCAAATCGTCCTGCTCAACGGCGAGACCGGCGACCGCTCCGTCACACCCAGTCTCGACGCCATCAAGCTTACCACCGTCCACCAGGCCAAGGGCCTCGAATACGATGTCGTCTTCGTCATCGGCCTCGCCGACGGTATGTTCCCCGGGCGCCGCGCCGTTGAGGACAACGATGTCGAGGAAGAGCGCCGTCTCTTCTACGTGGCCGTCACCCGGGCCAAGAACGAACTCTACCTTTGTTACCCGAAGGTTGCATCCCGCGCCGGTCCCGGCGGCATGTTACTCAACCCAAGCCGCTTTCTCACCGAGCTGCCGGCGCACCTCTACGACACCGTGCGCATCAAACGCCAGTTCGGCTGGTGATCGCCACACATTCGCCAAACCCAGCGTTTTCGCCCTTCTCAGGCGAGGACACCGCCGCCCTGTTCATCACATGGTCTCCGCGCCGCGGCTCCTCCTTGTTCTCAAACCGCCCATCAACCTAATCGTTTCGTTCACCTTTAACGCTAAAAACGGGACTGAAAACCGCGGCTTGCGCAGATAAAAGCGGATACCAGAAGATTGCCGATGGTGGCTGTATCGCCCGCAGGGTGAGCTCCCCTGGTTCGTGGCTCACACCAATCTCCCCTCACCTTCAGCCCTTCACCCAAAGACGCAGAGGCGCGAAGATATGCGGAGGATCGCTTCAGTTTCAGGTCGTTGCCGCCTTTGCGTCTTCGCGACTTTGAGCTAATAAAATCTCTTCTGCCCAATACCTAGGCATTGTTGGTATTCTGTTTTATCCGCTCGATCCGCGTAATCCGCGGTTGGTTTGGACTGCCAAATCTAGGTTAACATCTCGATCCCTTTGGATTGGGCGACTCCTTCGAATTGGCCTCCAAGGACGGGGCGTGAGCCTTTTGAAAGCCTTCACGCTTGTGCGGAAGGTGGCATGCAGAATGATAGAGAATCCATCCATGCCAGCCCGCGCGCACGCTTTGGTTTCCGCCACACTTGATACCCCAACCCACGGGGTAATCGAGCTCTCTCACGACTGGCGCGCTCGTTCGGTGCCCTTGCTCGTGCTCACGGGCGGGATGCGCTTGCAGCAGCTGGAACGCTACTCGTCGGGGCGCTTCGCTCTGCGGAGCGGGTATCACTTCATCAAGGATGGAATAATTGAGTTTGTCTTCAACCCAGCCGACCATCCCGAGGTTGATCTAGAGCGGGAATCAGTTCACGTGGCGGGTGATTTTAACGAGTGGCGCGGGGCGGAGTCTGCCGCGTGGGCGCTTCATGCGCATGAGGTATGCGGTCAACCGGTCATGGTCTGGAGCGGGCCGGCGGTGTCAGTGCTCAAGGGTGACGGCACCCCGATGCGATTCAAATTTGTCACGGGCAAAAATCGCTGGCTTTCGGTGCCGCTAGGCACGCCAAACGCGGTGCGGGATGAGGCCGGAAACTTCAACCGCGTGGCGGACCCCGAGCGCACCGGACTTCATCTGTTTTCATTCGAGCTGGCGGCGCCCGCTGATCTGGCTTGCACACTTTCGGTAGGCTGGGCGCAGCGCCACGAGGGCGAGACGATCCCGCTGCATGCGGGTGGTTTTTTCTATGCGTTGAAAACGGATCTGCCGCTCGGCGTGGAGGCGCGCGCCAGCGGGACGCGTTTCCGGGTGTTCGCTCCGCGCGCCAGTAGAGTTGATCTGGTGCTCTGCGCCGCCCTCGCCGAGCAGGGCAAGCCGCACCACTACGCGCTGGTCCGCCGGGCGGATGAGGAGGGGGCTGACGGGGTTTGGGAGCTGACACTGGAGGGTAATCTCCACGGCTGGTTTTACTGGTATCAAGTCGCCGGGCCGAAGGACGCCTTCGGCATTTTTGATCCGGCCCGGCGGGTGATCGACCCCTACGCTCTGGCGTTGGTGGGACGCGAGGGACCGGGTATCATCCTCGAGCGGGCGCGGATGGGCGGGGTCAATGACGACTTCAAAACCCCGGCGTGGCACGATCTCGTGATCGCGGAGGCTCATGTGCGCGATCTGGCGCACCGGGCGCCGGTAGCGGCGGATGAGGCGGAGCGGCGCGGCTTCACGGGTTTGAAAAAGTGGGTCGAAAGCGAGGATTTTTACCTCTTCCAGCTCGGGGTGAACTGCGTCGAGCTGCAGCCTTTGCAGGAGTTCGATAACCAGACGCGCGAGGAATACCACTGGGGTTACATGACGGTGAACTGGTTCGCCCCCGCCAGCGCCTACGCCCTGCGCCCCGAGGCGGCGACCGGAGTGCGCGAGTTGCAAGAGCTGGTGCGGGCCTTTCACGCGCGCGGCATCGCGGTGATCGTGGATGTGGTTTACAACCACGTGGGCGAGCCCGCGCACCTGATGTTCCTCGACCGGCTCTACTACTTCGAGCAGGACGCCGCGGGCAACCTCTCCAATTGGAGCGGCTGCGGCAACGACTACCGCGCCAGCTCGGCGATGGCGCAGCGTCTCATCATTGATAGTTGCACGCACTGGTTGAAGGTTTTCGGCGTGGATGGCTTCCGCTTCGATCTCGCCGACCTCATCGGCCGTCCTGTGCTGGAGCGGGTCGAGGCAGCGTTGAAGAAGGTGAAGCCCGACGTTATCCTCATCGCGGAGCCATGGAGCTTCCGCGGGCACATCGCGGGCGAGCTGCGCGACACCGGCTGGTCGTCGTGGAATGATGGATACAGGGATTTCATGCGCGACTTCGTGCGCGGCGCGGCCCGGCCCGGGGCGTTTGAGTATTACTTGAAGGGCTCTCCCTGGTATTACGCGAAGTGGCCCGCCCAGACGGTCAACTACACCGAGTCGCACGACGACCGCACCTGGCTCGATGTCATCACCGAAAACAGCGACGGCGACGGCCACTTGCCCACCGTAAACGACCGCCGCCGCACCCATCTAATGGCGGCCGTGCTCTTCTCCTCCATCGGCATACCCCTGCTTTCGGCCGGGCAGGATTTCCTGCGCTCGAAGCACGGGGTGAACAACACCTACCAGCGCGGCGACCTCAACGCCCTCGATTACCAGCGCATTCATCGCTTCCCCTCCACCCATGCGTATTTCGCGGACTGGATCGCCTTCCGCCGCTCGGAGACGGGGCGCTTGCTCCGACATTTTTCGCGGGCTTCAGAGGGCTTTTTCGTGTTCCAGGCCGGGGACGGTGTATCCACCGCGGTGATTTATAACGCCGACCTCAGCCAGGGACCCGAGCGCCTGCTTTTTGTCGTTAATCCGGGCCTGAGCGACGCCTTAGTTCCGCTTGGTGACTGGGCCAATCACGACTGGCAGCAACTTGCCGATACGGATCGCTTTTTGGCGCCCGGACGTCCCGCCGGCACCCAACGGGTGACTCCGCATCTTTTTGTCCCCGCCCTCGGGTGCGGTCTTTGGCGTATGGTCGCGGGTGCCAGGGCGGCCAAGCAAAGAAACGCTGCATGCGGGGCTAGGTGATCTTAGCCAAACGTGGGCTCAGCCAAAACCCTTGCCTTCCGTTCGCTCGGGCTTTTCGTTAGTGATTCCACGCCCGCAAGGCGCGGTCTAACCTGAATCAGTCCACAACACCCACAAACAACGGAGTCTATCATGGCAGTTAAAGTCGCTATCAATGGTTTCGGTCGCATCGGCCGTCTCGTCTTCCGCGCTCTCGTCGAGCAGGGCCTTCTCGGCACCACTTTCGACGTCGTCGCCGTCGGCGATATCGTCCCCGCCGACAATCTCGCATATCTCGTCAAATACGACTCTACCCAGGGTAAATTCAACGGGACTGTCTCCTCCAAGAAGTCCTCCCCGGACAAGGCTGAGGACGACGTCCTCGTCATCAACGGCCACGATATCCTTGTCGTCTCCGCCAAGTCTCCCGCCGAACTCCCTTGGGCCAAGCTCGGGGTCGAGCTCGTCATCGAGTCCACCGGTCTCTTCACCGAGGCCGAGAAGGCCAAGGGCCACATCACCGCCGGCGCCAAGAAGGTCATCATCTCCGCCCCTGCGAAGGGCGAGGACATCACCATCGTCATGGGCGTTAACGACGACAAACTCGACGTCGCCATCCACAACATCATCTCCAACGCTTCCTGCACCACGAACTGCCTCGCGCCGCTCGTTCACGTGCTCCTCAAGGAGGGTTTCGGTCTCGAGGAGGGTCTGCTTACCACCGTTCACGCCTACACCGCCACCCAGAAGACCGTGGACGGCCCCTCCAAGAAAGACTGGAAGGGCGGCCGCACCGCCGCACAGAACATCATCCCGTCCGCCACCGGCGCCGCCAAGGCCGTCGCGCTGGTATGCCCAGAGGTCAAGGGCAAGCTCACCGGCATGGCTTTCCGCGTGCCAACCCCCACCGTTTCCGTCGTGGACTTGACCTTCAAGACCACCAAGGAAACCTCCCTCAAGGAGATCAACGCCGCCCTCAAGAAAGCCTCCGAGACTTACCTTTCCGGCATCCTAGGCTACACCGACGACGAGGTCGTCTCATCCGACTTCATCCACGACAAGCGCTCCTCGATCTACGACGCCGGCTCCTCCATCGAGCTGAACTCAAAGTTCTTCAAGCTCGTCTCCTGGTATGACAACGAGTGGGGCTATTCCAACCGCGTCGTTGATCTGACCAAGAAGATCGCCGCCAAACTCTGATCGCGGCGCAACCGCCACGCGGAATCTAGAAGCCAGGAGCTAGAATCTAGAGTTCGCCCTTCTCAGGCGGAAGCAGCCACTGCCCTCGCAGTCTGCTTCCGCCTTTTTTATTATTCTAGCTCTTAAATTCAAACTCCCAGCTCCTTTCGATCTCATGCCTAAATTCAAATCCATCCGCGACCTCGCCCTCGCCGGCAAACGCGTGCTCATGCGCGTCGATTTTAACGTCCCGCAGGACAATGTGTCCGGTGCCATCACCAACACCGCGCGCATCGCCGCGGCCTTGCCCACGATCAAATTCGCCCTCGAACAGGGCGCCTCGGTCGTCCTCATGTCGCACCTCGGCCGACCCGATGGCCAGCGCATCGCCAAGTTCTCGCTCCAGCCCATCGCGGCCGAGCTGGAGAAGCTCCTCGGTAAACCCGTGACCTTTCTCGACGATTGCGTCGGCGCTGCCGTCGAGGCCGCCTGCGCCACCCTCGCCACCGGCACCGTAGTCCTTCTCGAAAACCTTCGTTTCCACATCGAAGAGGAGGGCAAGGTAAAGCTCGAGGACGGCACCTCCAAGAAGGCCGATCCCGCCGCCGTCACAGCATTTCGCGCCTCCTTGACCAAGCTCGGTGATATCTTCGTCAACGACGCTTTCGGCACCGCCCACCGCGCCCATAGCTCCATGGTCGGCGTAACCCTCCCGGTGAAGGCCGCCGGGTTCCTCATGGAGGCCGAGCTAGAAGCCTTCGGCAAGGTGCTCGATAACCCCGAGCGCCCGCTGCTCGCCATCCTCGGCGGCGCGAAGATCGCCGATAAGATTCCCCTCATCAAGAACCTCCTCGACAAGGCCGATAAGGTCATCATCGGCGGCGGCATGGCCTACACCTTCCACAAGGTGAATCGCGGCATGAAGATCGGTTCCTCCCTCTTCGATAAAGCCGGCGCCGAGATCGTCGCCGAGCTCGAGGCCAAGGCGAAGGCCAAGGGCGTGGATTTGATCTTCCCGGTTGATTTCGTATGCGGCGACAAGTTCGGCCCCGACGCCAACACCCAGTCTGCCACGATGGAAGCCGGCATCCCAGATGGTTGGGAGGGTTTTGACGCCGGACCAAAGAGCATCGAGCTCTACCGCAAGGCGATTCTCTCCTCCAAGACCATCATCTGGAACGGCCCGGCGGGCGTGTTCGAGTTTGATATCTTCGCCGGCGCCACCAAGGCCATGGCCGAGGCCGTCGCCGAGGCGACCGCCAACGGCGCCATCACCGTGGTCGGTGGCGGCGATACCGCCACGGCCGCCAAGAAATTCGGCGTGGCCAAGAAAGTCAGCCACTGCTCCACCGGCGGCGGCGCCTCTCTGGAATTCCTCGAGGGCAAAGCTCTCCCCGGCGTCGTTTTTCTCGAAAACTGAACTTTCGAGA
>CAMDHP010000009.1 GCA_945898185.1 Akkermansia muciniphila | reverse complement strand
GCAGTGCCGGGAGGGGCGAGGAAAAGGCCGTCGGCGTTGTCAATCGATGATTGACTAGTGGGTTTGACCGATTCGGGAGGTGGGGAAGGATTGGAGAAGGGGGAAACGGAGGGGCTGGTGGAGACGGAGGGGTTGAGCGTGGGCTGGTGGACAAGTTTTTCGGCAGTGACGATATCGGTGCTCGGGGGGACGGGCTGGCTGGCGGCGGCTTTTTGGTTTTCGAGTTGTTCGTATTGGGTGACCTGGGGGGCGACGAACTTAATGACGCGGTTGATGGTATTGACGGCGAGGTCCGGATGCTGGCGGTCGAGCACGAAGCCGGCGACGAGGACAGCGATGGCCATGAGCGGGCCGAGGCCGAGCAAGGTGGAGAAGCTGAGGGAGGCGGCGCGGCTGGCGGACTTGGTCTCGTTGATGCCGGTGATGGTGATCGAGACGATGCGGAGGAGGGCGTAGCCGCGGCCGCGCAGGGAGCGGTCATCCAAGTATTGGTTCCGCCAGATATCGCGGATGTATAGATTGTGCGCCCGCTGCCAGACGGAAGGGGCGGGTGCGGAGGCTGGCATGGGCGGCAGGCGAGGGACCCTCAGGCGTTGAGGAAGTGGAAGGCGAGACCGAGGCTGCCGAGCACGCAAAGGACGGCGGAAGTGATGGAACCGGTGATCTTGATCGAGCTCGCGGCGAGATAAAGACCGACGGACGCGGCGGCGGCGTAAAGGATGGGGAAATACTGGCCCTCGAAATAGAGAACGGTGCTGACGAAACCGAATCCGAGCATGGCGGCGAAACGCACGAAGGGGTATGCCTTGGTGGCACTGAGGGCGAGAATGATGCCGAGAATTAGATGCAAAATGCCGAGGAATAGGATGGGGGCGCCGAGCATGGCCAGCGGGTCCATGCTGAGTGCGACATCAATGCGGGGCATGATGAACGCGGCGGCGCAGATGACAGTGGAGATGAGGGCCGGGTAGCGGCGGATGGTGGCGGCGCGGGTCAGGGCGATCGCGGGGTCGGCGTGGTCTTTGGTGCGCCCGTCGGCGGCGGCGAGCAGGTCGCTGACGGTGATCGGGCGGTCGTCCACGCTCGCGGTGCTGAGGGTGTGAACGATGACCTTCGGTTTTACGCGGAGGCTCTTTTTGGTTGGGAAGAGGAGATCGCGGAGAGCCTTGTCGTTGGCGATGAGCGCCCAAGTCTCCTCGGCGGCGTCGTAGTAAAGCGTGGCTTCGTCAACTTGGCCCTCCTTGGCGAGAGACGTGAGTTGCTCGATGCTAAACGGGCCGCGTGCTTCGGTTTCTTCGGGTTTGCGAATGTAGTATTCCAAGGTGGGCATGCGGCGCAAAGACTTTTAGGAAAGTGCGGAAGGCGGCGGAGGCGGGCAAGGGTGAATCGGCGCGGCGCGGGCGGCCGAAGGGAAAACAAACTACATGCGGGCGAGAGTGCGGAGGCCGAGAAGGTGCAGGCCGGTTTCCAGGACGAGGAGGGTGCGGGCGCAGAGGCGAAGGCGGCGGGCGCGGATGGCGGGGTCTTCGACTGCGACTTTGTCGGCGGTGTAGAAGGCGCTGAAGGTGCCGGCGAGTTCGTAGAGGTAGAGGCAGAGGAAGTGAGGGCGCAGGGTCGCGATGGTCTGCTGTTGGGCGTCGGCAAACTGGACGAGCTTGCGGGCTAGGGCGAGTTCGGTGGCGGTGTCGAGGGGAGACGCGCCGGCCTCTCCGGCGGGATCGCCGGGGCGGGCGTCGAGTTTGCGGAAAAGAGAGTGGAGGCGCGCGACGGCGTAGAGGAGGTAGGCGGCGGTGTTGCCATCGAGGGAGATCATTTTTTCCCACGCGAAGGTGTAGTCGCTGGAGCGATTTTGGGAGAGGTCGGCGTATTGGACGGAGCCGACGCCGACGATCTCGGCGATGGAGGCGCGCTCGGCCTCGGGGATGTCGGCGCTGCGCTCGTCCACGAGACGGCGGGCTCGGTCGGTGGCCTCCTGGAGGAGATCTTTGAGCTTTATGTTTTCGCCATTGCGGGTCTTGAGCGGGCGGCCGTCCTCGCCGAGGACAGTGCCGAAGCCGAGGTGTTCGAGGCGCGGGAGTTTGCGGCCGGTGGCTGCGAACCATTTTTGCGCGGTGAGGAAGAGTTGTTCGAAGTGGTCGCCTTGGCGTTTGTCCACAACGTAGAGGGCGGCGTCGGCCTTGAACTGGGTGTGGCGGTAAAGAATGGTGGCGAGGTCGGTCGAGGCGTAGTTGGCGGCGCCGTCGGCTTTGCGGATAATGAAGGGATTGGGGCGCTCGGCGTGGCGGGAGTAGCGGGGGTTTTCGTCGTGAAAAACGACGAGGGCGCCTTGGCTCTCTTCGGCGACACTACTGGCGAGCATCTCGCTGTAAACGGCGGGCACCTTGTCGTTGTAGAAGCTTTCGCCAAGGGTTTCATCGAAACGGATACCGAGGAGGTCGTAGATCTTCTGGAAAGCATTGACCGAGACCTCGCCGATGTGGCGCCAGATGGCGATATTCTCGGGGTCACCGGACTGGAGTTTAACGAGCTCGGCGCGGGACGCTTCGAGGACGGCGGGGTCTGCGTCAGCGGTGGTGTTGCCCACTTTGTAAAGACGCTCGAACTCCTCGAGCGGGGTGGAGGCGAGCGCGGCCTCGAGGGCGGGGCGGTCGGTGGCGAGGGCGTGTTTGTAGGCCCAGATGATTTTACCGAACGAAGTGCCCCAGTCGCCGATATGGTTATCGCGCACGACGCGCGCGCCGGCGAAGGCGACGATGCGCGCAACGGCCTCGCCTATGACGGCGGAACGCAGATGGCCGACGTGCATTTGTTTGGCGGTGTTGGGCGAGCTGTAGTCCACGATCCAGGTCTGGCCGGCGAGGGTCGCGGCTGAGGCGGAGCGGAGGTCGGACTCGGAGGGGAAGGAGGCGAGCCAGGTTTCGAGGGCGAAGGGCAGTAGGGTGAAGTTGAGGAAACCGGGGCCGGCAATCTCGACCTTGGAAAACGCGAGGGTTTCAATCGGCAGGGCGGCGACGAGGGCTTGGGCGGCGGCGCGGGGGTTTTGTTTGGTCTGCTTGGCATAGGCCAGGATGCCGTTGGCCTGAAAATCACCGTGTTGGGCGGCGGCAACGCGAACGTCGGGAGCGAAAAGCGCGAGGTCAAAGCCGGCGGCGGTTGCGGCGGTTTTGAGACCCTGATCGAGGGCGGTGGCGAAGTGGAAACAGACAGACATCCTCTGACTCAACGGGCCGGCGGGCGACGCTCGCAAGCGTGGATTTGTCGGGATTTGCCGAGAGGCTTGGCAGTCGGGACTTTACCGCCAAGTCGTGAAATGCCCAGTAAATGGCTCGACTTTTGCCAAGAAAATAGGCTTGCTAGGTGGCTCACCACCCGTTCGACGGGCCAGCACCTTATCATTCACATGTCTAAACGTAATATCCCGCAACGCCGATTCATCAAGCCCTCCTTCACTGCTCTGATTGAGAAAAAACGTGATGGTCAGGAGTTTACCCAAGAGGAGATCCGCTACATCATCGACAGCACACTGGACGGCGAGATGCCACACCACCAGTTGTCGGCTCTGCTGATGGCGATCTATTTCCAGCAAATGTCGGCCCAAGAGACCGCCATCCTGACCGAGGAAATGATGCTTTCAGGTGAGGTTATTGACTTATCGCACATCGCGAAGCCGAAAATTGATAAGTATTCAACCGGTGGGGTGGGTGATAAAACGTCGCTCGTGCTCGTGCCCCTCGCGATGGCCGCCGGGGTCGTGGTGCCTATGATGTGCAGCCCGGAGCACGACTATGTGATCGGCACCCTGGAAAAACTTTCCTCCGTTCCAGGCCTAAAAACGAATCTGACAGTTGATCAATTCACCAACCAGCTCGCCAAGATCAACGGTGCAATCATCTCCCAGACGCCTGACTTGGCTCCGGCTGATGCCAAGTTTCTCGAAATCCGCAAAGAAACCGGCACGATCCCTAGCCTCCCACTGATCACGGGAAGCGTGCTTTCGAAGAAGCTCGCCGAGGGGTCGGAAGGCCTCGTGATTGATGTAAAGTGGGGCAACGGTTCCTTCATCAAGGACCTGGAGCAGGCCAAGCAACTCGCCCGGGCCATGACCCGAGTCGGTCGCTCGCTGAAGCGCCGTTGCGTCGCGCTCGTGACGGATATGAATCAGCCACTTGGCGACACCGTCGGCACGGCTCTTGAGTTGAAAGAGGCCATCAAACTTCTCAAAGGAGAAGGCCCCGAGGATATGAAGGAGTTGGTGTTGAAGCTGGGTATGGAGATCGTGCGTCTCGCCGGTGTGGCGGGCTCCACCCTCTCAGCGAAGCAGACGGTCGAGCGTCATCTCACCGATGGCAGCGCCCTCGAGAAATTGAAGGAACTGGTCAAGGCTCAGGGCGGCGATCCCTCCTACATTGATGACCCCGAGAAGTTCCCTAAAGCGAAATACATTCGCAAGCTGCCTGCTCCCAAGCGCGGTTACGTTCACACTATCAACGCGGCGATGATCGCTCGCGGCGTGCACTTGCTTGGCGCTGGTAAAGAGAAGCCGAGCGATAAGATTGATTACGCCGTCGGCGTTTCAGAGATCAGAAAAGTCGGCACTCAGGTCAAACAGGGGGAGCCACTTATGATGATCCACTACAACGATGAGGCGAAACTCGAGCAGGCCTTGAATTATTTCAAAGACGCCTACCGCCTCGCGCCCAAACGCCCCACGCCTCCGCCCCTCGTGGTCGAGCGCGTGGCCTGAGCGACGGCGGGCCGGGCGGCTGCGTCGAGCCCTTCCCGGAGTCGTTTGGATAGCAAAAGCCCCGGCCATTTGGCTGGGGCTTTTTGTGAGACGTCTCCGGGGAACCGGTGCTCGTGGCGGTGCAGGTCGGGTCGCTCAGGTCTCAGCGGGCGGCTCGAACGATGGAGGCATGGTGTCCGCAGCGGGCCTACGCTTGAGTTTTAATGACGTTTCCACGCGCCCTTCTGGCGGCACAAAAGGCGCGGTGGTGGCACGTGAGTCGTCGTCGGGCCTGGTGGCACGAGGGGTGATTTTCATGCTCGATGGCATGGGAATGGAGGCCGGCTTCGGGGGCGGCGGGGCGGGCGATGGTCCTGAGGCTGCTGGCGGTGTGTCGTGCAGGTGCGAGTCGGCGGGTTTGGGTTTATACTGGAGCCGGACTGAGGCATCCGCTGGCATGTCGGGGTTTATGCGGCGTAGTGATGGGTGAACGAAATCATTCCGTTCGGACCCTGCTTTACGGCTCGGGAAAAGCGGAGTGGACCAGGCGTGGAGAAATAAAAACAGAACCATGAATGCCCACCCTGCGATTACGAAAAGCTCGCCGATCGTAGAGTTGTTCCAGAGCACCTTGGGGACGGGGTCTTTACTCCCGGTAAACAGGAAGGGCACATTGGGTTTGGCGTGGTCTGGTCCCGCCTCCGCGACGACTCGTTGAGGGACATACACGCCTTTGGCGGGTGGCCCCATTGCCTTTTCGATCGCGCGATCCATCAGGTCGGCATCGGCGAGTTTAACCGGAGTGCCGTCCACCTCGGATTTGAGGCGTATCGTATTCACCAAGGGGAGCCTCGACAGAGCGCGTCCAGCATCGGCGATATCACGGGTCAGAAAACGGATAAAGTATTCGGTGCCTTCACCGAGCTCCTGGTCGGATTCGATCAGAATCTCGTGATCGGGGAGCATCATGGCAGTGTAGGCATGAATCTTTTTGAGCGGAAGCGGCTCGGTCCAGCGCGACGCGTTGTATTTCTTTCCGACCTTCAGGGTGGCTTGGCGTCCCTGGTCTTGGAAATACCTTACGGTATCCCGGCTGTTTTTTAGCAGCAGCCCGAGGGCGGCAAGCAGAGCAAAGCTGACGAGAAACCAGAAGATCTTTTTCATGCGGGCAACGTAATGGAAAAACCGGATTGCGAAACGAATCGCAGTGCATCCAGGGGCGCAAGACTCGCATCGCCCCGCTCTGCCTCCCGTTGGAAAGGGGAGGCGAAAGAAGGCGGACTAGGCTCGGGCGCGTTTTTCGCGGCGCGTCCTCACGGCCTTGTCGGCTTGGGTATCGAGCCACCGGATCAGGAAAAAGCTCGGGCGCGGGCTGACGAATTGCTTGGAGCTGGTCTCCTTGCCGTGCAGATAAAGGGTCTCGGGATCAACGTAGGTGCCGAAAAGGAAGTCATAGATCGGCAAACCGAAGACTCCGGAGATTCCCTCGTTGCAGCGGATATCGGCGTGGTGGCGGAGATGGAAGGCGTAGGCCTTGCGCCAGAAACGACCGGTGTGCGGGCGGGCGATCATGGCGTGCCACCGACCCTCTGGCCAGTGCTCGACGGCATGGACGAGCTCATAAAGGGCCATCGAGAAGGCGAGGCCAGTCCAACCGGCGAGCATGAAAGGGGCGGCGGGCCAAAAGTATTGGCCGAGAGCAAGCAGGGGCGTGAGTAGCAGGCCAAACACGATCAGCGTATACCAAGGGAAGAAAGACGCCTCGTGCTGTTTCTCCTCGACGATAGGGTAGCGGTTTTCTACCTCGACGAGGGTTGGCATCGACTCGTTCAGGGTAGGCGAGGGGCGGTAGACGATGCGGGTCAGCGCGTGATGAAGGGTGTGCTGTTTATAGAAGTAAGAGAGCACGTTGAACAGCGGTGCGTGCAGCACGTAACGGTGGAAAAAGTATTCCATGAGGCCACCGAAAGCGTGGGTGAGCGCGAAGACTGCTGCGAAGCTCAGGAAGGACGCTGAGAGTTGGGCCTGCCAGACACCGGGTGCAAGGAGGATGAGTGCGCCAATCAGCACCGCAAGGCTTACGAGAATTGTGAAAATAAAGAGGGCCGGCGAAAAGGGCGGGTCTTTTGAAGGCGACTGCTGAACGGAGGATCGGTTTGAGGCGCTGGACATAAGGTTTAGAAGACTGGGATTAGCTAGGAATGGACAGGATAAATGCAGGATAAAAAGTATGGGGTGTTAACCACCCGTGCGGCGGCCTCAGCTCGCCGGCCACCACTGGTAGAGGAAAAAGTAAACCAGCACACCGGTAACGCTCACGTAATACCAAATAGGGAAGGTGAAACGGGCCCAGCGCTTGTGGTTCTCGAAGTCACCCTTAAAGGCGAAGGCGAAAGTGCGTGGCACGAGGTAGGCGATGCTAATCGCGAGCAGAATATGGCTGATCAACATCGTGTAATACACGGCAGCGATCGCACCGGTGCCGCCGAACTTGGTGTGGACGGCCTCGCCGGGGCCGAGCGCCGCGCCCTTGAGGAATTTATGCGCGAGATAGCCGACAAGGAACACGGCGGAGACTAAGCCGGCGCTAAACATACAGGCGCGATGGGCGATTTTGTTGCCCGATTTGATAAACACGAATCCGGCACTCATGAGCAGAGTAGCGAGAGCGTTTAGCGCCGCGTTAAGCGGGGGAATATCGGAAATCGTCATGGCTGTGGTAGGGTGCGGAGCGGGTGAAGAAGTGATACGTGTTCAACTGAGCATCAGGCGGTCAACGACCAGAATTCCGAGTTGCAGCGGAAGCCAGGTAATGGAAGTGAAAAACAATTTGCGGGCTTGTGCGTCGCGGGTGGCGGGGCGAGTGAAGGCGACCGCCCGCATCAGAAACCATAGACCCAGCAGAGCGGTGACCACCGCATAAATGGCTCCCGCCAGACCGAGCGCGTAGGGCAGCAAACAGAGGGCGACCAGCGCGATCGTGTTGATGAGCGACCAGCGCGCTACGCTGCTTCCATCCGGATCGCGCACCGGGAGCATGGGGAAATCCACCGCTGCGTAGTCGTGGCGATAGGTCCACGCCACCGCCATGAAGTGCGGGATTTGCCAGGTCAGCATGATGCCGAATAAAATCCAGCCCAGCGCACCCACGCGCACGACCCCGCCCTCGCCGGCCGCCCAACCAATAAGCGGTGGGAGCGCACCTGCCACTGCGCCGAGCTCGGTGGACCAGCGGGAGACCCGCTTGGCCGGCGTGTAAAACGCAAGGTAGGCAACGATAGTCGCAAGCGCGAAGGTAGCGGCGAGTCCGTTGACTCCGCCGAACAGCAAGCCAAGGCCCAGCGCGCATAATCCCCAGCCGATTATAAACGCGGAGCCGGGCGCCACCTTGCCAGTCGGGATGGGGCGTTCCGCGGTGCGGGCCATGCGGGCATCGGTGTCGCTCTCCATCCATTGATTCACGGCGGCAACCCCAGCGGCGCAGGCGCAGGTGCCGGCGCAGAGAAAAGCGAACTCTGCCCCGTGCCAGCCCGGCCGCACGGCTGCATAGCCGACCAGCGTGGTGATAACCGACAGCAGGCTCAGCCGTGGTTTGGTGAGCGCGAGGTAATCGCCAAAGCGGGCGGCGGGCAGGGTGGTGGGTGAGGCGATCTCGGTCATGGCGGAGACATTACTCATCGCGCTGCGTCACGAGTGGTCAAGACGTCGCGATGGGTCCACCAAGCGAGAGAGAAGGTGAGTGCGAGCAGACATGCGCCTACGATAACGTGGGCTGTGGTGAAATAGGGATCGCGCGCCGACCAAACCGAGGCGACGCCGAGCGAGACCTGCAAACCCAGCAACGTTAGCAGGAGCCCGGCGGCCTGTTTGTAGCCCCTTGTCGCAGCCGGTGAGCGCCAGATTGAGAAGATCAACCAAGGCAAAGCACATGATAACACCAGTGCCATGATGCGATGAGTAAAATGGATGCCTATACCAAAATCCCAACGCGAAGGCAGCAGACCTCCTTCGGGCGTGAGTGGAAAGGTGGGGATGGCCAGACCGGCCTGATTGTGCCGCATTACGGCGGCGATCACGAGCTGCACCCACACTAAAACGGTAGCGGTGACGGCCAAGCGGCGGAGCCCCGGCGAAAAGGATGCGGCGTCGCTCGGCACTTCACTCCAGCGCCTGGAGAGACTCGCGGTAATCGCGAAGAGAATACAGACAAACATCTGCGCAAGGATGCCGTGCGGAATGCGAAGCATCTGACCAAGGGTCATCTCGAAACCCGGCACCTCGATGGAGTCGAGGAGCACGCGTTTGCCGCCAAGGATTCCCTGGATTACGACGATGCTAAGAGCAGCCCAGCCGAGATTGCGCACCCATCGGCGGGATTCGGTTTTCCAAAGCCAAACCGCCAGCGCGATCGAAATAAGCCCCATCACCGTGCCGAAGAGCCGGTGCGAGTGCTCGGCGAACATCGCGAGGTTTGACAGCCAGCCCTCGGGGTTGAGTGAACCGTTCGAGAGCGGCCAGTCGGCGAAGGCCATGCCAGCTCCAATGCTGGTAGTGAAGGCCCCCAGTGTGACCACACCGAAAACCCAAGACGCGCCCAAAAGGGAAAACCAGGCTAAGCCGGGGCGGTAAGCAGAGGTGCGGGAGGATGAATATGACGATGGCATTGCGGAGGAAGAAACGCGCACTCAAGGCAAGAAGCCGGAGTCCGCAATGCCTTTGACAAATCATTCTACCGGGCGGAACGGTGGATAGATGTGCAGATTATTCCCTCAACCACTTTTTTGGGTCGTCGTGCTCGCCCTGGCTGGCGGCTCGTCCGGGTGCAGTCGAAACGATAAAAACTCCGCTTCTTCTGGCGAAACAGCCGGTGCCAGCTCCAACGAGAAGCGTCACCCGTTGACCGGACGGGTTGTCGCCGTGCTGAAGGAGCGGGGCGCGCTGCTGGTTGATCACGACGAAATTCCCGGCTACATGGCGCGCATGACGATGGAGTTTTTCGTTAACAGCGGAGACCTCGCGCTGGCCACAGAGGGCGCGGTGCTCCGTGCCGAGTTGGTGGAGGAGGAAGGTGGCCGCTTCAGTTTGGAAAAAGTATGGTTTGAGGATCCGCTCGCGCAGGCAGCGGTGGCCGAAGCCGCAGGTTCGCTCCGGCAGGATACAGCCATCCGCGGACGCAGTGCCTACCGTGAGGTAGGAGAAAACCTGCCCGATTTCGCGCTCTTCAACCAGGAGGGATCGGTCGTGTCGGCAGCGAAGTTTCGCGGCAAACAGATCATGTTGAACTTCATCTTTTCCCGCTGCCCGGTGGCGACCATGTGTCCGGCTTCGACACTCAAAATGATGGAGACGCAGGCCAAGGCGAAGGCGGCGGGGGTGACGAACCTTGAACTTATCTCGATCACGCTCGACCCCGACTACGACACGCCCGGCGTGCTAAAGTCCTATGCGCAGGACCGTGGCATTGATACGGGTAATTTTTCGTTCCTCACCGGCCCGGAGCGTGCGATCAAGGATTTGCTCACCCAGTTCGGTGTGCTGACCGAGGCGACGAGGGATGAGAGTATTTTGAAGCACACCCTCGCCACTCTCCTGATTAACGAGCAGGGAAAAATCATCTGGCGAGCGGACGGCTCGGGCTGGTTGCCTTCGGAGTTTGTGGAGAAAATGAAGCGTTAATCCGATGCCTGCCTGCGATGAAACGAGTGCGAAAAGGCCGCCGTTAAACTGGCGTGGCGCGGGGTGGATCACCGGCGCAGCGATGGCGCTTTATGTTGCTTTTCGGTTTCTGCCGACGGGGACGAACTTGCACCACCTGGATTTCCGCGTGGACGGCAACGGTGGGTTGGAAATGTGCGACCCCTCGCGACCGCAGTTCATCCCGGTAGTGGCCGCTCGCTCGCCCGTGCTGGTGAAGCTGGAGCGAAGTGGGAAGCCGGAGGCGAATACATTAACCCTTACGCTCTCCACCGCCGGCGGGAAGCCGATCGGACCGGAGGATCTTCTCGCGGTCCATACCCGCAAACTGCACCTGCTCGCGGTGGACGAAACCCTCACTGATTATCAACACCTGCACCCCGAGCCAGGCGAACGGGCGGGGGAGTGGCGCTTCACTCACTTTCCGGCTCATGGCGGAGTGTATCGGGTGTTTGCGGATTTCACGCCGGCGGCGACTGGTCGCGGATTGTATGCGTTTTCCGACTACATCGCGCCCGGCGCGGCGAGCGGGCCAGTCTCCGCCCAGATCGAAACGACGCCGGTGTTGACGGCACGGCGCGGAGACTGGGAGTTTACGATAGTGCCGGGTGGTGCCGGCGGCGGCATCCGCGCGGGCCAGCCGACGACTCTGGGTTTTGCGGTGCGGGCGATGAAAGGGGGCGACCCGGTGCCGCTCGAACTGGTGATGGATGCTTATGCCCATCTGGTGGCGTTTGATGTCGGGCGGACGGGGTTCGCGCATTTGCATCCCCGTTCGGAGGACCAAGGCAAAGTGCCGGATCCGAGGCGGCCCGAGTTGAATTTTGATCTCATGATTCCGCAGCCCGGGCGATACGTCATCTGGGCGCAAGTGCAGCTCGCGGGTGAGCCGGTGTTCGTGCCTTTCTGGTTTGAGGTGAAGCCGTGAGCGAAGCGCGGCCAGCGGAGGCGTCGGCCGAGCCGGGTTTGCAGGCAGATCAGCGCCTGTTAAACGGCGCTTGGCTGCGTATCGGCATCAGCGTGGCGGTGGCGGCGCAGGCGATGGTGTTTAGTCTGGCAGTGAATATCACACCAGCCCAGGGCGCGGCATATTGGCTTGTGCACGGCGGTCTGGCGGCGAGCGCGTTCGCGGTGCTTGGGTTTTTGGGTCGCGATCTGGTTGGGCAGGCTTGGACGTCGCTGCGCGAGCGGCGGGTAACGATTGACCTGTTGTTTCTGGTCACGCTGGCCGGGGCGCTGGCGGGCTCGATGGTGAGCACGCTCACGGGCACAGGGGCGATTTATTACGAGGTGGTGGCGGTGCTGGTGGTGGTTCACACCCTTGGAAAAATGCTCGGTGCGCGCAGCCGGGTGGCGGCGTTGCGGGCGGTGGCGGGTACGGCGGAGCGATTTGACCGCGCCCAGGTGCTCGGCGACGACGGACGGATCGAGACGCGGGCGGTGGCAGCGTTGCGCGGCGGCGAGCGCGTGGTGGTGCCGCCTGGCGGGGCGATTTGCGTCGACGGTGAGATTTTGGAAGGACGCTCGTATGTAGAGGAGGCGGCGATGACGGGCGAATGGCGACCATTGGCGCGCGGACCGGGCGAGCTGGTGTGGGCGGGCACGCAAGCGGTGGATGGAAGGCTTTTGATCGCGGTGCGCGCGGGCGGTGGCGGGCGGCGGTTGGACGCAGTGCTGGCGGCTGTGACGGCGGCGCGGCTTGCGCCGTCACGCCTACAAGCTCAGGCGGACCGATTGATGCGCTGGTTTTTGCCGGTTGTCACAGCGGTGAGCGCGGCCACTTTCGCAGGTTGGTGCTGGGTTGGCCCTTGGGATCGGGCGCTGTTCAATGCGATGTCGGTGCTTTTAGTGGCGTGTCCCTGCGCGATGGGGCTCGCGACGCCGCTGGCGGTGTGGGGCGGGCTGGCACGGCTGGCGCGGCTCGGCATCGTGGCGCGCAGCGGGGATTTTTTGGAGGCGCTGGCACGGGTGGATACGGTTTGTTTCGATAAGACTGGCACGCTCTCGGAGGCGGCGGTGGCGGTGAAGGGTTGGGAATTCGCGGCGGGCTGGCGTGAGCCGGCGCGGCAGGCGTGGTTGAAGGAGACGGTTGCGCGAGCGGAGGTCGGGCTGCCGCATCCAGTGGCCCGCGCGCTGGCGGCTGAGGGCGGGGCAGGGAGCGAAGAATCGGCGGCGGTAGCCCTGCCTAGCACGGCGCCAAAGGTCCGGGTGGAAGCGGGGTGCGGAGTAGAGGCGAGTTGGCGGGAAGATCACACGACTGCGGGCACCACCACGGGGCAGTTTACCCGACGGTTGCGAATAGGAGAGCCGTCGTGGGCTAATCAAAAGAACTCTTGTCAATCTGTGATCGACAAAAGCTTGGAGACATCTGCGACACAGCCGGCGACGGGAATGAGGGGTGGCGAGCGGGGCAAGCAGGTGATCGTGGCGGTCGACGGGGTATTGGCGGCGACGATCACGCTGGGAGAGCGGTGGCGCATCGGCTTGAGCGCCACTTTAGACGGTCTGCGGGCGGCGGGCGTCGCCGTGGAAGTTTTGACCGGCGATCCGCACCCAACTGAGGAGCTCGGCGCTCGGGTGCGCAGCGGGCTGACGCCGGAGGGCAAGGCGGAGCGGGTGCGCGAACTGGGGCGTGAGGGGCGGACGGTGTTGTTTGCCGGTGACGGGCTTAACGACGCGAGCGCGATGGGCGCGGCGGCGGCGGCGCTGGCTGTCCTGGGCGGCAGCGACTTGGCGCGAGCGTCTGCGATGGCGACCTGTGCGGGCGACGACCTTAGGATGTTGCCGAAAGCGGTGCGGGTGGCGCGACGAGTGGTGCGAGGGGTGCGGGGGAATCTGCTTTTTGCATCGGTCTACAATCTGGCCGGCATGGCGCTGGCGGCCTCGGGCCATTTGCACCCAGTGGCGGCGGCGCTGCTCATGGTCGGCTCAAGCGTGGCGGTGGCGGTGCGCGCGCTGCTCAGCGCGGAGAGGGACGGAAAAAATCCTCTGTAGCGGCAACCCCAACTGACGTCACTACCGCAGTAACCCGAATCAACCGGCACGCTGCGGACCGTGCGTCCATTGGTAACGAAAATTGCGGCCCGGTAAAAGGCATCGAGGGGAACGACGGGGTGTCGGTGCGGCGGTTGCGAATGAGGCTGGCCTCGCCGCGCGGGCAGAGGAGCATGCAGCGGCATCGACCTCGGCGTCGGTGTCGGCGCGGATACCGTAGAAATCATCCTCCCTTGTGCGCGCCTGACCAAGGAGCGATCGGCTGCAGAACGTGACGAGCGAGGTGCGCACCGAGGCGATTTCGCCAGCATGAAAAAGAGGGTATCGTTAACCCGAACTCTTAAGTTTAATTACGCGCTTCGATGCGATCTGCTGGATAGCTGCTCGTTTGTTCACTCACCCAGATGCGCGGTCGGTTTACCTCTGGGATCAATCAGGAACATCGGGCTGAGTGTCCTGCATCGTCTCAGTGCCGCCAACTTGGCAGCACGGGCTGAACCACCCGGCACTTTGCGCACGAGGGTATTATTCCGCGCCTGCCGCCGCCCGCACTCCCGGATTGTTTTCCGCCTCACAAAGCGTTCCGCTGGGTGCTGTGCCCAGCCCCACAACATTCCGTTCCAAGGCCCGCCTCCTCCTTGGTTTGGTCCGCCCCTTCTGGCACTCTGAGGAAAAATGGATCGCCGGCCTGCTGCTCGGCACCGTCGTCTTGCTTACCCTTTCGCAAAACTGGGTCGGCATAAAACTTTCTTATTGGAACCGCGCCTTCTTCGATACCATCCAGCGCGGAGACTACGGATTTTTCGTGCAGCTCGGAGTATCCATGTTCGGGCTCATCTTCTGTTCCATTACTTTTTGGCTGGCCGAGGACTACCTCTTTTCCTCGCTCAAGATTCGTTGGCGGCGCTGGATGACCACCCACTTTCTTGATAAATGGCTCGGCGACCGCGCCCACTATCTTGGCCAGCTCAACGGCCATCAAGGCGACAACCCCGACCAACGCATAAGCGAAGACATTCGCTCTTTCTGCTTCACTACGCTGGATCTTTTCTTGGGTTTTTTAGGAGCCATGGCCGGTCTTGGTTCGTTTGTGGTAATCCTCTGGATACTTTCAGCCGAAACCCCGGCGGTGACGGCAACCGCTCTTCCGCTCATTCTTCCCCAAGTGCCTGAGCAGTTCTCCATGCTCGCCCCGCTGGTCAGCACGCTCTGGACCGCCTACGAGGGCACGACCGGATTCCTTACGGCCATCCCCGGCCATCTTGTGTGGTTCTGCGTGCTCTACTCCTTTCTCGGCACCTGGCTGGTCGGCCGCGTCGGCCGACCAATAATCGGGCTCAACTACGAGCAGCAAAAGCTCGAGGCTGACTTCCGCTTCGGTCTCATCCGTCTGCGCGAGAACAGCGAAAGCACGGCGCTCATCGAGGGCGAGCCCGCCGAGCAACGCACCCTCGGCCTTAGTTTTTCCCGCATCGTCGGTAACTTCAACGCCACCCTCATTCGCCGGATCCACCTCAACGCGTTTAAAGCGGTTTACTTTCGCCTTTCCGATACCGTGCCGCTTCTGCTTTCGGCACCGCGATTCTTCGCCGGCGCCATTTCGCTAGGCCAGTTGACCCAGCTCACCGGCGCCTTCGGCCGGGTGCAAAGCAGCCTGAATTTTTTCGTCAACAGCTTCGAGGTCATCGCCAACTGGTGGGCCATCGTGCAGCGCCTCGACGGCTTCGTGCGCGGCATCGAGCATTCGCAAAAACTCCGGGCCTCCCAGCTTGAGCTCTACGACGTGGGCCTCACCGGCGACCGGCTCGAAGCCGAGGGTCTCGCGCTCTTCCGGCCCGACGGCACCGCCCTGCTCGACCCGGTCAACTTCCATCTCGCGCCCGGCGATTCCGTGCTCATCACCGGCCCCTCCGGCTGCGGCAAAAGCACCCTCCTTCGCGCCCTCGCCGGCCTTTGGCCCTACGAACAGGGCCGTGTCCATCTGCCCGATCCGTTTCGTTGCATGGTGATGCCGCAAAAGCCCTACCTTCCCATCGGCACGCTGCGCTCCGCGCTTTGCTATCCGTCGCCGCCCGATGCATTTTCCAATGCCGTCGTTGAGGCCGCGCTCGACCTCGCGCAATGCTCCATGCTCGGTCCTCGCCTTGATGATGAGGCGCACTGGTCGCAACAACTCTCGGGCGGTGAGCAACAACGCGTGGCGCTCGCCCGCATCTTTTTGCAACGCCCCGAATGGCTGATGCTCGACGAGGCTACGTCCGCGATGGACGAAGCCGCCGAGCGCGCCTTTTACGTCGCTCTTCGCGAAGCACTTCCCGACTTGGCCATCCTCACCATTGCTCACCGAAGCACGTTGCGCGCAGTTCACGCCCGCCACATGCGGGTGGAGACGCGCGCCGACGGCACCCACCATCTCGTCGAGGTCAATAATGCCATGTCTGGTTGGTGATCACACCCGGCGTCCATGGCGTAGCCCGCGCTCTTCTTTGTGGACCCCGTGCGAGCCTTGGTTTGGCGGCATGCAAGCCGGGTTTTAGCGCGCCGGTCGCGGTGCGTTTTCCCTTTGTCAGGCGCCCTCGCAGGCGGCTTGTTGGCCGGCAGAGTGGGGCAAGCCTTCCGGCGGCGCTTGGGGTAGGCGGATCGTCCTTTGGTGAGGCTTAGCAGTCCGAGGCGCCCGAACTCCACGTGGAAAATGGGTGATGAGGGAAGATCGCGGGATAGATTCCGGGAAAATTTCGTCTTGCTGCCGAATGGAAACCGCCCGTAGTTGCCCCTTCCTCGTAACTCAGACGTTGGGAGGTGGTTCTTTCTTATGTTTTTTATTTCAATTCGTTCGTCGCGACGCCGTCTTTTTTGTCGATTTCGTGAAAACGACGGGGAAATAATAAACAAAGGCTTAATCCTAAGTTAATGTATTATAATTAGTTGCCGAGCTAGCTCAGTTGGTAGAGCAATGCTTTCGTAAAGCATAGGTCGTCGGTTCGAGCCCGATGCTCGGCTCCATTTTAAAGCCCCCGTGAAAACGGGGGCTTTTTGGTTTTTAGACAATGACGACGGGTGGCGGGGGCAGCGCGGCGATGCGAGCCATGATGCGTTCGCTGGCGCGTTGGTAGCGGTCTTTGCCGTCGGAGGGCACATCGTAAACCGAGGCCGGAATGGGTGTCCCGTAAACGATGTGCACCGGCGTGCCGAAGGTGATCGCCCCGCCGCGTCCGAGGGCGAGGTGGGAATCAAAGATCCGCACGGGGACGACCGGCACACCGGTTTTGCAGGCGATCATGCCTACGCCGGCCTTTGCGGCCTGCAACTCGCCGTCCGGGGAGCGCGTGCCTTCGGGAAAGAGCACGAGAGGCTTGCCCTCGGCGAGGGTGGCGAGCACGCGTTTGATGGCCTTCAGGTCAGAGCCGCCGTCGCGGTCCACCGGGATTGCGCCGACACGATCAAGCCAGCGAGCGGGTAGGCCGGGTTTCCAGAGGGTCTTGCGCGCGAAAAACGCCATTTGGCGCGGGATGTTTGCGCCGATTAAGGGGGGGTCGAGGTGGCTGGCGTGGTTGGCCGCCACCAAATAGGCGCCTGAGGCGGGCAGGTTCTCCAGGCCGGCGATCTCGCCGCGAAAAAACATGCCATGGATGACGCCAATGATGTAGTGGCTGATACCATACAGCAGATCCATCTCGACTTGTCTGAACCGGCTCATGGGTGTCCCTCGGAGACGCTCAGGCGGCGAGCCTCGCGGCGATGGGGGCGGCGACGGTTTCCACCACGGTTTCGAGGTCAAGGAGGGTTGAGTCGATGTCGATCGCGCCGATGGGGCAGGCGAGGGGGGCGGCCTTGCGCGAGCTGTCGAGTCGGTCGCGCTCGGCGATGGAGTCTTGCTGGCCCTCGGCGGCGCGGCGGCGTGCGCGCTCGGCGGGGTCAGCGTGAAGGAAGAAGCGGAAATCGGCGTCGGGGAAAATGATGGTGCCAATGTCGCGGCCCTCCATGACGAGACCGGCGAAGCCGTGGCGGCGGGCGACGGCAGCCTGGTCGCGCTGGTAGGCAAGCAGGGCGGAGCGCACGGAAGGCAGGGCGGCGAAGTGGGAGACGTGTGCGTTCACGGCGGGGCTGCGCAGCTCGGCGTCTGGCACGACGCGGTTGGCGACCTCCATGAGGGCGCGACGACTTTCGACGCGGGTGCCAAGGGCGAGGGCTGCAAGGGCGGCCTCGACTGCGGGGAGGTCGGCGGGAGAGAGTCCGGCACGGAGCATCTCGGCGGTGAGGGCGCGGTAGTAGGATCCGGTGTCCACATGCAGGAAGTGGAAGCGCTCGCTGAGGGCGCGGGCGGTGGTGGATTTACCAGCGGCGGCGCCGCCGTCTATAGCGATGATGAGAAAGGGGGGCATGAGAATTTGACGAATGACCAATGTCCAATGGACGGAGGCGGATGCCTAGGTGCGGAGGGAGCGGAGCACCTCGAAGAAGTTCGGGAAGGTTTTCGCGCAGCAGGCGGGGTTATTGATGGTGAGCCAAGAAAGGCCGTCGCGGTTGAGATCATGGCAGCCGAGGATGGCAAAGCTCATGGCGAAACGGTGGTCGTGGTAAGTTTCGATGACGACGCCGGATTTGAGCGGGCGAGGCGTGATGGTGAGCCCGTCGCCGTCCGCGTGTTCATGGACATCTTGGCCGAGTTTGCGGAGCTCGCAGACCATGCCGGCGACGCGGTCGGTCTCCTGTTTGCGCGAGTGGGCGACGCCGGTGATGGTGGTGGAGCCGGAGAGCAACGGAGCGAGGGCAGCGAGGGTGAGGAAGGTGTCTGAGAATTCGTTGAAGTTTTCGGTGACGCCGATGCGGTGGGAGCCGGAGTTGAAAGAGACCTCGAAGCCGCTGGCGGCGGAAGTGACGCTGGCTCCGATGCGGCGGAGGACATCGAGAAAGGCGGTGTCGCCCTGAAGGCCGAGGTGGAGGTGGGCGAGGTTGGTGTTGCCGCCAATGACGAGCGGGAGGGCGGCGAAGTAGCTGGCGGCGGTGGCATCGGGCTCGATGGCGAAGTTAGCCGTGGACCGTGCGTAAGGGTTTTGGAGCACGCGGAAGCTGTGTTTGCCGCTGCGTGCGACGGCCGGCCCCGGGCTGCCTTGGAAGGCCTGCATCATCAGTGCGGTCATTTGCACGAAAGGCCAGCGCACGCCGCCGACGGCGGTGACGTCGACGGGGGCGGCTGCTAGCGGTGCGACCATGAGCAGGGCGGATAACATCTGGCTGCTTTCGGTGGCGTCGATCTCGACCAGGCCGCCGCGCAGGCCGCGCGCGTGGATTTCAATGGGGAAAAAGCCTTCGACGCCGGTGCAGCGGATGTCGGCACCGAGGGCGCGGAGGGCGTCGATGAGGCCCTTCATCGGGCGCTGGTTCATGCGCTCGGTGCCTTGGATGCGATAGACGCCGCGCGGGGCGGCGGCGCAGAGGGCAGTGAGGAAACGCGCGGCGGTGCCGGCGAGGCCGACGAAGAGGTCAACGGGCGCGGGGGATCTAAAGGCGTTGGTCTGGTTGGCGACCTCGATGGTGCGGGCGGATTCGTCGGCGAGAACGGTGATGCCGAGTTTACGCAGAGCCTCGGACATGAGGCGGGTGTCGTCGCTGAAAAGCGCGCCGGTCAAGGTGACGGGCCGGTCGCACAAGGCGGCGAGCAACAGGGCGCGGTTGGTCAGACTCTTGGAGCCAGGAATCTGAACCGAGCCTGAAACGGGTTTGGTGAACGGAACGATAGGGAGCTGTGCGGGCAGCGGCGAAGGGGCGGACATGGAGAGGGTTTAGCGGTTAAAACCGTCGCGCCATTGTTTGCCGCGGGCGAGCTGCTCGCGCAGGGCGGGCCAGTCGGATTGCTCGAGGGCGTGTCGGAAGCCGGCCAGTTCGCTCTCGTAGCGTTCGAGGGCGATGAGCACAGCGGCGCGGTTTTGCTGGAAAATCTCAATCCACATTGCGGGGTCGCTGGCGGCGATGCGGGAGGTGTCGCGCAAGCCGTTGCCGGAGAGGTTTCGCCATTGGCCGTCTTTTTGGGAAAGGGCGCATGCGAGGGTGGTGGCGAGGGCCTGCGGCAGGTGGCTGATGTGGGCGACGATTTCGTCGTGTTTTTCGGGGGCGACGTTGACGACCGTGCTGCCAAGTCCGCGCCAAAACTCCTCGACGGTGTGAACGGCGTCGGCGGGCGTGCCAGCGGATGGGGTGACAAAGCAGATCCGGCCCTCGAAAAAGGTGTCGGTGCCGTGCTCCCACCCCGTTTTCTCGCTACCGGCCATGGGGTGGGATCCGATAAAAACGGCGCTGGTGGTGCGCGGGTGAACGGCGGCGGCGGCGCAGACCGGACCCTTGACGCTACCGACATCGGTTACAATTGCCCCGGCGGGAAGGGAGGTGCCGATCAGGCGGTCGAGCTCGATGATGCGCTCAACCGGGGCGGCGAGCACGACCAAGGTGCGGCCGACGGGTTTTTGGGCAACGGCGTGCTCGGGAGTATCGGCGACGGTGTCGATCCAAGGTTGATCGCGCAGGGCGGCGCGGACTTCGGCGCGGCGGGCCCAGACTGTGATATGGTGTGCGCAGGCATGGGCGCGGGCGGCGCGGGCCACGGAGGCGCCGAGCAGGCCGGGGGCGAGGATGACAAGATGGTCAACAGACACGAACTCAGGGGAACGGTAGCGGCGTGCTTTTGTCGAGCCTTCGGAGTAGTTCTTGAGGCGAGTCAAAATGCGCCGACCTTTCCGCTTGCCCGCGAGGGGCGGTAAACCCAACTCTGCGCGACTTCTACGCCCATGCCCAAGCGCACCGACCTCCAGTCCATCCTTATTATCGGCGCCGGTCCCATCGTGATCGGTCAGGCCTGCGAGTTTGATTACTCCGGCACCCAAGCCTGCAAAGCCCTTCGCGAGGAAGGCTATCGCATCATTCTCGTGAACTCGAATCCGGCGACGATCATGACCGATCCGGAGTTTGCCGACGCCACGTATATCGAGCCGCTCACCGTCGAGTTCGTGGAAAAGATCATTGCCCTCGAGCGCCCCTCCGCGCTGCTTCCCACCCTGGGTGGCCAAACCGCCCTTAACCTCTCGATGCAGCTGCATGAGAAAGGCATCCTCGCCAAATACGGCGTTGAGATGATCGGCGCGAAACCCGACGCCATAAACAAGGGCGAAGACCGCGAACTCTTTAAGCAGTGCATGATTAAGATCGGTCTCGACGTTGCCCGCTCGCGCACGGTCAAGACCCTCGAAGAGGCTCGGGCTGCCGCTGAGATTATCGGTGATTTCCCGCTCATCATCCGGCCCTCCTTCACCCTCGGCGGCTCGGGTGGTGGCATCGCTTACAACAAGGAAGAGTTCGAGCGCATCTGCGCCAACGGTCTCGACCTGTCTCCCGTTCACGAAGTGCTCGTCGAGGAGTGTCTGCTCGGCTGGAAGGAATACGAAATGGAGGTCATGCGTGACCATAAGGACCAATGCGTCGTCATCTGCTCGATCGAGAACTTCGATCCGATGGGCGTGCACACCGGTGACTCCATTACAGTAGCTCCGGCGATGACGCTGACGGATAAGGAATACCAGGTCATGCGCGACGCCTCGTTTGCCGTGATCCGCGAGATCGGGGTCGAGACCGGCGGCTCCAATATCCAGTTTTCCATCGATCCGAAGACCGGCCGTCAGGTCGTGATCGAGATGAATCCGCGCGTCTCGCGCTCCTCCGCGCTCGCCTCCAAGGCCACCGGTTTCCCCATCGCCAAGATCGCCGCCAAACTCGCCGTCGGCTACACGCTCGACGAGCTGCGCAACGACATCACGCGCCTCACGCCTGCGAGTTTCGAGCCGACCATTGACTACGTGGTGACTAAAATCCCGCGCTTCACTTTCGAAAAGTTCGTCGGCGCCGACACCACCCTGACCTCCGCCATGAAGTCGGTTGGCGAGGCCATGGCCATCGGGCGCACTTTCAAGGAGTCCTTCCAGAAGGCGCTCCGCTCCCTCGAAGTCGGCGCCCTCGGTTTTGGCGGCGGCAAACTTGGCGGCGACGTGCTGCCGGACGACAAGACCATCCGCTCCAAGCTCGCGACACCTAACAACGAGCGCGTGTTTTACCTGCGTTATGCATTCATGGCGGGCTACTCGGTCGAGCAGATTTTCGATCTCTCGAAGATTGATCCGTGGTTCCTTACCCAGCTCCAGGAAATCTACGCCATGGAAGTTGAGCTCAAGGGCCACGACCTCGCCACCGTGCCGGTCGCTTTGCTTCGCCAGGCCAAGCAGGCGGGTTTCTCCGACGCCCAGCTCTCGGGTATCCTCAAGGCCCCCGACCTCTTCGCTGTGCGCACGGTCCGCAAACAACGCGGAGTCGACACCACTTACCGCCTGGTGGATACCTGCGCGGCTGAGTTCGAGGCTTTCACGCCGTATTACTATTCCAGTTACGGCGACGAAAACGAGATTCTCCCCAGCAAGGGCAAAAAGAAAATCATGATTCTCGGCGGCGGCCCCAACCGGATCGGGCAGGGCATCGAGTTCGACTATTGCTGCGTTCACGCCTCTTTCGCCCTCCGCGAGAGCGGTTTTGAGACCGTGATGGTCAACAGCAACCCCGAGACTGTCTCGACCGATTACGATACCTCCGACCGTCTCTATTTCGAACCGCTGACGCTCGAGGACGTGCTGGAAATCTATGAGCAGGAGCAGTGCTCCGGGGTGATCGTGCAGTTCGGCGGTCAGACTCCGCTCAACCTCGCTACCGCGTTGAAGAAAGCGGGCGTAAATGTCATCGGCACCAATCCCGAATCTATCGAGGCCGCCGAGGACCGTAAACTATTCTCCGCTATTCTCGACGAGACCAAACTCAAGTCCCCCTCCCACCGCACCGCGATGTCCGAGGCGGAGGCGCTCGCCGCCGCGCATACGCTCGGCTTCCCGGTGCTGCTCCGCCCCAGCTTTGTGCTTGGCGGCCGCGGCATGTTCATCGTTTACAGCGAGGACGAGTTCAAGGCAGTCGTCCGCCAAGCCTTTGATGTGATGCCGGACAAACCTGTGCTTATCGACAAGTTCCTCGAAGATGCGATCGAGCTCGACGTGGATTGTATAAGTGATGGCACGACGACGGTGATTGGCGGTATGCTCGAGCACATTGAGTTTGCCGGCGTGCACTCTGGCGATGCCGCAATGGTGATGCCCCCGCACACCCTGTCCACCCTGATGCTCGACGAGGTGCGCCGTGCCACCCACGACTTGGCCAAGGCGCTCAAGGTCATTGGTCTCATGAACGTCCAGTTCGCCATCAAGGGTGATCAACTCTACGTTCTCGAAGTGAACCCCCGCGCCTCGCGCACCGTGCCCTTTGTCGCGAAAGCCATCGGCGTGCCGCTGGCGAAACTCGCCGCTAAGGTGATGACCGGCGCGAAACTCGCCGACCTCGGGTTCACCCGCGAGCTGACCCCCAAACACTGGTGTGTGAAGGAGGCGGTGTTTCCTTTCGCCCGCTTCCCCGGCGCCACCATCGTGCTCTCGCCCGAGATGCGCTCTACTGGCGAGGTCATGGGCCTCGATGCCGACCTCGGCGTCGCCTTCGCAAAGGCGCAGGCCGCCGCCAAGCCCGGTCTGCCCATTGCCGGTAACGTATTTCTCTCGGTCAAGGATACCGATAAACCCCTCGTCGTGAATCTCGCCCGCGAGCTTGTCGCCCTTGGTTTCAACATCCTCTCCACCGGTGGCACGGCCAAGGTTCTGGCTGATAACGCGGTGCCTGTCACCCGCCTCGCCAAGATCGACGAGGGCCGTCCTACGGCCGTTGACATGATCAAAAATGGTCAGGTCCAGCTCGTGATTAACACCCCTGCCGGCCAGATTCCGCGGCAGGACGAGAACAAGATCCGCGCTGCCGCCTATGCTCACAGCGTATGCATCATGACGACCCTTACTGGCGCCCGCGCCGCATTGCAGGGTATCAAGGCGCTCAAGTCCGAGAAGATCGGCGTCAAACCCATCCAAGCCTACAAGGGCAATGTCAGCGTGGTTTGAACTCCTCACTCCTTTGGCGACAAGAAGCTTGCGCCCCTGCGGACGGTTGCCGCAGGTGAATTGGTTTTAACTGCATGAACTCCGCCCACGTCGCTCTTCTTCACGGTGCTGATCAACCCGGCCTGGTTGCCCGCGTCGCGGGTTGGATTTTTGAACGAGGGGGCAACATCCTGCACGCCGACCAGCACCGCGACATGGAGAGCGGTGTGTTCTTCCAACGCGTGGAATGGGTGCCGGCGGGCGCCGATCCGGCGGGCGAGGCGAGCGCTTTTTCCGCCTTCGCAGCTGAGCTCGGCATGAATGTTACCTTCGCCCCGAGCGGGCGTCGTGCGCGAGTGGCCTTGTTTGTGTCAAAGTTCGACCACTGCTTCCACGACCTCGTCTTGCGATGGAAGACGGGTGACTTCGCTTGCGACATCGTGGCGGTGGTCTCGAATCATAAGGACTTGGAGGTGTCGGCGCGCGGCTACGGCCTGCCGTTCTACCATCTGCCCGTCACTGCGGCAACCAAGGGCGAAGTGGAGTTGCGCCAACTCGCATTACTCGCGGAGCTCGGGGTGGATTTGATGGTGCTCGCGCGCTACATGCAGGTGTTGTCCGCCGCGTTTTTAGCGCGCTGGGCGAAACCGGTGATCAACATCCATCACTCGTTTTTGCCCGCTTTCGCCGGTGGCAAACCTTACCACCAGGCCTACGAACGCGGGGTTAAATTGATCGGTGCGACCGCGCATTATGCCACGGCCGTTTTGGATGACGGCCCGATCATCCAGCAGGATGTTTCCCGGGTAACCCACCGCCACGACGTCGCCGATTTGGTTCGGATCGGGCGAGATTTGGAGCGCACGGTTTTGGCCCAAGCAGTGCGAGTTCATTTGGAAAGTCGTGTGCTGGTTTACGGAAAGAGGACGGTAGTTTTTGACTGATAAGGACTTGCGATTAGATACCTAGCGTTTAGTGATTAACTCGCTAAAAAGCAGAGAGTTAAGAAATTTTAATTCGCGGCTTTACGGAAGGCGAGGGAAGTGTTTGCCTGTTTCTCCTTCACTTCAAAACCGCATGGCCGCTTTCCCTCCCAACTCTCCAACCGGCGATGATCGTAATCTGATCACCGTGGATGAAAATTATCTGGCGCCCTCCTTTGAGGATCGGTTGCAGATGTTTTGGGGCAAACACTCGAGCAAGGTTCTCGTCGTTTTGGCCGCAGGGTTGCTGGCGATTATGGCCAAAGGTTCATTCGACTACTTTGCTGAGCAGCGCGAGTCCAAGATCGTCTCCGAGTATGCCGCCGCTTCAGGCACTGCGCAGCTCCAGGCTTTCGTCCAAGCGCATCCGACCGCGCGCCTTTCTGGCGTAGCACACCTCCGTCTTGCGGATGAGTCCTATGCGGCGGGTTCCTTTGCGGCCGCCGAGCTTGAATACACGGCGGCGGTAAAACGCCTCGGCGCTGATCCGCTCGCCATCCGCGCCGCGCTCGGCGCCGCCATCTCGCTTTTACGGGCTGGCTCCCCGGCTGCGCAGACTTCGCTGCAGGCGATCGCAAACGACACCAGGCTTCCCGGTTCGGTGCGCGCCGAGTCCGCCTACCATCTGGCCGTCGGTTCCCGCGCTGCGGGGCAGGTCGCTGATGCCACCCGTTGGGCAGATCTTGTGATCTCTAACGATAAGGGCGGCTTTTGGAGCCAGCGCGCCATGCAGCTCCGCGACAGCCTGCCTCTGCCTGATGCAGCGCCGGCCGCCGCGGCGACCTCCGTCTCGGCTCCCGCCGAGTCACCCATGGTCACTTTCCCCGGAGCGAAATAGTTCATCCACTTTCCCTTTCTCCCTTGGTTCTGGGAGACACCCGACGAGCCCGCCGTTATCTTTTTAACGGCGGGTATCGTTTTTTTAGGGGTCGAGTAGAGCGGGTGGCGGCCAGTTTTGCTGGGTCCGGCATGCTCGCTGGCACGAAGAATCAAAAATTTCGCGAAAATTAAAAATGCAATCATTGACTTGCGGCGAGTCCGCCGCACTTGTCGCATCCTGCAGGAGTGTCCGGGGTGTAGCTTAGCCTGGTAGAGCGCCTGGTTTGGGACCAGGAGGTCGTAGGTTCGAATCCTATCGCCCCGACCACTTGTGCAGCCGTTTCAATAGTTTTTATTGGTTGGTAAAAGTCTCTGCTTGAAACCCCCCGCACACAACCGTAACGAAGAGTCTTAACTTCTTTCTACATGGACACGATCTCACGGGAAAATAACATCAGCTACCTGCCATTCGCGGGTCTTATCGCGGGCGTGATTGCCCTCATTCTGGCCATCGTTGGCTTGGCGCAAGTGTCCAAGCTAAAGTCTGCCAACCAAGCATTTCAGGATGAACAGACCGCCAAGGTCTCCGCCATCGAGGCCAGTGCCAGCGCCGCCACCAGCGCTGCCGATGGCGCCACCCGCAGCATCAACAGTCTTCAGCGCTCCACCCAGGAGGCCTTCGGCCAAGTCGCCGGCGAGATCGCCCGCATCAATGGCGAGATCGTGAAAATCCAAGAGTCCGCCGCCAAGCCCAAGGCCGCCGCCAAGGCCGGTGCCGCTGGTCCCGCCGTCGCTGGTCCCGATGAATACCTTATCGCCGGTGGTGACACTGGTGCGAAGATCGCCCGCGCCAAGGGTGTTTCGCTCCCCGACCTCATCGCCGTGAATCCTGGCGTGAATTGGACCGCCCTTAAGGTTGGCCAGAAGGTCAAGCTCCCCAAGAAGTAATCGGCTTCACCCTAAGTCTTGTTCAGTTTTTCGCCTCCCGCCGTTCTTCGGCGGGAGGTTTTTTTTGCCCATGGCCCTCGAATCTAATCCTCACTCTGGCGGCGAGCCGGTCGCCTGGGAGCGCGGCTTGCCCAGCCTCTTGGCGCAAACGCGAATTCTCTCTTTGCAAAGCGTGCCCTTTCGTCACCCGCGCCGAGGCACAAAAAAGGAGTTCGTCGTTGTGGCCGCACCCGATTGGGTCAACGTGCTCGCGCACACCTGCGATGATCGCCTCGTGCTCGTGAACCAGTTCCGCTTCGGGATTAACGCGACGTCATGGGAGATCCCAGGCGGCGTCATTGAGGCCGGAGAAGACCCGGTCGCGGCTGGGGTGCGGGAGCTCGCGGAAGAGACTGGCTTCACCGGAAAAAACGCCCGATTGCTCGCCAGCGTGCATCCCAATCCGGCATTCATGGCGAACCGCTGCCATCTCGTGTTGGTCGAGGAGTGCCGGGTCACTTCGCCCCTCGCCTGGGATAGTGATGAGGAGATCGAAGTGGCGTCCATTCCGGTCGCCGAAGTCTATTCCCGCGCCCGTGCGGGAGGTATCACGCACAGTCTGGTGCTGGACGCCTTGTTTTTTTTCGAGCCGGTCTGGCGTGCCCGGCAAGCCAGCTTGTAGTATTTTTTCAGATACAGAAATCCGGTGGTTTCACGTCGTTTGACTTGGCAGGGCGGGTTCTTTAGCTAAATGAATAAATTGCATGCCCGCCGCCGCTTCCTCGCTATTCGCCAACGCCCCAAGCCTGATCAACGACAGCGCCGGGCGTCTGCCCGAAAGTCTGGAGGGCGAAATCCGCCGGATCTATGGGCGCAGCCCCCTCTACTCCAAGCGGTTTCCACTTCATTCGGATCCGCTTCACTGGAGCTGTTACCGCGAGATTCCTACGCTGACGAAAAAGGATATAGTATCCCATGGCCACGAGGCCTTCTTCGACGACTATTGCGTCGTAGAACGCGGTCTGCAGGAAAATCGCTACGAATACGAATCTACCTCGGGCACGACCGCCGGTCCTATGACCGTGATCATGGAGCAGGGATGGTGGAATGCGCAGACCGTCCGCGCCTATCGTGCGCACCCTTTACTCGCATCCTACGCCGACCGGCCGCATCGTAAGTGCGTGCTCGCACCGGTGGGGTGTTCCTCAAACCTTTGCCCTTACGAGGACCATCCGTTTCCGCACCGTTATTTTGACGGCGTCGTCTATCTCAACCTGACCAGCGATCCCTTCGTGTTTCCCGAGGCCGAGTGGGACCGCATCCTTGCCGAGCTGCAGGCAGTGAAGCCCGAAATCATCGAAGGCGAGCCGATCTATCTCTCGCTGCTGGCTCGTGCAGCGTTGCGACGAGGCATCGAAGTCCCGAGCGTGCGGGTAGTAATCCTCACTTACGGCAAGGCCAGCTTGCAGCACAGCCGCCGTATTGCGGAGGCTTTCCCCGCCGCCCAGGTTGATCTCTATGGCTCGACCGAGGCCGGCTATATTTTTGTCGGCGAGGCATTCAAAGACGACTCCCGGTCCATTGATGAGAATGCCTTCGTTGAGCTGATGCCGTTCCGCGATTTGCCCGATATTTTCCAGCTTTACCTGACGACGAGAGGCCGCGAAGCGATGCCCCTTTTGAGGTATCACGCCGGTGACGTGGTGCGACGCCTGTCCACCGGATTCCGTGTGCTGGGCCGTGAAGGCAGCCTGCATTTCCGCGCTGATGGCTCGGTGGTTTCCCCGACCGAGGTGGACGCGGCATTGCCTGCGACTTTTGCCTGCTGGCACTACAGCCTGGTGCAAACCGGCCCTCAGCGCTGGGATTTCCACTACGTCGCCGATGAATCCGCTGCCAGTGGACTCGAGGAATCACTGGCCGCGATGCTGGGTGATGGTGCCCGCGTGAGCGCATTCCGCCGGCGAATGATTGCGCCTGCTTCGAGCGGGAAATTCGCCCTGTTGAAGCCTTTGGCGAATTGAACGGGTCCAGCGGTATTCGTTCAGCTACGGCGGAGCCGTAGCGCCGCTAATATGCGGCATCGGCTGTTTACCGTTCCGCCGCCCGACCTTTACTTCGTTTTTTAACGGGGCACGGTGATGGAGGTTCTGTCCATTCCGGGCCAAGTCCCACCAAACGACTACATATTGCGATGAATCTTTTCGCCAACTTGTTCACCTCCTCGATCGGGCGTAAGTTCTTAATGGCACTGACCGGCCTCCTGCTGACCGGTTTTGCTTTCGGCCACCTCGCCGGTAATCTCCAGATTTTTGGCGAGCCCGATCGGATCAACGGCTACGCACACTTCCTTCATTCACTCGGGCCGGTGCTTTGGTTGGTGCGTCTTGCCCTACTCGCCGCTGCCGGGATTCACATCTGGGCCGCGGTGGTTCTGACCCTCGAAAGCAAATCCGCCCGCGGCCCGAAGGATTACGGCGTCCACCGCTGGCTCGAAGCCGCCGTGGCCTCCCGCTACATGCGCCTGAGCGGTCTCGTGGTGCTGGCCTTTATCGTGTATCACATTCTGCACTTCACGATCGGCATGGTGGGCACCGATTACTACAAGGGCTCGCTCGACGCAGTCGTCCTGAGCGCGGACGTGCGCGAGTTCGGGTTTCCCTTGGCCGCGAAGGGAACCCCAGTGCACGACGTTTACAGCATGATTTTCATCGGCTTCAGCCACCCGCTGGTCGCCGGTTTCTACATCCTCGCCACGGGTCTCCTCGCGGTCCACTTGCTGCACGGCATGGAGTCGCTTTTCCAGACTCTCGGTCTGCGCAACGCCAAGTGGTCCTGCTGCCTGCGCAAGGCCGTGGCTGCGCTTTGCCTCCTCTATTTCCTCGGCAATCTCTCTATCCCCGGAGCGATCGCCACCGGCCTGTTGAAACCCGCGTCGGGCACCGTCGCCGCTACGGCTCTCGCCGCCAGGACCGCCGTCCGCTGAGCGTCCTAACCTTAATCTTCCAACTTAAACTTTCAAAGTCATGGCCACACTCGATTCCAAGATCCCTTCCGGCCCGCTCGCTGACAAATGGCGCAAGCACAAGACAGACATCAAGCTCGTCAACCCGGCCAACAAGCGCAAACACCACGTCGTGGTCGTCGGTGCGGGTCTAGCCGGCGCTTCCTCCGCCGCCTCGCTCGCCGACCTTGGCTACCAGGTTACCTGTATCGTTTTCCACGACTCTCCGCGCCGGGCCCACTCCATTGCCGCGCAGGGCGGCATCAACGCCGCCAAAAACTATCAGAACGACGGCGACAGCGTGTATCGGCTTTTCTATGACACAATCAAGGGAGGCGACTACCGCGCCCGCGAGGCCAACGTCCATCGTCTCGCCGAGGTGTCGGTCAACATCATTGACCAGTGTGCCGCCCTCGGCGTGCCTTTCGCCCGCGAATACGGCGGCTTGCTCGCCAACCGCTCTTTCGGCGGCGCCCAAGTCTCCCGCACCTTTTACGCCCGCGGCCAGACTGGCCAGCAACTCCTCCTCGGCGCCTATTCGTCGCTCTCTCGTTGCGTCGGCCAGGGCACGGTGAAACTCGTCACCCAAAACGAAATGAGCGACCTCGTGGTCGTGGACGGCCAGGCCAAGGGCGTCATCACCCGCGATCTCGTCACCGGTAAGCTTAACCGGTTCGCGGCCGACGCCGTCATCCTCGCCACGGGTGGCTATGGTAATGTTTTCAATCTCTCCACCTACGCCCGCGGCTCCAACGTCACCGCCAGCTGGCGCGCCTACAAACGCGGCGCCTGCTTTGCCAACCCTTGCTTCACTCAGATCCATCCGACCTGCATCCCCGTCTCCGGCGATTATCAATCGAAGCTCACGCTGATGTCCGAATCACTTCGGAATGATGGGCGCATCTGGGTGCCGAAGAACAAGGCCGACGTCAAAAAAGCCCCAGCCGACATCGCAGAGTCCGATCGCGATTATTTCCTCGAGCGCATCTATCCGAGCTTCGGCAACCTCGCCCCCCGTGACGTCGCCTCCCGCGCCGCCAAGCGCATGTGCGACGAGGGCCGTGGCGTCGGTGAGACCGGTCTTGGCGTTTACCTCGACTTCGCCGAAGCCATTCAGCGTTACGGCAAACAGGCCGCCGCCCGCGCCAACCTGCACGACGTATCCGCCGCCAAAGTCCTCGAGCTTGGCGAGGCCGCCGTCGCCGAGCGCTATGGCAACCTCTTTGACATCTACAAAGAGATCACTGACGAGAGCGCCTACAAGCAGCCCATGCGCATTTACCCCGCCGTCCATTACACCATGGGCGGCCTCTGGGTGGACTATAACCTCATGAGCAACGTCCCCGGTCTCTTCGTGCTGGGCGAGGCCAACTTCTCCGACCACGGCGCCAACCGCCTCGGTGCCTCCGCGCTCATGCAGGGTCTAGCCGACGGCTTCTTCGTCATCCCTTACACGATTGGCGATTATCTGGCCGCGCAAAAGCCCGGCAGCCGGCCCTCCGCCGACCGCGCGGAATTCGCCGCCGCCGAGGCGAATGTAGAGAGGCTTGTGAAAAAGCTCATGGCCATCAAGGGCAAGGAGCCCGTCGCTTTCTATCACAAGAAACTCGGCAAGATCATGTGGAACCAGTGTGGCATGGCCCGGACCAAGGAAGGTCTAAATCAGGGCATCGTCGATATTCAGGCGCTGAAGAAGGATTTCTGGTCCAATGTGAACGTTCCGGGCTCTGCCGAGAACCTGAATCAGGCTCTCGAAAAAGCCCTGCGCGTCGCCGACTTCATTGAGCTCGGCGAACTCATGTGCCGCGATGCTCTCACTCGCGAGGAGAGCTGCGGCGGCCACTTCCGCGAGGAATACCAGCATGCCGACGGCGAGTGCCTGCGCGATGACGTCAACTTCGCCCACGTCGCCGCGTGGGAGTTTCAGGGCGAGGACAAGATTCCGCTCCGCAACATCGAGCCGCTCAACTACGAAACCGTAAAGATGAGCATGCGTTCTTACAAATAACCCAACCTACCTCTTACTTTTAATCCGATGGTCGCTCACCTCACTTCCGCCAAGAATTTATCCGTCACGCTGCGCGTCTGGCGTCAGCCCTCCACCGACGAGCCCGGCCGTTTCGTGGACTACGCCGCCAAGGACCTCAATCCGAATATGTCCTTCCTTGAGATGCTCGACGTCGTAAATTACGGACTTGAGGCCAAGGGCGAAGACCCGATCGCGTTCGCGCACGACTGCCGCGAGGGCATTTGCGGCACTTGTTCGCTGGTCATCAACGGCAAACCCCACGGCCCGCATAAGGGCGTCGCAACCTGCCAGACCTACATGCGCAGCTTCGCCGATGGCGACGTCATCGTGGTCGAGCCTTTCCGCGCCAAACCCTTTCCGATCCTCAAGGATTTGATCTGTAACCGTTCCGCCTTCGACGCCATCCAGCAGGCCGGCGGCTTTATTACCGTTCGTGCGGGTTCAGCGTGTGATGCCAATGCCATCCCCGTGCCCAAGGATGGGGCCGACCTCGCCATGGACGCCGCTCAGTGTATCGGCTGCGGCGCCTGCGTGGCCGCCTGTAAAAACGCCTCCGCCATGCTCTTTGTTTCCGCCAAGGTCGGCCACCTCGGGCTCTTGCCTCAGGGCCAGGCCGAGCGCGATAGCCGGGTGCTCAACATGGTCGCGAAAATGGACGAACTCGGTTTCGGCAACTGCACCAACCAATACGAGTGCTCCGCCGCCTGCCCGAAACTCATCTCGCAGGATTTCATCGCCCGTATGAATCGCGACTACATCGCCGCCAGCTTCCGCCAAGCTTTTAAGCCCAAGAGCAACGCGTCCAGCGGCGGGGCGTGATACCAACGTCCCCGATTAAAGAGATTTCACTAACGCAAAGTCGCGAAGGCGCAAGGGGGGCAACGAACTCGAACTGAAGCGCTCCTCTGCCTGTCTTCGCGCCTCTGCGTCTTTGCGGTAAAGTCTGAAAGATAGGGGAGATTGGTATGGGTCGCCAGACCGGGGCGTCTAGGCGGGGGCAGCCGCGTGCTTGCATCAAATCGTCTCGCTCGCGATTGCGCCAAAAAGTGCCCCTGTCTCGGGCGGCTCAGGCCGCCGGACTTGCAGCCTCGCTGCGCGCTTTGATGCGGCGCTCGGCTTCGAGCAGGATGGCCTCGCATCCGAGGAACTTGTGGTCGTCGAGCGTCAGCCGACCGCGTTTTCCATTCTCCTCGTAGATAGCGTAAGCGATGCCCTTGGTATCCCATTTGCGGCGATCCGTCTCCGTGATCCAATCGAGGTTTACACGTTGGCCCGACGCACCGGTTATCCAATCGTCCTCGGCCCGGATGCTGAGCCGGTGATTCCAGACTACCCAGAGTGCGAAAGTGATCGCCGCGACCATGAACACAAAGCCGGGAACGCGCTGGCCAGTGAGATCGCCGGCAGAGCGGTGCTTGGGCACTTTCGACTTCCAGCCCTCGGCGTCGGCTTTTTTCCCCCAAGCCATGATGACGGCCGGATCTTTTTCGGTCTTGGCCTCCCCCGCGGCAATCGTTGCGTCGGCGAGCTCCTTGAAAGCCACGTAGCGTTTCTCTTCGGCCGGCCATACGAGGTAGCCATCTGAAAGAAACCAAATGCCCGATGCGAAAAGCATGATGAACATAAACGTCATGCGACGGCGCCATTCCTTGGAAATCTTCGCGTGGACTTGCATAAGGCTCTAGAGAAATCAGCTCAATCGGCGGATTCAATCCTTCTTGGCTGTATTTTTCCTCAACCTTTTCGTCCGAATGGGCGAGACACGCGGTGCCTCAAAACATCGCGATGGCCCGCGCGCTCTCCAGCACGAACCAGCCCAGGCCACCCGCGCCCACCATAGCGAGCAGGCCGCGCAACAGTTTTTGGCGGCGCAGGCGCTGATCGTGGCGGTCGGCATGGCGAGCTCCGTGGCAAGCGCTCGAGTCAATAAAACTCACGAACTGTGCGTTGCGGATGCGGGTGCGATGGATGCGCGCATTGTCCACCCGCCCCATACGGACGGCAGGACGGCGAAAGAGATTGAGAAGAGTGCGCAGCATCGAAGAATTTCTAATCCAACTATGGGCAAGTTTGAGGTGGTGTTCGCAAGGGGAAATTGGACATTTTAACAGTTTCCACGAACTTTCACGGTCATAGGTATTTTAATAATGCATCACTTCCGCTACACTGGCCCGAATCTCCAATGTGAGTCTGTCGACCTCGCCGAAATCGCCCGCCTTTACGGCACACCGACTTACGTCTACAGCGCCTCTACGATGGCCGATAACTACACCCGGCTCGCGAGCGGCCTTGCCGGTCTTGATCTCCAGATCTGCTACGCGATGAAGGCCAACTCCTCCCTCGCGATTCTGCGTCATTTCGCCAATCTCGGTGCAGCTTTCGATCTCGTAAGTGGTGGCGAAGTGCGCCGGGCGCTCGCCGCCGGGGCGAATATCAAGAGCAGCGTCTTCGCCGGCGTCGGCAAGACCGAGGCCGAGATCAAGCTCGCGCTCGAACACGGGATATTTGCCTTCCACGTGGAGAGCGAGCCCGAGATCGCCCGCATCAACTACGTCGCCGGCAAGCTCGGCGTGAAGGCCCCCATCGCCATCCGCATTAACCCTGATGTCGACGCCCACACCCACGCGAAGATCACCACCGGCAAGTCAGATAACAAGTTTGGCATCCCGCTCACCCAAGCCGCCTCCGCCTACGAGGCTGCCGCGCGTTATCCGAACATCCTCATCAAAGGCGCGCAGATGCACATCGGCTCGCAACTCACCAGCCTCGCGCCCTTCGTCGAGGCGGTGAAAAAAATTGCTCCCTTTGTAGTGGAGTTGAAGGCCAAATATGGCATCACCTACTGGTCCATCGGCGGCGGCATCGGCATCATCTACAAGGACGCTCTTGCCAGCGGCGACCCTGCCTGGTGGAGCGCCCAGCCCGCCGAGACGCGCCCGCTCACGCCCGAAGCCTACGGCGAGGCGTTGAAGCCGTTGCTCGCTCCGCTCGGCCTCAAGATCCTCTTGGAACCCGGCCGCTACCTCGTGGGCAACGCCGGCGTGCTGCTCACCCGCGTCGAGTTCCTGAAGCGCGGCCAAGGCAAGAATTTTCTTATCGTGGACGCCGCGATGAACGACCTCGTGCGCCCCGCGATGTATGACAGCTACCACGAGATCGTGCCATTGCGCCGCGACAGCGCCCGCGCCGCGCTCACCGCCGACGTGGTCGGCCCGGTGTGCGAGAGCGGCGACTGCTTTGCGAAGGACCGCATCTTGCAGGAAGTAGGCGAAGGCGAGTTCGTCGCGCTGATGAGCGCGGGGGCTTACGGGTTCACGATGTCGAGCCGCTACAACACTCGTAACCTCACTGCCGAGGTTCTGGTGCAAGGTGCCGCCAGCGACCTCATCAACGTTCGCGAAACCTTTGAGCAGCAGATTCAGAACGAGAAGCTGCCCGCGTTTCTGACCAAGTAGGCGGGTGCTGACCAAGGCTCGCTCCGGAAACCCGCCAAATGCCACGAAACAGAAGCCTCCGTGGCGTGTGGTTTTCCGTGTGTTCTTCGGTGCATTCCGGTAGGCAGTTCTCATGAACATCGTCGTCATTGGAGCCGGGGCGTGGGGAACGGCATTTGCGCTGCACCTTTCGCGGCTGGGCCACACCGTCACGCTGGCGCCGCGTCGCTTTGAGCAGGCGCTCTCGCTCGCCTCGACCCGCGAGAATACCGATTACCTTCCGGGCTTCCTTCTCCCGCAATCCGTGCAGATCGCGCATGAGCTGGCTCCAGTCTTGATGGAGGCGGAACTCGTCGTGATCGCGTGTCCCTCACAGGTGTTGCGCGAGACCTGCCAGCGCATGGCGGCGGGGCTCGCGCAGGCCACGCAGCTCAAACTTTTCGTCTCGCTCGTCAAGGGCCTCGAGCTTGGCACGCATCTGCGCCCGACCGAGGTTATGGCCGCGATGCTGCCAGGTCGCGCGGTCGGTTGCCTCACGGGCCCGACCAACGCCGCCGAGGTAGCCGCCGGCAAGCCGTGCGCGATGGTTCTCGCCGCATCCGACGTGGATGAGGCCTATCTCGCCACGGTGCAGGCTGCGCTCAGCGGACCAGGCTTGCGCGTTTATCGAGGTGATGACGTTGCCGGCGTGGAGTTCGGCGGCTGCTTGAAAAACGTCTATGCCATCGCCGCCGGTTGTTGCGACGGCCTCCGGCTCGGCGACAACGCCAAGGCCGCGCTCCTCACCCGGGCGCTGGCCGAGATGGTGCGCGTGGGCGTGGCGCTGGGAGCGAAGGCAGAGACTTTTTACGGCCTCGGTGGCTTCGGCGATCTGGTGGCGACGTGTAACGGACCGTGGTCACGCAATCGCACCTTTGGCCAGCACCTCGGCGAAGGGCAAAAAGCGTCCACGCTGATCTCCGCGAGTAAGAGTGTGGTGGAAGGCTACCGCACGACGGAGAGTTTTCAGGGGCTATGCGCGGAGCGCGGCATAGACGCGCCCATCTTGGGCGAGATTTACAAGATTCTCTACGCCGCCAAGCCGCCCGCCGACGCGCTCGCCGCGTTGATGGGACGCGAACTCAAGCGCGAGTGACCCGTGGAACAAAGTAACCTAATAGGTTACTTTGTTCCGGGGTGGGCCGGGCTGGGGGCAACGAGGTGGTAGAGCCGGCGGAAGGATTCATGGGCGTTGCCGCCGGTTTCGGCGAAGGCGGTCGTCGCCGCCTCTCGCGCGTCTTGATCCAGCATACCGGCGTGGGCGGCGAAGAGGGCTGCGTCTGGCGCATAGATCGCCAGGGTGGGCAAGAGGAGCGAGCGGCGGTGCCGCGTCGCCAGCACGCCGCCGGCGGGGCGGGTGTATCGGTGCAGGCGATACGCGCCAAACAGACCGAGGTTTTCGGAGCCGTCTAGACAGAGAACGGTGCGCGGTCCGGCAGCACGCAGGGCGGCGCGCCAGTCAGCCGGGGTGGTGGTGCCGTCGTCGTGCCATTGTATCCAAACCACGGCCCAGCCCTCGGCGGCGAGGAGGTTTGCGAGGGCGCGAAGGCGGGTTGTTTTGCCGGTGCCGTGGGTGCCTACGAGCGCGCCGCGCCTGCGGCCGGCGTGCCAGCGGGCGAGCAGGGTCTCGGGTGGAATGCCGGCCCAGTGGACGGGCAGGGTGAGCAGGCGCGAGGTGCGGAAGGGGTTTTCGCGCGCGGAGCTCATCGAGCGATCTGCGACCTAAAGCGGGCTTTCCGTTTCTCGAAAAATGACGGCTCTTTAGGCAGCGCGGGCAGGTTCACCAACTGGCCATCCGGTGCCACGATTAGCGGAATACCCACGAGCGGGTTGCTGTCCGAGTCGAGCACTTCAAGGCGCCACTCCACCGCGATGAGATGGCCGGCAAAGCTCCAGGGGGCGTCGGGCAATCGCACCTCAAAGCTGCGGTCAGTGCCGGGGACGAGGTTGGGCAGGGCCTCGCGCCAGACGACGGCGGCGTCGCGGGTGCCTTTGCCTTCGGTGAACCAGCCGAGTTGAAGGCTGAGCGGCTCGGGTTTCGCGCTGGCTTCGCGTGAAACGGTGAAGACGAGCGTCTCTTCGGGGGCGAAGCGGTCCACGGTCCAGAGCGTAAGGCCGCCGCCGGTGTGGGCGCGGGGCTCAGGAGAGGCGGCAAGGCCGAGGGGGCGGGCAGGGCAGCGCACGGGCAGGGTGAAGCGGTCGTCCACATCCGCTCGCCACGGGATTTCGCCAGCGAAGACCAGGTCCCAGATCAGACGGTTTTTCGGTTCGGTGAAAGCGGGCGCGACGTCGGCGGTCGGCAGGATAAGTTCTCCGCGGCCTTCGGTGAGGCTGAGGGTGTCGCTCGAATCGAAAAGCACGGAACGGTGAAAGTCGGATTTGTCGGTCGTTGTCCGCGTGCCCTGTTGGTAGGAGGCTTCCTCGCGGCCGATCAGGCGGATGGTGAGCTTGCGCACGCCTCGGGTGCCTAGCCGCCAGGTGAACGGCACGCTGGCGCCGAGCCGTAGCAGCGAGGGATCGAGGCGCACTTCGACTGAAGGAGCGAAAAGGCGGGAGAAGGTGTGCAACGCAATTACGATCGTGGCCAGGCCCACGCCCACGAAAGGGATCATGAAGAGCAGGGGAAACCACATGAACCCGCCGCGAAAGTCCTTGATCACGTTGAGCAACATAAAGCCGATGCCGCCGTTCCAAAAAAGGGCAAAACAGGCGATCGCGACGAAAGAGCCGACGCGCCCGGCGGCGGGTTTGAGCACGATCTCTCCCGGCACCTCAGGGTCGGGCACGGGCGTTATGCCGATGCGGTTGACGGCTGAGCGGGTGCCGGTGGGCAGGGCGCGACCGAGGGGCGAACTGTGCGTTCTTTGTGAGCGCCAGGAACTGTAGATTATGCCCAAGCCGAAAAGGGGGAAGAGCAAGGTAACGGCT
>CAMDHP010000008.1 GCA_945898185.1 Akkermansia muciniphila | reverse complement strand
GAGGTTGGCGCCTTTGCCTCCGAGGAGGGCCTTCATGGAGCCGTCGCCGTCAGCTTTGGCGTTGCCCCACGTGTAAACGTATTTGGTGCTCTTGCCGGACTTTTTGGCGGCGGGAGCGGATTTCTTAGGAGCCGCGGATTTGGCGGCGGGTTTCTTGGTAGTGGCTTTGGCCATGGTGTTGTGTGGGTCTAGGGAAGGAGTTTTCCGCCGTTGAAGGGCGCGTAAAAGCAAGACTACAGAGGCGGGGCGGGCGGGGTGTCAACGATGCACCGGTGTCGCGGGCGGGTTTACGAGATGCGCTGAAAACCGCGTCCCGGATTTTGGGTGCTTGCGGCGGGGTGCGAGGGTAAGGCAGGGTGAAAGTCTTTCTATCATGTCTTCCGTTCGCGTTCGTTTTGCACCGAGTCCCACCGGTTTTTTCCATATCGGCAGCGCCCGCACGGCGTTGTTCAACTGGCTCTATGCCCGGCACACCGGCGGAACCTTCGTGCTGCGTATCGAGGACACCGATGCGGCGCGGAATTCCGAGGCGTTCCTCGATGTCATTTACGAATCGATGAAGTGGCTCGGGCTCACTTGGGATGAGGGTCCGGGAGTCGGCGGCGCGTTTGGTCCCTACCGCCAAAGCGAGCGCGGAGCGGTTTACCAAGAGTATCTCGAAAAACTCAAAGCCGCCGGACGCACTTACGAGAAAGACGGCGCGATCTGGTTCCGACTCGAAGGCGAGCGCTACGAGACTTACGACGAGCACCGCCAGAAGACGGTGACGAAAGTGAAGAACGCGCCGATGGTGATAGACGACGCCATCCGCGGTCGCGTCGAGCGCTTGGAGGACGAAGACTTCGTGATCGTGCGCTCCGACGGTCATCCGGTGTTTCACTTTGTGAACGTGGTGGACGACATCGCCATGCGGATAACCCACGTGATTCGCGGTGAGGACCATCTCTCCAACTCCAGCAAACACGTCGCGTTGTTCCAGGCCTTCGGGGTGACCCCGCCGCAGTTCGCGCACATCCCGCTCATCCTGAAGCAAAACGGCCCCGGCAAAATGTCGAAGCGGGATCAGGGCGCCTTGATCGAGGAGTATCAGACGCGTGGATACCTGCCCGAAGCGGTGGTGAACTACATCAGCCTGCTGGGCTGGAATCCGGGCGGCGACATCGAGAAGATGCCCGTGGCCGACATCGTGGCGAAGTTTGACTTGCCCAGGGTTAACCAAAGCAACGCCCGCTTTGACGACAAGAAAATGGCGCACATGAACATGCTCTACCTCTTGGCGCTGCCGCCCGAGCATTTCATCGCGGCGGCGCGCGCCTATTTTGCGAAGCACGAGGTCTTCGCCAAGACGGGCCTCACGACGGAGCCGCCGGCAACGTATGTTGATGAGGTGTTTTTGCTCAGCCAGCCGAAGATCAAGGGGCTGGAAGAGCTGCCGGCCTACACCGCGTATTTCTGGAACGACACTTACCCGACCGACGACAAAGCGAAGGCCAAGGCCCTCGGCAAAGGCGACCCTAAGGCGCGCCTGTCGGAGATTCTGGGCGCTTTACCGGGCCTCGATTTGACCTCGGATGCGAGCGTCGAAGCGGGGCTGAAGGCGCTGGCGGAGTCGAAGGGACTCGGCTTCGGCGACTATCAGGCGGTGGCGCGAGTGGCGGTGACCGGTTTGAGTGCGGGCCCGAGCATCACGGCGATTTTCCGCGTCCTCGGTCGCGAAAGAGTCGCGGCTCGGCTGGCGCGCTTCGGACAGGCTGTCTAGCCGAAAAACGGCACTTTATCCCGATTCTTCAAGCTTTCAGACTTTAACACGAAGACGCCAAGATCGAACCTATAAATAACCCCCCCATTGGCATCATGTAGAATACCTCAAGTATCGTTAGGGTTCTCACCGTTCCTTCCTTTGGTTTGTCGGTTGCGGGCCCACGCCCTTCACCATCGGCCCAATTTTATTCGGTTTAATGCATGGGTTCCGGATCTGCCCCGTGGCTCCTCATCCCGACGCACCGAGAGACTTGCGACCTAGTCCTTAATCAGGCCCCCCGCCGCGCAAAAGTTCTGACACTTCTGAGTTTTTCGTATGCGCTCCTCACCGCATGGCTCTGACCGATCAGCACGTTCACCTTTACCCGGATGAATTAAACCGCGACCCCGCCGACTGGGCTGCCGCCGCCGGCGAACCGCACTGGGCGCGACTCTGCACGCGCAGCCGTCGCGATGCCTCGCCCGTCCAGGAATTTCCCAATCTCGCCACTTTGCTTCGCGATCTCGACACTTCCGGCATCGCTCGCGCGGTGTTGCTCGGCTGGTATTGGGAGCGCTCCGCCTCTTGCGCCGCGCAAAACCGTTTCTACGCCGAGTGCGTGCGCCTGCATCCTGACCGGCTTTCCGCGTATGCCACCTTTCATCCCGCCAGCGCGCCATCCGCTGTGGAGGCGGAGCTGCACCGTGCCCGCGACGAGGGCCTCAGCGGGCTGGGGGAGCTTTCCCCGCAAAGCGTCGGTGCCGCCCTCGACTCTCCCGCCATGCAAGCGGCCCTCGCCCTCGCCACCGCCTGGCGCTGGCCGGTCAATCTCCACGTCACCGATCCGCGCGGCCGTCCCTATCCAGGCAAGATTGAGACCCCGTTCGCCGATTTCGAGCGGCTGGTCAGCGCGTATCCACAAACACACTTCGTGCTCGCTCATTGGGCCGGCGGTTTTGATGTGCGCCATCTGCCAAACGTCCGCGTGGATACCGCCGCTGCTCCGCTTCTTTACGGCGAGTCTGCCTGGGCCATGCGCGGCTCCACCGTGCGCGCCGATCAGGTGCGCTTCGGTTCCGATTACCCGCTCCGCCTGCAGCCCGGCCAATCAACCTCCGCCGGCCTCGTCGCCTTCGCCAACGAGGCACGCGCTCACGGCCTTTCCTGATCGCGCATCCCCGGGCTTTCCTTTTGCGCCGTTTGTGTCTCCTTCCCAACCACTCTTTCAATCCATGACACCCGAACAAAAACTCACCGAACTCGGTCTTGAGCTCCCCGTTGTCGCCGCCGCCGCCGGCAACTACCTGCCTGTCGTCCAGAGCGGCAATTTGCTCTTCTGTGCCGGCACCCTTGCCGTCCGCAATGGCGAGCTCACCCACGCTGGCCAGGTCGGCCGCGACCAGACCGTCGCCACTGCTTACGAGTCCGCCCGCGTTGCGGTGTTGAACACTCTCGCCAACGTCAAATCTCACCTCGGTGAGCTCAGCCGCGTGAAGCGCATCGTCATGGTCAACGGCTTCGTCAACGCGGTCAGCGGCTTCGCGGATAGCCCCGCCGTCATCAATGGCGCGAGCGACCTGCTCGTCGCCGTCTTCGGAGACGCCGGCCGCCACGCCCGCGCCGCCGTGGCGGTGGCCGGCCTGCCGCGCAACTCCACCACCGAGGTCCAGCTCGTCATCGAGGTCGCCTGACTAAGCCTTCGCACGCTGCAAGGTGGACACCGCTCCGCCCCGCGCCAACACTCCGCTCCATGCCCTCCATCTACGAAACACTCCGCGCCAATATCATTGTCGCCATGAAGGCGCGTGACACCGCCACCGCCACCATCCTGCGCACCGCGGACGCCGCCATCCAGCGCTCCGCGATGGACCAGAACAAACCCATTGACGACGCCCTCACCGTCACCGCGTTTCGCAAGGCGGTCAAAAATCTCACTGACGCCAACGTTGAGTTCGAGAGGGGCAACCGCGCCGACCTTGTCTCCGCCAATCTGATCGAGATCGCCATTCTTGAAAAGTATCTCCCCGCCGGCCTAGACGTCGCAAAGTTGGAGGCCCTCGTGATCGAGGTCATCGCCGCCACCGGTGCCGCCTCGAAGAAAGAGATGGGCAAGGTAATCGCCGCGCTGAAACAGCGCCCCGAAGCCGGCATCATTGATTTCGGCGCAGTCAGTAAGATCGTTCAGGCGAAGTTGCCGTAATCCGCTTTTGTCCGGTTCATCCTGTAGCGGGAGCGCCCGCTCAGAGCGTTCGAGTCGCATAAAGCACGGCTGCGATCAGGCACACCAGCGCGACGGCGGTCCAATACCACGGCAACTCGCCGCGCTCCTTGTCGACTGCGCCGGAATCCGACCCAGATCGACCGTCGTCATCCTCGTCGTCAGGAAACTCCATCCCGTCGTAAACCGAAGCTTCGCGCCAGCCGGTGCGTTCGTCGGCTCCGCAGTGAGGGCACGCCTTGGCGCGGCGCGGGATGTCGCTGCCGCACTGGGCGCATTCATCGGGAGCTGGAGCAGGGGAGGGACGGGCGGCCATTTCCTATCCCAAGCCGCCCGCCCGCCGCAGGGCAAGCGCCCGCCGCCTCCGGTTTGTGTCGCCTTCCCGCCTGCGAGGCGGCAAGCACGCGAGTTACCTGAATGTCTTTGCCGCAAACCTACACTGTTCCTGAAACCATTCGCCGCGAACGCGCGGACAAGGTCCTCGCCGCCGCCTTCCCCGAGCTCAGCCGCGTGGCTTGGCAACGCAGTTTCGACGCCGGTCTGGTGCTCCGTGGCGGACACGTGCTCGACAAGAAAAACGACATCCACGGCGGCGAGGTCATAGACTTTGCCCATGCCGACGTCGTCCCGTCCGAGTTGCACGCGTCCGACACCAAGCTCGATATTCTTTTCGAGGACGCCCATATGCTCGCGGTCAACAAACCCGCCGGCATGGTCGTGCACCCGGGCGCGGGCACTAAGGATAACACCCTCGTCCACGCCCTGCTCGGCCATTGCGCCGGCACGCTCAGCGGCATCGGCGGCGTCGAGCGTCCGGGGATCGTCCACCGCCTCGACCGCGATACCACCGGCGTGATGCTCGTTGCCAAGTCTGACGCCGCCCACCGCGCCCTTTCCGAGCAGTTCGCCGGCCGCAACCTGCATAAGGAATACCTCGCCCTGGTCTCCGGAGTGCCCCGCCTGCTCAGCGGCACCCTCGATGGTGCCATTGCGCGCAACAAGATCCACCGCCACCGCATGGCCGTCACTGAAGACGGAAAACCCGCCCGCACCGATTGGAAACGCGAGGAAGCGTTCCTCCCGCTCGCCGCGCTAATGCGCTGCCACATCCTCACCGGTCGCACCCACCAGATCCGAATCCACATGAAGACTGCCGGGCACTCTTTGCTGGGAGACGTGACGTATGGCTGGAAGGACTACGGCAAGCTCCCGATCAAGCCGGAGCGCGTGATGCTGCACTCCGAGATGATCCGCTTTGCCCATCCGATCTCCGGCAAAGAGCTGGAAGTCCGCGCGCCTCAACCGCCGGATTTCGAAGCGATGATCGCCGCGCTCCGAATCGCTGCGGAGGCAATCGCGAATCCCGGCAAGCGCGGCCGATAATAAATTCGCATTCAGGGTAAACCAATGCCCGATTTAGGAGCGTGCTTGAAAGCAACTTCGAGCCAAGGCGTCCGCCGGAGAGAAAAACTGCGTTAACCTCACAAATCGCGCGCAAACACGCTCTTACTCGCGGACCAGATTCGAATGAGAATTAGTCTCCCGATGGCTTTAATGCGCGGGTGCGCCTCCGGCGGCGGTTTCGGCGGCGAGCAGGGGCTCAAAGTTGGCTTTGTCGGTCGCCTTCATGTAAGCTTCTCGGGCGCTGATCTCACCCGAGTCGAAGCGGCGGCGAAGGGAAACATCCATCGAAATCATGCCATCGGCCATCGAGCCTTCGATGATGTTGCGGATCGCGGAGATGTTGCCCGCGCGGATGGTGCCGCCGAGGGCGTCGTGCGGAAGGAGAATCTCATGCACCGCACAGCGCCCGCCGGCCTTCTTTTTGCAAAGGAGCTGGGAGACGACGCCGCGCAAACAGGAACCTAGGGTCACGCGAATCTGGTTCTGCTCGTCGGCGGGGAAGGCATCAATGATACGGTCAATCGTCTTGGGCGCGCTGTTGGTGTGCAGGGTGGCGAAGACGAGCATGCCCATGGAGGCGCAACCGAGGGCGAGGCGGATGGTCTCGAGCTGGCGCATCTCGCCGACGAGGATGATATCGGGGTCGGCGCGGATGGCGCCCTTGAGCGCGTCGGCGAAGCTGTCAGTGTGTTCCAGCACCTCGCGGTGGACGATGATAGACTTTTTATTCTGGTGAACGAATTCGATGGGATCCTCGACCGTGACGATGTGGCGGGTGGAGGTGACGTTGATGTAGTCCATCATTGCGGCGAGGGTAGTAGATTTACCACTACCAGTCGGGCCGGTGACTAGGACAAGCCCTTCGCGAAGCGAGCAGAGCTTTTTGAGCGATTCGGGGAGTTTGAGGTCGTCGAAGGAGAGGATTTTTGACGGGATTTGGCGGAAGACGGCGGCTATGCCCCAAGCGTTGCGCAGGTAGTTGACGCGGAAACGGGCCAGGCCGGGGATCTCGTAAGCGAAGTCGAGATCGTGGTTTTTGAGGAAGGTCTCCCAGCGATGGGGGGCGCAGATCTCATTGAGGAGTTCCTCCATGCGCTCGGTGGTGACGACAGGGAATTCAGAGAGGTCCACCAAGGAACCGGAGACGCGGGCGCGCGGGTGAATACCGATCATCATGTGAAGATCGGAGCCATCTTTGGCGCGCATGGAGCGGAGCAGTTGATCAATCGCGGGCATGGGAGTACGCCGCGCGGTGCGCGGCGGGATTAAGGTGGAAGATTAAGTTTAAGGGGCGGAGGCGGTTTAATCCGAGCCAGGGACGGCTTGGCGAACGGCCTTGTTGAGGATGTTGGTGCGGGCGACCTCGTTGGCGACGGCACCCTCTTTCCAGAGATTCAAGATGGAGTTATCCATCGAGATCATGCCCTCGCGCTTGCCGGTATCGAGGGCGCTCGGAATGCCCTGGGTTTTGCCATCACGGACCATGGAGGAGACGGCGAGGGTGTTGACGAGAATCTCGCAGGCGAGGGCGACTCCGCCGGCTTTAGCGGGGAGGAGGCGCTGGCAGATGATGCCGCGGAGACTCTGCGCGACCATGGCGCGGATTTGGGGCTGCTGGCCGGGCGGGAAAACGTCGAGCAGACGGTTGAGCGTCGAGGTGGCGTCGCTGGTGTGCATGGTGCCGATCACCAAGTGGCCGGTCTCGGAAGCGCTGATCGCGAGCTCGATGGTGGCGAGATCGCGAAGTTCGCCGATAACGATGACATCGGGGTCCTCGCGCAGCGCGCCTTTGAGGGCGGAGGCGAAAGAGGCGGTGTGGTGGCCCGCCTGGCGCTGGGTGACGTTACAACCCTGGCTCTGGTGAAGGAACTCGATCGGATCCTCGATGGTGATAATGTGATCGTCGCGGGTGCGGTTGAGCTGATCAATGAGGGAATTGAGTGTGGTGGTCTTGCCTGCGCCGACGGGGCCCGTGACGAGGATGAGGCCGTTGTGGTAGCTGAGGAGCTTTTCGATGACCGCGGTGTTTTTAAAGCCGAGTTCGGCGGGGGTGCGAATGTGTTCCGGGACGATGCGGTAGGTGCCCTTGCAGCCGTCTTTGTGCTCCATGAGATTTACGCGGATGCGACGGCCGCCCTGCATAGCCAGCGCGTAGTCATAGTCGCGCCTTTTGGTGAAGTGCTCGATCTCGTCGGACGCGAGCAAGCAGGTGTTGAGACGGAGTGATTCGGCGGCGGTAAGTGGAGTGGAGTTGAGGAAACTCAGCGCTCTCATGCGGCGGATATAGGGCGCGGCGCCGGCGGAGAGATGGAGATCGCTGGCACCGAGGTTTTGCGACGTGGTGAGCAAGCCGAGCATAAACGGCTTCAGGTCGGCGTCGGGCATGGTGGCGACGGTGCTAAAATCTACCTTGACTGCGTCGGATGTGTCGGGAGCGGGCGTGCCAGAGAGTTGTGCGGGATTCTGCGCGGCGGCGAGGGCCAAGGGCGGCGGCTCAGCGTTGGAGGCGCCGAGAGTTTGTGACTCTTCGACGAGCCGGTTGAGCAAATCGAGATCGGTGGTGATGTCCTGGTCGAGCAATGCCTGGCCGAAGGCGAGCGCGTCGGCGCCGGGGGCGAGCGAGTGGGCTATCAACGCGGCGCGTTTGGCATCGAGGACGTTTTCTTGCACACACAGGGATACGAACCAGGGGACTTCTTTACGCATGGAGGGAGCGGGAGAGGAACAAATGGGGACAGGGAAGGAAAGCGTTTGTGCAGGAAACTTTTAGGCGGTGGTGATACTCCCCCCGTCGCAGTCGGACGCACCCGTCATGCGAAGCCCGGAAGGTAGATTTTCACCCGCCTTCGCCAAACTGCGGTGCGCACTCCCAGTCAGGCCGCGGGGCTGGCTGGTGAAACGTCAAGTAGGTCAAGCGTGTCTTGATTGTCGGCGGACTCAGCGCTCTCTTCTTCCAATGGGTATTCTTTCCTAAAATCGGCGAAGTCAATCAGCTCGAAGCGACCGTCGAAGTGTTCGACGATCGCGGTGAGAGACTCGACCCAATCGCCGCTGTTGAGATAGTGAATGTCGCCCATCATGTGATCGGCGGCGGTATGGATGTGGCCGCACATCACGCCGGTGCAGTCACGGCTTTTGGCGAGCGCGGAGATGTGCTCCTCGAAATGCGAGACGTGGCTGACGGCCCTCTTGACCCGGGCTTTGACGGCCTTGGCGAGCGAGTAGTAGTCTTTGCCGCGCCAGGTGCGCCAGCGATTGTAAAGGCGGTTGAGCCTCATCAGGACCCGGTAGCCCCAGTCGCCGAGGTAGGCGAGGAACACGAAGTTCTTCGTCACGGTGTCGAACACATCGCCGTGGAGAACGAGATAACGTTTGCCGTTGGCGGCCTCGTGCACGTGGTCCTCGACGAGGTGGAGATTTTCGAACGCCATGGGCAGGAACTTGCTCAGGACGTCGTCGTGGTTGCCGCGAAGGTAAATGACCTCGGTGTTTCGCTTCTCGAGTTTTTTGAGGACGAGGCGAATGAAGCGGGTGTGGGCCTTCGGCCAATAGGAGGACTGCTTGAGCCGCCAGCCATCAATGATATCACCGTTCAGGATCAGTTTGTTGCAGCGAGTGTATTTTAGAAAATGGTTAACCTCGCGCGCCTTGCAATCGTGGGTGCCAAGGTGGACGTCCGAGATAATAACGGTCCGGACTTTAAGCGTGGATTTTTCCATTACGAAAATGAGTTGAGTGAATGAGAGGAGCCTGACGAGGCGGCAGTTGGGCGGTAACCTGATTGTTACGGAACAGCGGCGGGTATAACAATCCTTAGGCTCGCGGGGCGAACCGATATTTCGACCGCAGCGGGGGCGTGGCGGACTTCGCCATCAGTGTGGATGAAGCCTGGCGCGGGGCGCTCGATCACAAAGCGGGCGGCGCGGAGATGAGTGACGCTGGCGGCACCGTGGATTTCGCCGGCGAAAAGGCGGATGGCGAGCGGGATGGCGGTCCAGCCGTTCACCCGGCTGAGCACCGTGAGGTCGAGCAAGCCGTCATCCACCCGGGCGCCCGGGGCGATGTAGCAATCGTTGCCGTATTGGTCTGAGTTGGCGACGGTAACGATGAAGCCGGGGGTGGTGACTGGCGGGGCATTATCGGCGCTAAGGGTGTAGTTTGCAGACGAATACGAAAAGAGCGTGCCAATGGAGGTCCGCACATAGGAGGAAAATCCGCGCCGGGTGAGGGCGTTGAAACGGGCGCTGATCTCAGCGTCAAAACCGAGGCCCATGGCGTTGAAGAACGGGTGGCCGTCGGCGACGCCGGTGTCTATCGTGCGGGTGCGGTTACCGAGGAGGGCGCGGAAGGCACCCCTGCCCGGACCTGGGATGCCGAGGTGGCGACCGAGGCCGTTTCCCGAGCCGCACGGGATCAGGCCCAAGGCGGCGTCGGTGCCGACGAGCGCGGCGGCGACCTCGTTCATGGTGCCATCGCCGCCAATCGCCACCACCAGGCCGCAACCCTCGTCCAGCGCGCGCCGTGCAAGCTCGGTGGCGTGTAGCGGGTGCTCGGTGGGCACGACGGTGGCATCGAGTTTATGTTCTTCGATGAACTCGCGTGCGCGCCCGAGCAGCCAAGGATTGCGGGCATTGTGTCCGGAGCGGGGATTGAAGATGAAGCGGGCGCGAGGAAGTGACATCGGGCGAAAGACTAATGACGGATGGGCAGGTGCGACGGGCCACGCATGAACCCGGTGCCAGCAGCGCCGGCGGATGCGGCAACCTCGTTGAGATCGCGGGCGAACCCGTCTATCACGCGGCTCCAGGGGATGCTTTCAGCGGTGGCGCGGGCGATGAGGCCGAGCGACTGGCGCAGGCTGGGCTCGGCGGCGAGCGCGAGGGAGCCGGCGAGAAAGGCGGCCTCGTCGTTGAGGGGGATGGCCACGCCGTTTTCGCGATGGCGGATGTAGCGGGCGGCGGCGGCGTAGTGGTAGGCGCAGACGGCCAGTCCGCTGGCCATGCTCTCGGTCACGACGTTGCCAAAGGTTTCGGTTAAACTCGGGTAGAGAAAAACGTCGGCCGAAGCGTAATGACGGGCCAGTTCCTCGCGGTCGAGGAATCCGGTGAAAACCGCCCACGGGTAGGCTCGCTCGAGCTTGCGCCGCAAGGGGCCGTCGCTGGTGACGACGAAGCGGGCGCGCGGTTGGGCGGAGCGGATGGCTGACCAAGTCCGGAAAAGCAGATCGAAGTTTTTTTCCGCCGCGATGCGGCTGACGTGAATAAATACCGGATCGTCGGCGCCGGCACCCCAATCGGCGCGCAGAGCGGGGTCGCGTTTGGTGGGGGAAAAGAGCTCGGTGTCAACGCCGCGGGAGAGCAACTTCATGCCACGAAAGCCATCGCGGGTGAGCTGGGCGTTGAGCTCGTCGGTGGGCGAGAGCGTGATGCGGGTGCGATTGTGAAACCAGCGCAGGTAGGCGAGGGCGGGGCGGGTGAGAAAGTTGAAACCGTAATGCTTCGAGTAGCTGTGGAAGTTGGTGTGGAAACTTGAGGCGAGCGGGATGCCCAGCGCGTCGGCGGCGGAAAGCGCGGCCCAGCCCAAGGGACCCTCGGTGGCGACATGCACGACATCGGGGCGGTTGACGCGCCAAGCTCGCAGCAAGGTGCCGCGCATGGGCAGCCCGAGCCGGAGCATTGAATAGCCGGGGATGGGCAGACCCGGATGAAGCACCTCGTCAAAAGGTCCGCCGACGTGCGGCCTGTCGGACTTATTTTGCCTCGGGCGGTGGACGATCACGCTGAACCCGCGCTTGGCGAGACCGGCGGCGAGGTGGCCCAAGGTCATGGCGACGCCGTTGATCTCTGGTGGGAAAGTTTCGGTGACGAGCGCGAGTTTCAACTTGCGGTCGGGATTCGTCGGGAGTGGTTAGGCAGGCAAACGAAAAACAGGAGAATGCGGCGCGAGCGTTCGTTCCTCACCTGTTTGTAACCTATGTGCCGAAAACTTTACATTCTCACCGGCCCCACTGCGGCGGGAAAAACCGAGCTGGCCCTGCGCTGGGCGCAGCGGCACGGGGCGGAGATCGTGTCGTGTGACGCCTCGCTGTTTTACCGTGGCATGGACATCGGCACGGCAAAACCGACCGCAGAGGAGCGGGCGCGGGTGCCGCACCATTGCATTGACATGTGCGCGGTGGACGAACGCATGGATGTGACCCGCTACATCACTTGCGCGCGGGCGGCGTGCGAAGGAATCATCGCACGGGGGCGCCGGGTGCTAGTGACGGGCGGAAGCGGATTTTATTTAAAAGCTTTTTTCGGGCCGGTGGCCGACGATGTCGCAGTGCCGGCCGATTTGAGGGCTGAGCTTTCGGCACGCTTTGAAAAGGGCGGGCTGGAAGGACTGGTGGCGGAGTTGCGGACGCGAAATCCAGCTGGCATCGGCGCTCTGGATACGGCGAATCCGCGGCGGGTTTTGCGCGGGCTGGAGCGGTGTATCGTCACCGGAAAGACCCTGGCGGGACTCGCGGCGGATTTTGCGGCGCAGCCGGGATCCTTCGTGGATTGGACGGTGGTTTGCACCCGACTTGATCGCGAGCCGGAGGAGTTGCGCAGGCGGATTTCGACGCGGCTGGCGGCGATGTTGGCTGGCGGACTGGTTGCCGAGGTCGAGCAACTCCGTGAGGTAGGGCTTGCGGGAAACCCGAGTGCGGCGGCGGCGATCGGTTACCGCGAGACGCTGGTGTGGCTGAACGCCGGGCGGCCGGGCGGCGAGGCTGCGCTCGCAGCAGAGATCGCGCAAAATACGTGGGGGCTGGTGCGCAAGCAGCGAACCTGGTTCCGCACCCAGTTGCCGAAGGAAAAAGTGCGTGTGCTGGCGTCCGGGGATGCGAACGTTGAGACGCTCTTCAGTGACGAGCCGTCCCGCTAACTTTTCAATTGCGGCGGATGGTTGACCAGTGCGGCCGGGCGCGACTTGAGTGGTGGGATGGATAACTCCCTCCGCGTAAATCTCGGTGAACGCAGCTACTCGCTCCACTTCGGCGGCGGACTCGTGGCCGAAGTGGGCAACGAACTGGCTGCGCTGAAGACGGGTGGGCGTAAGGCGGCGTTGGTCACCGATGCCAACTTCGCCGAAAACCAGCCGCGTGCGCTGGCGGAGATCGCCGGGGGCGCACCTGTCTTGGTGCTGCCGCCCGGTGAAGGCACCAAGTGCCTGCGCGAACTGGGCCGGGTATGGGATTTCTTGGCCACGCAGAGATTGGATCGCAGCTCCATTCTGGTCGCGGTCGGCGGCGGTGTGATCGGGGATCTGGCCGGTTTCGCGGCGGCGAGTTACCTGCGGGGAATTCCCTTTATTCAGGTGCCGACGACGCTGCTCGCAATGGTGGACAGTTCGGTCGGGGGCAAAACCGGCCTGAACCTTGAGGCGGGTAAAAATTTAGTCGGCGCGTTTCACCAACCCCTCGCGGTTTACATTGATACGGATCTGCTGGCCACGCTGCCGTCGCGCGAGTTCGCCGCCGGGATGGCGGAGATTATCAAGGCGGGGCTGCTGGCCGACCCCGAGTTGCTGGCGCGGTTGGAGAAATCTCCTCTGACGCTGGCGAGCGCGGATCTGCTGGAGGTGGTGCGGCGGTGTTGTGCGATCAAGGCGCGGGTCGTCGAGGCCGACGAGCACGAGACTGCGAAGGATGGCGGGCGGGCATTGTTGAATCTCGGGCACACCTTCGGCCACGCGATCGAACAGGTGACGGGCTACGGCACCTACCTGCACGGCGAGGCGGTTGCGATAGGCCTGTGCGCGGCGGCGAGGCTGTCGGCCAAACTGGGTAAAATCACCGCCGCAGAGGTCGCCCGGGTGGATGCCGTGGTGGCGGCGCACGCCCTGCCCACAAGGCTGCGCGAACCGCTTTCGTTATCCGCGCTTACTTCAGCAATGAGTCGAGACAAGAAAGTGCGGGCGGGCGGGCTGCGCTTTGTGGTCCTGGAGTCGCTTGGGCGGGCCGCCGCGCTTGGAGGGATCGATGCGGCGCTGGCCGAGGAGGCGTTTATCGAGGTGGGTGCGCTTTAGGCGGCACGATTTCGCGTCTGGCGCGCGAATCGCGCACTTTAAGATTTAGCCGCTTAGGATTTATGATTTAATTTAACATCATGGCGGCAATTGATGAAGGAATCGTAAGGGAGTATTTCGAACAAAACGGATTTTTTGTCCGGCAAATGCGCAAGCATGCCGTGCAAGCGAGGCGCAAGACGGGCGAGGAAGAAATTGACCTGGTGGTTTACAATCCCACGTGGTCGCGCGAGCGCCGGAAGCCGGATTTTTTTCTGTTCGCAAACGAGCTGCCGAATCTGCACCGGGCGGTCGTGTCGGTGAAGCCGTGGCACACGGATGTTTTTACTCCGGGGACGCTTAAAAGCTCGCCGGAGCTGTTTCGCTTTTTGGAAGAGAACGTGCAGCGCGAGGTAGTTAAGTTTTTCCCGGCAGAGGGGCTGACGGTGGCTCGCGAGGCGGGAGCCGACGGCGGCGCCGGGGCTGAAGTGACGAAGATACTGGTGTTACCCGCGCTACCGACGCAGGAGCCGTTTCGAAGCCAAAGTATCGAGCTGCTAAAAGCGCGCGGAGTGGACTGCATCATCTCGTTCCGTGCCATGTTGCTCGACCTGATAGACAAGGTGGAGGTGAACCGCCACTACCGGAAGAGCGACACGCTTGAGGTCATCCGGCTCTTAAAAAACTACGACCTTGTGCGCGAGCCGCAGCTTGATTTCCTCCCGGCGGTAGGGCGGGAGGCGCGCGGCTCAAAGTCTCGCTAGCTCGGGTCGGCGCGCTGCCTACGCGCGGGCTTGTCAGAAGCGGATTGGGAGGGAAGGGTGGGGGCGCAAATGATCCATTCCTCCGCACACATTGAAGCCGGCGCGCAACTTGGCGTGGATTGCGAAGTCATGGCCGGCGCGGTCATCACCCGCCACGCCATCCTGGGCGACCGCGTGGTCGTGCATCCGGGCGCGGTGGTGGGAGGTGATCCCCAGTTTTTAAAATTTGAGCGTGCGACACCGACTTTCGTGCGCGTCGGCGAGGGTTCGGTGATAAGGGAAAACGTCACGATCAACCGTTCCATTTACGAAGGGAAGTCCACGGTCATCGGCGCACGGTGTTTCCTGATGGCGGGCTCCCACGCGGGCCATGATTGTGAGTTGGCTGACGACGCGGTGCTGGCAAATAACGTGATGTTGGCCGGCCATGTCTCTGTGGGCTCGTGGACCTTCATCGGAGGCGGCGCGGGCATCCACCAGTTTTGCCGAGTAGGCCAATTGTGCATGGTGGCTGGGCTGGCGCGCGTGACTGTTGATGTCGCGCCTGGAATAATGGTTGCAGAGCGAGACGAAGTCATCGGGCTGAACTTCGTTGGCATCAAGCGCCGCAACTGGCCGCCCGAGATTGTGAGCGAACTGAAGGCGGCGTTTCGCGCGGTGTATTTCCAGTCGGGTAACATCCGCACCATCGCTGCGGCGGCGCGGACCTCCGGCGCCTTCCCCTCCGCGCAGGCACAGGCGTTTCTGGAGTTTTTCGCTGGTGGCAAACGAGGCTTTGCTAGGCCGCGGCGCGAGGGGTTTCATGCCGATACGACGAGCGAGCATCCAGTTTAGTTCAAAGCTCACGCCCATGAAACCATCACGCCTCGCTTTTACTTGTGGTGATCCCGCCGGGGTCGGCCCTGAGATCGTCGCGGGCTGGCTTGCCGCGAATCCCGAAGAAGCGGCGAATGTGGACGTGTACGGTCCGGCGCGCTGGTTGTCCGGTCTTCCGGGAGCGGGGCGGTTTCGAGCAGTGGCGGCCGAACCGTATGACTTTGAGCTGACGCCGGGAAATCCGAGTGTGGCCGGTGCGGCGTTGGCCAGCCTTGCACTGACGACGGCGGCGGCGGACGTGCGGGCGGGCCTCTGCGATGCGGTGGTCACCGGCCCGGTGGCGAAGAGCTGGATGGCGCGTGCTGGTTGGCCGCACCCCGGGCAGACGGAGTTTTTTGCCAGCGCCTGGGGCGGGGAGCCGGTGATGGCATTTTGCGGTGGACGACTGCGGGTGGTCTTGCTGACCTGGCATATCCCCTTCGCAGCTGTGCCGGGCCACTTGAGTCCGGCCGCCTTTGCGCGGGCGGCGGCGGCGGCGGCCGAGTTGTGCGCGGCGGCGGGCATTCAGAAGGAGCCGCGGATCGCGGTCTGCGGGTTGAATCCGCATGCAGGCGAGGACGGGCTGCTGGGGACCGAGGAACGCGACGTCATAGATCCGATCCTTGACGGGCTGCGGGGCCGGTATCCGGGTTTATCCCGCGCTTTGCCGGGAGACACGGTCTTCGGCCGGCAACTACGCGGCGAGTTCGACGCTGTGATCGCGCTTTATCACGATCAAGGACTAGCGCCGCTCAAGACGCTGGAATTCGACCAGTCGGTAAACGTCACCCTCGGCTTGCCGCACGTGCGCACCAGCCCGGATCACGGCACTGGATTTGACATTGCCGGCCGAGGACGGGCCGACGGGACGAGTTTTTCCAACGCGGTGCGGGTTGCGCGCGAGATTAGCGCATTGCGCCGCTTGCGCCTGGGTAACGGACGGTAGAGAGTGTCCGCATGAATTCCGAAGCATGAGCGTCGCCGTCCCTCTTAATTCCATTCCCGCCCCGATTCTGCCCGAGGTGGCGCCGGCTGATAACGCTCCGCTGCCAGAGGGTGTCCGGGTGGGTGACGAGCGGTTGGTTGCGTTGACCGAAGCGGCAGGCCGGAAGGTTTCTGCCCTCATTGCCCGCGAGAGTCAGGGCGGTTTTCTTCGGGTGGCGATTTCTGGCGGCGGCTGCAACGGCCTCAGCTACAAACTTCGTTTCACCCCGGAGCCCAAGCGCGGCGACATTCTGGTGCGTTCGGCTGGAGTGTGCGCGTTGGTGGACGCCAAGACGGCGCTCTACCTTAAGGGCACGCATATAGACTACTCGAACCAGCTCATCGCTGGCGGCTTCAAGTTTACCAACCCCAACGCCAAGGCATCCTGCTCTTGCGGCGAGAGTTTTAGTGTTTAGCACCGTTTTCCGATTGTCTTTGCGCGGTGGGCTGCCGTTTTCTTTTCCGTCTCCTCAACTTGCATCTCCATTAATTGATGGCTCTCTCAGCACCCTCAGGCGGTGGCGCCCGTCGCCCCGGCCAATTCCAGCAACGTCGCAACAACGACCCGTTCGCGCATATTAAGCGCAACGCGCGTATCAAAGTGCCCGAGATTCGGGTGATCTCTCCCGAGGGCAAACAGCTCGGGATTATGGCGACAGAGCGTGCGCTCGCGCTTGCCCAGCAATTCAATCTCGACCTCGTCGAGATGGCCGCCACGGCCGTGCCTCCGGTTTGCCGGATCATGGACTTCGGCAAATATGTTTACGAGGAGTCGAAGAAGACCAGCCACGTCAAATCCACGGCGAGCAAGATCAAGGAGGTCGAGTTCACCCCGCGGATCGCAGAGAATGATTTCATCACCAAGATCCGTCACGCCGAGGAGTTCCTCGACCACGGGGCGAAGGTGAAACTGCGTCTGAAATTTCGCGGGCGCGAAATGGCTCACACCGAGATTGGTTTCGAGCTGATGAAGCGCGCGCTCGCCGAGCTCAGTGGAATGGCCAATCCGGATTCCGACGCCCGTCTGATGGGCAAACAAATCAACGTCATGCTCACCCCGTTCCCCGCCAATAAACGGAAGCGTAAATACACGCTTCAGGCGAACGAGGAAGCGATCGACGATACCGGCAGCGATTCGCAGGAAGACAACGAGGCTTAACCCTCGTTTTCCCTGCGCTCCGCCTCAACCGCCTCAGCGCCGCGCCGGCCATGCCGCTCCGTTGTCAGACCCCGGTTGAGGTTTCCCGGAACGGTCTCCGAGCCGTGATCGCTTCGATCATTCTCTTCGCGTTTTTGGGATTCACCGTCTGCAATCTCGGTGCTGAGCCAGCGCGCGGACGGCCTCGCCCCGAGGCGGCCTTTCCTGCGAAGGTGACGCTAGCCGGCGTCAACTACACGGACGCCAAGGCCGCGTTCAGTCGCTTGGGTTACAAGGCGGTATGGGATGCAAAGACGCAGCAGCTCAACGTGGGCACCGCGGCCGGCCCGTTGGTTTTTAGGGTGGATAGCCGTGAAGCCGACGTTCTCGGCTTGCGCACTTTTTTGGGCGAGCCCGCCGTGCTTTACCGGACGGCACTCTATCTCGCCACGGTTGATCTGGAGCGACTTGTTCTCCCCATCCTGCGCCCGGACCGGAACACGCCACGGCCGCTTCGGGTGATTATGATAGACGCCGGCCACGGGGGCAACGACTCCGGCACTCTTTCCGCCGATGAAAAGCTGCAGGAGAAAACATTTACCCTGGACGTTGCCCGCCGCTTCCAGCGCCTGCTCGCCGGTGGAGACTGGCGTGTCGTCATGACCCGCACCGACGATCGCTATATCGCGCTGCCCGAACGCGCCGAAATGGCCAATGCTGCCAAGGCGGATCTTTTCATCAGCATCCATTTTAACGCCGTGCCCAATGGCTCCGCCGTTCGTGGTACCGAGACCTACGTGCTCACGCCGCGTTTCCAGCGTTCAACCTCGTCCGCAAAAACCAGTGCGGAGGACAAGGTGAACCAGCCCGGTAACCGCCACGATGCCTGGAGTGCGGTGCTCGGCTACCACATGCACCGTCAGTTGCTGGCCAAGTTGAAGACCGAGGACCGCGGGCTAAAGCGCGCCCGTTTCGCCGTGCTCCGCCTCGTGGATTGCCCGGGCGTGCTGGTCGAGGCGGGCTACCTCTCCAATCCCGGTGAAGCCAAGCGTATCGCCGACGCCGATTACAGGGGCGACATAGCAGAGGCACTCGCTTCCGCGGTGAACGGCTACGCCGCCTCACTCGCGACCGCGACGCGTGCCACTTCGAAGTGACGGGATTGCCCCGGGTTCAGCGGAAGCCGCCGCGACATAAAAGAAACTTCCCATATCAGGGTGCGGAGCTTTACGTTAGCAGCTTATGCAGAAAACTCTTATAATCTGTAAGCCTGATTGCATGGACCAAAAACATGTGGGCAACGTCGTGGACCGCTTTGAAAAAGCCGGTTTCGAGATCGTTGGCTGCAAGATGACACGCTTGACCGCCGCCCAGCTGCGCGAGCACTACGCCCATGTGGCGGACAAGCCCTTTTATCCCGAGATCGAGGCTTTCATGAGCTCGCGTCCTGTGATCGTCGTCGCCCTCCGCGGCGAAGGTATCGTCGCCAAAGTGCGCGACTTGCTCGGCCCGACCGATTCACGCAAGGCACCCAAGGGAACGATTCGCGGAGATTTCGGCACTGAGATGATGAAGAACGTCGTCCACGCCTCGGACAGCGATGAGAACGGCTTGATTGAAATCGCGCGCTTTTTTGAATCCGAAGAGATCTTCGGATAAGTCGGCGGCGCTCACTGCCGCTGATACCCAGCATTTGTTTTTGTGCTGGAGGCCGGTTAAAACGACAAAGCCCGCGGACGTGAGTCTTGCGGGTTTTTTTGTGCCGTAACGGTCGGCGAGAGGCGGCGATGCCCAGCGCGCCGAGTCAGGTTGGCGAAAGCTGGTCCGAGCTAAAGAAATAGTGGCGTGGTTGATTTTCCTTTCGGCTCGGGGCATTCAAACCCTATTAATTTTTACCAATGAAAATCTACTTCATGGGCATTTGCGGCACCGCGATGGGTAATGCTGCTCTGCTCGCGCGCGCGGCCGGGCACGAAGTGCTCGGTGCCGACACCGGCGTTTATCCTCCCATGAGCACCGTGCTGACGGAAGCGGGGATCACACTTCACGAGGGCTATGATGCAGGGCGTCTCCAGCAGCTCGCGCCGGATTTGGTGGTGATCGGTAACGCCATGTCGCGAGGTAATCCCGAGGTCGAGTGGTTGCTTGATACCCGCGCGCTGGCCTTCACCTCGTTGCCCGCACTGCTGCACGACACGGTGCTGAAAACGCGCAAAAACATCGTGGTCTGCGGCACGCATGGGAAGACGACCACGACGGCGCTGGCGGCGTTTTTACTGCGCGAAAATGGGCGCGATCCCGGGTTCTTGATTGGAGGCGTGCCGCTGGATCCTCCGGTGGGCAACCATCTCGGCACGGCAGCCGATCCCTTTGTGATCGAGGGCGACGAGTATGACAGCGCGTTCTTCGACAAGCGCTCCAAGTTCATCCACTACGCGCCACACGTGGCGGTGTTGAATAACCTGGAATTCGACCACGCCGATATCTTCCGCGACCTCGCCGACGTGCAGCGGACTTTTTCCCACCTCACGCGCATCGTGCCGCGCAACGGCTGGATTGTGCTCAACGGCGACGACGACAATTTGCGCGCGCTCGGTCCGTTGGCCTGGACTCGCGTCGTGCGCGTCGGAGTGGGTGAGAGCAACGACGTGCGTATCGGGGGCTTCTGCGAGGATGCGTGTGGCGCGCGGTTCACTTTGACATGGGTGGGTAAAAAATGGGGCGGCGTGAGCTGGGCCGCGCCGGGGATTTTTAATGCGCGCAACGCCGCGATGGCCGCAGTGGCGGTGGCGCTTGCGACCAGCGGCTCGCCGGCGCCGGGCGCGGTGCCGGTAATTTCGCTCGCCCCGCTTGCACGGTTTCGCGGTGTGAAGCGCCGGCAGGAGATCCTTGTCGCGACGCCGAAGCTCACCGTGATCGAGGATTTCGGGCATCATCCGACGGCGCTGGCGGAGACACTCATTAGTCTGGCGAACCGGTATCCCGGGGCCTTGTTGACCGCGGTGTTTGAGCCGCGCAGCAACACCGCGAGGACGAAAACGCTTCAGGCCGGCTTCATGCGCGCGCTGGAGCACGCCGACGAAGTGTTTTTAGGGGTAGTGAACCGGGCCGATAAACTCGCGGATTCCGAGCGCTTCGACTCTGAGTCGGTGCTGCAGCATTTGGAGACGAAGGGTGTCCGCGCCGTGACGGCGGCGACGAATGCAGACGTGCTGCTTAAGTTGCGCGAGGCGACTCTGGTGAGCGAAGGCGCGCTGGCGGTGGAGAGCCGCGTGGTGGTGTTTTTCTCCAACGGTAACTTTGACGGCATCATAGCGGCTTACGCGACGGCCGCGAGGACGGGTTGAGCTAAGTGCAGGGCGGTAAAATATTTCTCGTTCTCGGCTTGGGATCAGCGCACCAGGTCGGGTTCGGTCGAGAACGAGAATGATTACGAGAACGAGAGAGAGGAGACGGCAACGGAGACAGCCTACCCGGCGCGGATGATGAGGTCTTTGACGTGGCCGCAGCCGGGGAGCGCTTTGATGCGGGCGAGCACGGTAGCCTTGTGGAAATTTAGCTCAGTGCGCACGATGGCGTGACTACAGATAATGGTGAGCTTGCCTTTCGGGTCTATGAGCCCCGGGTGCGAGTAGTGCGAATTGCCCTGGCCGGCGAGCTCGGGCCATTGTTCGCGGATTGCATCCTCGGGTGAAGCGCGGCCGATGCGGTGTTCGATCAAGAGCTCCTCGATGAGCGGCCCTAATGAAAGTGTGGGGCGTCTGACCTGCCGCGCCGGGGTAGGATCGGGCACGCCGCGAAAGGCAGCGATGAGCTGCCGCGCGACGTGATTGAACGGGTCTTTTGCGGACGTGGCCAAGGGGAGAGTGCGGAAACCTTGAATGTTCAATCCTTCGCGGCGCGGACGTCGAGCGCGTCACGAAGGCCGTCGCCAAGGAGGTTGAGTGAGAGAAGGGTGAGCGCAAAGGTGCCTCCCGGGAAAATGAGCAACCACGGGTAGTTTTCCATTTTGTCGGCGCCATCTTTGATAAGTGTGCCCCAGCTGCTGAGCGGGGCATCCACGCCAAGGCCGAGAAAACTCAGGAAGCTTTCGAGCATCATAACAGAGGGAATGGTCAGGGTCGTGAAGACGATGACAGGGCCGAGCACGTTTGGCACGATGTGCCGAAAGATGATCCTGGTGTGGCCGTAGCCGAGGGTGCGGGCGGCCTCGATGTATTCCATTTTTTTGACGGTGAGCACCTGGCCGCGCACGATGCGGGCCATGGTAAGCCACTCGACGGCACCGATCGCGGCGAAGAGGCCGACGATCTTGCCGATGCCCTGAAGGTTGCTCAGAGGCGCGTAACCGAAAAGGGAGAATCCACGCAGAGCGGCGTCGAGCTGGTTCATTGGCTCCTTGAGGAAGACCATCATCAGGATGACGAAAACGGTGAAGGGCAGGGCGTAGAGAATATCAACGACCCGCATCATGAAGGCATCGATTTTGCCGCCGGTGTAGCCCGCGATGGCGCCGTAAGACACGCCGATAGTGAGCGCAACGCAGGAGGCGATCAGGCCTACCATCAGCGAAATGCGGCCACCATAGAGCAGACGGGCGAAGAGGTCGCGGCCAAGTTCGTCGGTGCCGAACCAATGCGCGCCGGAGGGCGGGGTGGCGCCAAGGGAGAGGTTTTGGTCCTGGTAGGAGAGACTGAGGACGGTCGGCACAACGACACAGAAAAACGTGAGCGTGAGGATGATGATTCCTGAGATGACAGCGAGGCGGTTGCGGCGCAGGCGGAGCCACGCATCGCGCCAAGGTGGATGGGGCGTTTCGTCGGGAGCAGGGATCGCCGGGGAGGGTGTGCCGACCAAAAGAGGAGGCGCGATAGGACCTGACGTGTTGTCAATCATTGATTGACGAAAAGGTTTGTCGGCTAAACTCATGGGGAGGGAGGCTCAGTCGAATTTGAGACGTGGGTTGAGCCAGACTTGGACGACGTCCACGAGCAGATTGAGGGCGATGATCAAGACGGCGTAGAGCAGCACGGTGCCGCTCACGAGAGTGTAGTCCCGGTTGAATGCGGACGTGACGAACTCGCGGCCGAGGCCGGGAATCTGGAAAATGGTCTCGATGACGAAGGAGCCTGAGATGATGCCGGCGATGGCGGGACCCAGGAAAGTCACTACGGGCAACAAGCCGCCGCGGAGAGCGTGTTTGAGCACGATGCGGGTCTCGGAGGCACCCTTGGCGCGGGCGGTGCGGATGAAGTCCTGGTTGAGCACTTCCAGCATGCCGCCGCGGGTAAGGCGGGCGATATAGGCGGCGTAGACTAGGCCGAGGGTTGCGGCGGGCAGGACACGGTCGGAGGCGAAATACCAGCCAGAGGCACTGAACCAGCCGAGCTTCAGCGAAAAGAAGAGCACGAAGAGCGGGCCCATGACGAAGGTCGGAACGCAGATACCGACCATGGCCAAAGAGGACGCGGAGTAGTCTATGCCGGTGTTGCGCTTCATGGCGGCGATGACTCCGAGCGGGATACCGAGGGCGAGGGCAACGCTGAGGGCGAGGAGGCCGAGTTCGAGCGAGGCGGGGAGTTTGTTGGCGATGATTTCGTTAACGGTGCGGTTGGGGTATTTGAAAGACGGGCCAAGATCGATGCCGAAGGAGGCTTTGAGATCGAAGTCGGCGTTGTCATCGAAGTCCGGGCCATCGGCGAGGTGCCAGGGAGCGAAACGCTTCGGGGTAATGTCCAAGAGGTAGGCGCCGAATTGGTTTAAGAGCGGTTTATCGAGGCCGTAGTGCGCCTCAAGATTACGCATGATTTCCTTGGATACGGCCTTTTCGGCGGTGAAGGGTCCGCCGGGCACGAGGCGGAGCATAAAGAAGGTTACGGTCGCGAGCACGAAGAGGACAGGGATGGTCTCGAGCAGGCGTCGGAAGATGAAGCGGAACATGGGCTGGGGCCGGGCGGGGGCCGGCCAGATTAAGATGAAAAGTTTGAGATTAAGAGCGGAGTAGGCGTGCGTGCTCGGGGTCTTGGTGGTGATAGTTAAACTTAATCTCTCCCCTTCAATTCGCCGCTCGGCGGCGCGAGGTCGATGTGCTGCCAGGCGCGGTTGTCGAGGATGTTGGGAACCCAGTTTTTTACCCGCGGGCTGATGAGGAAAACACGTTTGTAGAAGTAGAGGGGTATGACGGGGACGTCGCGCACGATCAGGTTTTCCATTTGCTGGTGCAGGGTGGCGCGCACGGTGGGGTCAGAGGTGGCGAGGGCATCGGCGAGGAGGCGGTCGTAGGCGGGATTGGCATAACCGGTGTTGTTGTTACCGCCGCCGGAGATCAGGAGGTCGAGGAAGGTCTCGGGGTTCGGGTAGTCGCCAATCCAGGCGGAGCGGCAGATGTCGAAGTTGAGGTTCTGTTGGGAATCCAGATAGACCTTCCACTCCTCGTTGCGCAGCGAAATGTCCACGCCGAGGTTCGTGCGCCACATCTGTTGGATGGCTTCGGCGATTTGTTTGTGGGCTTCGGAAGTATTGTAGAGCACTTCGAGGCGGCGCAGGCCCTTGCCCTCGGGGAAACCGGCTTCGGCGAGCAGGCGGCGTGCCTCGGTGACGTCGGTCTTGAGGGTGGTCGCGGGGGCAAAGCCGGCGTAGGCGGGGGTCAGGTTATAGGCGGGAGTCTGGCCGGCCCTGAGGATGGTGTTGATGATGCCGTCGCGATTGATGGCGAGGGCGAGGGCGCGGCGCACGCGCGGATCATTAAGCGGCGGGCGGGTGACATTTAGACGGAAGAAATAGGTGCCGTAGTAGGGATCGATCCGGATGAGGGAGGGGGAGTTTTCCTGATATTCGGATATCTTGCTGGTGGGGATGCTGCTGGTGACATCGAGCTGGCCGGAGCGGAACATGCGCTCCTCGGCGTCCACGCTATCAATGGCGTAGAAGGCGATGCCATCGAGTTTCACGGCGCTGGCGTTCCAGAAGGTTGGCGAGCGGGTAACGGTGATTTTTTGGTTGGGCAGCCAAGACTGGAGTTGGAAGGGACCGTTGCTAACGAGGTTGCCGGGGCGAGTCCAAGTGTTGCCCTTGCGGTCGTTGGGGCCGAATTTTTCGATGGTAGGGAGGTGGACGGGGAACCACGAGTAATGCTTCACCAAATCGAGCAAGTAGGGCACCGGATGATTGAGACGCATAACCAAGGTGTGCGGGTCGGGGGCGGAGAAACCGGTGGCGGAGAAGTCGGTGATTTTACCGGTATTAAAATCCTCGGCGCCGAAGACGTGGAAAAGATTGCCGGCGTATTTAGCCGCCATGGTTGGCGTAAGGATACGCTGATACGAGCGGAGGAAATCGCTGGCGGTGAGCGGCTCGCCGTTGGACCAGCGGGCGGTGGTGCGCAGGTGGAAAGTCCAACTGAGACCGTCGGGGGAGGTTTCCCAGGTTTCGGCAACACCGGGCGAAACGCCCTCGCCGGAAGGGTGGTAGTTAACCAAGCCCTCGAAGAGCGAAGTGATGATGTTGTTTTCCGTGACGCCGGTCACGATGTGCGGATCGAGTTCCTCGGGCTCGGTGCCGTTGCCGAAGTTGAGGATTTTGGCGGCTGTGGTGTTCGGTGAAACGGAACGGGAGCAGCCGAGGTGCGATAAACCAGCGAGTAAAACGAAGAGCAGAGCGGACAGGCGCATGGGCCTATTGGAGTGAGGGCCGCGTCAAGGGCAAGCAGCGCGAAAGTCGGAAACGGAGAATACCCTTCCTCGCCGCGGCGCGGAAGGAAGGGACAGTTGGGCTATTTCGCGGGTGCGGGTGCTTCCATCGAGACGAAAACCAAGGAACGGAGGCGGGCGACAGAGGCGGCACCGAGGCCGGGAACGCGATCAAGGTCATCAACGCTGGCGAAAGGACGGGCGGCGATTATGCGCTTGGCGAATGCGGGGCCGATGCCCGGCAGGCCGTCGAGTTGGGCGGCAGTGGCGGAGTTGAGGTCAACCGGATTGGCGGCGGTGAGGGCGGCCGAGCTCAGCGGTGAGAGGGGGGTGACGGAGGCCTGGCGTGAGATGGTGGCGAGTTCGGCGGCGTCGGCGCGTTCGGCGGCGCGTTGGGCGGCGATGAGCTCAGGCTGAGATTTGGCCCAGATGCCCCTGCGTGCGAGACCGGCGGAGAGTTCGACGTCGGTAAGTTTGGCGCGTTGCTCAGCTTGGGGGATGCCAGCGTAGTTGACGCAGCCCGAACCGAAGGCGCGGGCCAGGCCCTCGCGGACGAGTTGTTCGCCGAGATCGTTGCCCTCGGAGGTGACGACAAAGGCGTAAATGCGTTGGTCGGCGGAGCGGCCGAGCGCGCTCGCGTTGGTGGTGTAGGCGGTAAAGGGCGTGCTTAGCAGCTCGCGAGTGCGAGCGGCGGCGAGGGTGCCGAAGTGCACGATGATAGACGGATCGGTCACACCAAAATAGCGGCTTTGCTCGCGGACGCGGCGGGCGAGCGCGGGGTCGGCGGCGACGGTCTCCGGTGCGTCAACGAGGTAGAGGCGCAGATGATATTCCTCGGTGCCGTCGTTGACGGTGAAGCTATCTCCGTCGTTTGAGGCAGATGCTACGAGCCGTAGGTCGGCGAGCTTGACCAAGTCAGTTTGGCCGGAGGCTGTGAGTGCGAAGGTGAAGGCAAGGAGGAGGAGCGTTTTCATGGGGCGTGAGTTTTGGCGGGGCTCAGAGGACGCTTCCGCGCGGCAACATTTTGTTAACTACGCCCGCCCGCTCGGGGATGGCTGGATACGAGTCAGCGGCGCACCGGGATGTCTTGGGCGGCGAGATGTGCCTTTACCTGTGAGACGGTCAGGGTGCCGAAGTGGAACAAGCTGGCTGCTAGCACGGCGCTGGCGTGTCCGGCTTTGATAACCTCGGCAAAGTGATCGAGTTTTCCTGCGCCGCCGCTGGCGATGACAGGCACGCTAACGGCGTCGCTTACGGCGCGGGTGAGCGGACAATCGAAGCCGACGAGGGTCCCGTCGGCGTCCATGGAAGTAAGCAGGATTTCGCCTGCACCGAGGCGGACGGCCTCTTCGGCCCATTCCACGGCGTCGAGATCGGTGCGGTTGCGGCCTCCGTGGGTATAGACGCGCCAAGAGCGACCGTCTGGCTCTCGTTTGGCATCGATCGCAAGGACGACGCATTGTGCGCCGAAGCGTTCGGCCGCGGCGCGTATGAGAGAGGGGTCCGCGATCGCGGCGGTGTTGAGCGAGACCTTGTCGGCGCCGCTTTTGAGCATGGCCTCGATATCGGCGACGGTCCGCAGGCCGCCGCCGACGGTCAGGGGCATGAAGCACTGCTCGGCGGTGCGGGCGACGACATCGTGCATGATGGCACGACCATCGGAGGACGCGGTGATGTCGAGGAACACGAGCTCGTCGGCGCCCTGGGCATCGTAAGCCTTGGCGGACTCGACGGGGTCGCCGGCGTCGCGAAGCTCAAGGAATTTGATGCCCTTGACCACGCGGCCGGCGTGGACGTCCAGACACGGGATGACTCGGCGGGACAACATGGTGTTAGGGGCGTTTGTTTTTTTAACGCGAAGACGCAAAGGACAAACCGACGAGCGCGAAGAAAATCAAGATCAGGGCGGGGTTTTGTGACCTAAGCCCGGGCCTTCGCGTCTTCGCGTTAAAACTTCTGCTCTTCATCAATCTACGTGGGTGACGTCGGGCTCGAAATTGACCACGAAGCGGTAGACTTGGCCGGGCCGCATGATGAGCGGGTGATCACGGAGGAGGGTTTGCACGTAGTGAATCTTGCCGAAATTGGTGCGGTGGGCGGGATCGTTCGTGACGACCTCGGTTTCCTGCCAGACGCCCTGAAAGTCGTCTTTTTGCACGGTGCAGCGATGGCCCTGGGCACCGAGCGCCGGCATGCCGGAAACGCGATACTTTGAGTGGGGGGCGGCGATGACGAGCTGGTAACGGAACTTGTCGAGGGTGACCTGTTGTTTAACTGAGTAAACGTATTCGCAGCTGATGGCGGGACCGGTGAAGGACCACTGAACTTTAACCGAGCCTAATCCTTTGAGGATATCCTCCTGGACGTTGATCAACTCGGGCTGATCGTAGCGGAAGTAGAAGCTGTTGCGGAGACCGAGACCGGTCACGCAATTTTTCCCGTAGAAAGCGGGAATGGTGACGTTGGAGCCGAAAGTGAGCTCGGGCACCATGACGGGCAGGTAGATGTTGTTGGGCCAGTCGAATACACCGGGCGAGTGGGGGAAAGGCAGGGAGTCAGCAGTGACGTGCCCGCCCGCGCTGATGAGGGGAATCTGGGCGTGGAGGCCGGTCTCGGCGTTCTTGTAAACGAAGAGCCCCTGTTCCTTTTTCGAGGATTTGTCGAAAATGACAAAACGGCCGACCGTGCGAGGGGCGTCGGGTTTGCCGGTGGCCATGGGCATGCCGATGGTTTTGGCGAGACGGGCCCACTGGCAAAGGTAACGCGCGGCGTCGAAGTTCGCCATGCGGGTGGTGTGATGCGAGAAGGCGGTGCGCTCTTCGTCGCGGAGATCGAGGAAGCCGTGCTCCTGGTCAAGGTAGGTCTGGTAAAAAAAGACGAAAAGGCGGCGGAGGACGTCGAAGTATTTGGGTTTATCGGCGTCAATGATCCAACCATCGCGGAGGCCCTGAAGGATGAGGCTGATGCAGTGCATCTGGCCGTAAGCGCCGGCGGCTCGGCCGAAGGCCCAGCCGAGGCCGTCCGCGCGAACGAGATCGGGCATCATCTTGATGTATTTCTCAGCGTAGGTGCGGAGGGTGGGGAGCTTGCGATCGCGCACGCCGGAGTTGGCGTGGAGCTGCAAGGCGGAGCGGATGAACACGAAGTTCATCACGCCGTAGAGATTGAAGTTGCCGCCGAGGCCGCTGGTGGAGTCGTCGAAAAAGCCGTTGGAGCTGGTGGCGTTTATGCGCTCAACCATGCGCTCAATGAGGCGGGAGGTTTCGTCCTTCTTGGAGAGGCCGAGGGAGAAGCGAGCGACGGCCTTGGCGACGTTAAAGGCCTGCCAGTGGTTGTCGTAATCCGAGCGGTGAAGCAGGGCCTTGTCTATGCGCTGCTGGGTCTCGTCCACGAGGCGTTCCCAGACGGGGTTGCGCTCCTTGGAAGGGCCGAAGCAGAGGAGACCGAGGGAGGCGTAGGCGAGACCATTCTCGGCCGGGGGCTCAGTGAACATCTGGGCGGTGATGCAGCGGGCGGCCAAGTCAATGAGATCGTGGCCCTTGAGGGTGGCCTCGCCAGTCGCGCGGTAGTATTCTCCGAGCGCGAGGGCAACGTGGCCAGCTTCGTCAGGACGTGGCTCCTCACCTGGTGCGGGAAGGATGGAGCCATCGGGTTGGATGGCATCCAGATTGTGGCCCAACATCGAACGGGCCATATCGAGACACTGCTCTGAGAAGCTATGCATGCGTAGAAGTTAAATGAGCGAAGGAAGGACGTTTGCTTGGCTGCTCTCGTCTAAAGTAAAGGAAGACAATGGGTGGCCGCCGACTCGGCGGGCAAGTGGTAATTTGATGTGAATCGAAAACGCCCCGGCGAACGCAAAGATTGCGCGAGGGCGAGCGAGTGGTTTGGCGTGCAAATACTAGCGGGAGACAAGCTTTATGAACTCGTCGTTATTGCGGGTCTTGGAGATCCGCGAGATCATGGTTTCGCAAGCCTCCTCGATCTTGGCGGCGACGAGAGCGCGGCGGAAAAAGTGGATTGTCTCGAGGCGTTTCGCTTCGATGAGGAGCTCTTCCTTGCGGGTGCCGGAGGCTTGGATGTTAATGGCTGGCCAAAGGCGAAGCTCGGCGCATTTGCGGTCGAGAATAAGGTCGCTGTTGCCCGTGCCCTTGAACTCCTGGAAAATGACATCGTCCATGCGCGAGCCGGTTTCAACGAGAATGGAAGCGACGATGGTGAGCGATCCGGCCTCCTCGGTGCGACGGGCGGAGGCGAAGAGCTGGCGGGGTTTTTCGAGGGCGCGCACGTCGAGACCGCCAGAGCCGGTGCGGCCGGAATTTTTAGCAGTGTTGTGAGCGCGGGATAGACGGGTGAGGGAGTCAATGAGCAGGACGACATCGCGGCCGGCCTCGACCAGACGGCGGGCGCGGTCAATGGCGAGATCGGCCACGCGGATGTGGTTCTCCACCGGGTCGTCGTTGGAGGAGGCCCACACTTCGGCGCCGACGCTGCGGCGGAAGTCGGTGACCTCTTCGGGGCGCTCGTCCACCAGCAGAATCATGACGTGGCACTCGGGATGGTTTTCGATAACGCCGATCGCAATGTCGCGAAGAATGGTGGTCTTACCGGTGCGGGGAGGTGCAACGATGAGGCCTCGGGTGCCTTTTCCGATGGGGCAGAAGAGATCGATGGCGCGAGTGGTCATGCGTCCGTCTTTCGACTCCAGCTTGAGCTGCTGGTCGGGCGAGATGGTGGTGAGTTGGGTGAAATCGAATTTATTTCGGCGCAGCTCCATGTCGATGCCGTCCACGAGCTCGATGAACTTCATCTTGGGATTCGGGAAGCGTCCCTCTGCAGGGTAGGCGACGCCCTTGATGATGCTGCCCTGCTTGAGGCGGAAGCGGCGGATCATTTCCTTCGGGATGAAAACGTCGGAAGGGCGGCGGCGACCATTGCGGGCAGGATCGAGGAGGGCGCCGTTGCCGCTGCGCTGGGTATCTATATCGAGAATGCCCTCCACAGTGATGAGATTTTCCTGCGGGGGAGCGTAGGTGGGCGCGCTAGCAAGCCCGACCGCGGTCGCGGGCACGGTTGCGGCTTCGGCGGGAATTACGGCTGCGGAAGCCGCGTTTGCTAACGGCTGAGGCGTATCGAGCGCCACAACTGCCTCGACGAGGGCAGGGGCGGGGGATGGACGCACGGCGATGATTGGTTCGACGTCAGGCGCGGTTGCAGTTGCGGGCGACTCGCTGACGACTGCGGCGGGGGCCGGTGGGGCGCCCGGTGCGGCGATCTTCTTTTTGGCCGGTGCGCGCGGGCGGGAGGTAACAGGGGTGACCGTAGGTGTAGCCGCTGGCGTGTCGAAGGCGAGGGACTCGGTGACGGGGGCGGATTCGGTCGCGGCTGACGAAGCGGAGACGCGTTTAGAGGGTGATTTTTTGGCCATGATTAAAGAGATGCCGAGGAGGTGCGAGCACCCGGACTTGACGCTTTGTGAAGCGGTCTGAATAAGGACAACACGTGTTTACGCCGGAAAATTTTCAGCGAACGCGCACCCCAACCCTAAAACCACATCTCAACGTGTCGGAACAAACAAACACCTCAGTGTCCCGCAAAAAGCGGTCGTTTAAACCTTCACCCGAGTTTCAGCGCCAAGCCAACCTTGGCAGTATGGCGTTATACAAAAAGCTTCACGCCGAGTCTGTCAACTCTCCGGATACATTCTGGAAAAGAATGGCCAACGAGCACCTCGTATGGCGCAAGCCCTTCACCAAAGTCTGCACCTGGAAGGAGCCCCACGCAAAGTGGTTCACTGGCGGACGGCTAAACGTAGCCGAGAACTGCGTGGACCGGCATCTCGGCACCGCGCGGGAGAACAAGGCGGCAATTATCTTCGAGGGCGAGCCCGGCGACGTTCGCACCATCACCTACCGGCAGCTCTACTCAGAGGTCAGCCGCTTCGCGCACATTTTTGAAGGTATGGGCGTGGGGCCCGGTGATCGTGTCGCGATCTACATGCCGATGGTGCCGGAGGCGGTCATCGCCATGCTGGCCTGCGCGCGTATTGGCGCAGTGCATACAGTGATTTTCGGCGGCTTCAGCTCTGAGGCGATCAAGGACCGTATCAACGATTGCAAAGCCAAGCTCGTCCTAACCGCCGACGGCGGTTGGCGCCGCGGCAAGGTGGTCGAACTCAAGTCCACCGTTGACCGCGCCCTGGCAGGAACGCCTTCGGTGCAAAGCGTGATCGTGCTTAAGCGCGCCGGCAATCCCGTCACTATGCAGGAGGGCCGTGACATCTGGTGGCACGATACCTCGAAAGGCGGCCCGAACCAGCACAAGGCGAAGGCCTTCGATTCCGAGCATCCTCTTTTCATTCTTTATACCTCCGGCTCCACCGGAAAACCCAAGGGCGTGCTTCATACCTCCGCCGGCTATCTGCTCGGTGCGAAGATTACTTCGCATTACGTTTTCGATCTTAAGGACACGGACCGCTATTTTTGCTCGGCTGACATCGGGTGGATCACCGGTCACAGCTACGTCGTTTACGGAATCCTTTCCAATGGCGCCACCCTCTTCCTTTACGAGGGTGCGCCCAACCAGCCCGAACCGGACCGTTTTTGGGAAATGATAGAGCGTCACAGTCTCACCATTCTTTACACGGCGCCGACTGCCATCCGCGCTTTTATGCGCTGGGGTGACAACTACGTGCTGAAGCACAATCTGGATTCCCTCCGTCTGCTTGGTTCTGTCGGCGAGCCCATCAGTCCCGAGGCCTGGCTCTGGTATCACAAGGTGATCGGCAAGGGCCGCTGCCCCATCGTGGACACGTGGTGGCAGACCGAGACCGGTTCCATCATGATCTCGCCCATGCCCGGTGCCACACCGTGCGTGCCCGGCACCGCGACGCTGCCTTTCTTCGGCGTCTCGCCGATGATCGTGGACGACAAGGGCAAGGAAGTCCCGCGCGGCACCGACGGGAAAATGGTTATCACTAAACCTTGGCCTTCGATGCTCCGCACGCTCTGGGGTGACGATGAGCGTTTTAAGCAGACTTATTTCAGCGAGTTCCCCGGGTGGTATTTTACCGGCGACGGCGCGCGGCAGGATAAGGACGGCAATTTCTGGATCATCGGTCGCGTTGACGATGTATTGAACGTGTCCGGCCATCGTATCGGCACCGCCGAGGTCGAGGGCGCGCTCGCCACCCATCCTGCTGTTGCCGAGGCTGCCGCAGTGGGCCGGCCTGATGATCTGAAGGGCCAAGCACTCGTTGTGTTTGTCACGCTCAAGACCGGCCATGCCGCCACACCTGAATTGAAAGAAGCGCTCCGCGCGCATGTGGGTAAGGAAATCGGCGCGATCGCCAAGCCGGACCAAGTTCGTTTCGCCGCCGTGCTGCCAAAAACCCGCTCGGGCAAAATCATGCGCCGCATTTTAAAGCAGATCGCCTCTGGAGGCGAGGTGAAGGGCGACACCAGCACACTGGAGGATTTCTCCGTTGTTGCCGCCTTGCAGGCCGAGGATTGAGCGGAAACGCATAAACTCATCCTAAGACGGCCGGATTTATTCCGGCCGCTCTTTTTGCGCTCAAGCACTTTCGACCGACCTGAATCCAAACTTGAAAACAAGGTTGGTTTTCGCGCACTGCGTGCTTACGTGAAAGACCCACCCATGAAGGTTCCATTTCTCGATTTGTCGCTTCAACATCAGGCGCTGAGGGCCGAGGCACTCGCCGCGCTCGCCGCCACCTATGACGCGACCCGTTTCTGCCTCGGCAAGGACGTGGAGGATTTCGAAAAAGCCTTCTCCGCCACGCTCGGCTATTCGCGAGCGCTCGGTTTAAATAGCGGCACCTCGCCGCTGCACATCGCGGCGGTGCTGGGGGAGCTGGGCCGGGGCGACGAGGTAATCGCGCCGCCCTTCACCTTTATCTCGACTGTCTGGGGCATCAGCTACGTCGGGGCCACGCCGGTCTTCGTGGACGTGGATGCGGCCACGCTTAATCTCGATCCCGCGAAGATCGAGGCGGCGATCACCCCGCGCACCAAAGGCATCTTCGCCGTGCATCTTTTCGGCCAGCCAGCGCAGATGGACGAGATCCTCACCATCGCAAAAAAGCATGGTCTGTTCGTGGTCGAGGACTGCGCGCAGGCAGTCGGCGCACGCTACAAGGGCACGCCCGTCGGACTGCTGGGCGATGTGGGGACGTTTAGCTTTTACCCGACGAAAAACCTTGGTGGTTGCGGTGAAGGCGGAGCACTCGTCGCCAAGAATGAGGCGCTCTTCGAAAAAGCGAAACTCCTCCGCGTGCACGGCTCGGGTCGGCGTTACTACCATGATGTCGTTGGCTTTAACTTCCGTATGGATGGTTTTCAGGGCGCGCTGCTTAACGTGAAACTACCTCATCTGGCCAATTGGACCGCCCGTCGTCAGGCGATCGCCAAGCGCTACAGCGAGGGTATCAAGCTGGCGGATACGATTCTTCCCGTCACGGTGCCTTGGGGGGAGAGCGTGTATCACCAGTTCACGATTCGCCACCCGCGCCGCGAAGCGCTGCGCGAGCACCTCGCGGCGCATGAGATCGGCACTGATTTGATTTATCCGGTGCCGCTGCATCTTCAGCAGTGCTACGCCAGCCTGGGCTATGTGGAGGGCTCAATGCCGGTCGCGGAGAAAGCCTGCGCGACCTGCGTGAGCCTGCCTATTTTTCCTGAGCTTACCGAGGCTCAGGTGGAGCACGTTATCACCACGGTAAACGCGTTTTAAGCGCCGCTTTTCGCCAACGAATCAACATCCCAATGATCGGAGGAACCAGACTCAAAATTTGCGGTATCACGCTCGCGAAGGACGCGTACCTGGCTGCGGAACTGGATGCTGACTTCATCGGGTTCATACTGTTTCCGAAATCGCCGCGCTATCTGGCGCTAGCGGACTACGAGGTTTTGCAGGCGAATTTACCCGCGGGACCGCGTCGGGTGGCTGTGATGGTCGAGCCGTCGGCGGCGGAACTCGCGACAGCGCTCGCGGCGGGTTTCGATTTTTTTCAAATCCACGCCCGGGCCGATTTAGAGCTTCCGACTGTGGCTGCGTGGACGGCTGCGGTGGGTCCGGCGCGACTGTGGCTGGCCGCTAAGCTTCCGCCCGGAACGGCATTTCCGGCTAATTGGCTCTCGCTGGCGGACACGTTTCTAGTGGACACCTTCCACGCCGAGGGTTTCGGCGGCTCGGGTCGCACGGGCGACTGGAGCGGCTTCGCCAAGCTGGCGGCGGCGCACCCGGAGAAAACCTGGATTCTGGCCGGCGGTTTGTCTCCCGACAATATCGTGGCGGCTCGGGGCGGGAGCGGAGCGATTTTCTTGGATGTAAACAGTGGCGTCGAGATCGCGCCGGGGATCAAGTCGCCAGAGAAGCTGCGCGCATTGGTTTCGGCGCTCGGCGCGTAAAATCATGGCTTCAGACTTTCCGTAGCGGCGTAAATGAATTTGCTGATGTCTATGGATGCTATCTTGCTTGAACGACTCGGCAGCATGCATCTCGTGCTCCTGCACCTGCCCATCGGATTCGTCGTTGCGGCGGCTATGTTAGAGCTTTCCAAATGGTGGCGTCCGTTGGTGGACGGGACGATTTATCAGCGCCGCCTGCTGGCGATGAATGCAATGGCAAGTTTGTCCACGGCTGGAGCCGGCCTTGTGCTTGCCTCAACCGGGAAATACCCCGCTGAAACCTTGGAGTGGCATCGCTGGGCCGGTGTGGTGTGCGCGGGACTTGCAGCGGCAGCCTGGCTGGCGCAGGTGCGCGGTCGGGCGGTGGTGGCGCGGGCGGCGCTCGCCGCACTTTTGGCCGCCACCTTGGTGACCGGCCATCTGGGTGCAACTCTTACGCACGGACCGGAGGTTGTGAACTTTTGGATCTCGGCGCGCTCGGGTGATCCGGTGAAGCCCGTGCAGAGTCCGGGCATCGCAAGTAGGGCTGATTCCAGCGGCGTATTTGAAAAAGAAATACTGCCGGTTCTGGATCGTTCGTGTATCGAGTGTCACGGCCCCGACAAGGCTAAGGGGCGACTTCGGCTGGATAGTCGCGCGGCGGCGCTCGCGGGCGGGCGAAGCGGACGCCTCGCGATCGTGCCTGAGAAGCCGGAAGAGAGTGAATTGCTGCGGAGGGTGCGGCTGCCTCGTGAAGATGACGAGGCCATGCCTTTTGGCGATTACCCCAGCTTAAGCGTTGAGGAGATTGCGTCGGTAGAAAAATGGATTGCTGCAGGCGCGACGTGGCGCTAAATGGAAATGCTTCAGTTCTCGCGCGGGCGACCTTCGCCCGACGTCTTGCGTTCGATTAACTGTTCGGCGGCCTGCTGGGTTTGGAATTTAATGAGGGTCTCGACCTGAGCCGGCATGAGCACGCCGCGGGCGACGGAGATGGTCTGGTCGGTAATGGCGACGCTACGTCCGTTGACCGTGCCGGTCTCGGATAAGATACGGGTGAGCTGCTGCAACTGAGAGTCGCTCAGGGGCTGACCGCTGAGAGCGAGTTTATCGTTGAAATTTGAAACGGTGGAGCGCTGGGGCTGGGTCGCTTTGTAAGTCTCAAGCTGGGAGTAGGCGGTGTCGCCGATGGCTGTCTTGATGTTGGTGTCCACTTCGGATTCGAGCTGATTAGTCAACTCGCGGAGCTGGGTGCGGGTATCTGGATCGCGCGGGTCGAGTTTTTGGGCGAATGCGCTGGCCATGACGTCGCGGCGAGCGTTTTCACGCTCGACCAGCAGACTTTTTAAGGAGGCGATTTTATCGGCGGAGAGATTGAGCTGTTTGAAGAGCGCGCCGTAGCGGTTCTCGATGCGGGATTCCTGCTCGACCTTAATCGCGGAGACAAACTCGGGGTCTTTCATGAGTTCGGCCATTCGCGCTCCCCACTGGCTGCGACCTTGGCTGGGTGTGGCGGCGGCGCGTCCGTTGGCTTCGGCTGCGGAAGAGGGAGGAGGAGTGTCGGTGGTGTTCGCGACCTGCGGGGTGGCGGCCGCCTTTGAATCTGAAAGTGCCTGGGCATGGCGGGGGGAGAAGTTACTCTGAGTGACCTTGAGTGTCGGCGCTGTCTTGGCCTCGGCGAGAAGCTGGCGCTGGTGAAGGGCAAGACCGGCACCGGCTAGCGTGGTGCAGGCGAGGAAGGCGATGAGGTAGTTCTTGGAGTTGGAATTCATGGGAGGACGCGGGGTAATACGACGGATGAAGAGGCGACAAGTTAGGGAATTTGACGCTACAATAAGGCGAAAGTTACGGCCTGTTTTATATTAAAATCAGGCCCCGGCGGTGGCGTGAGGGGAGAGAACGAGCCGATGGTTTTGTAGGCGCAAGGGATGCTGGCAACGGTGAGGCGGGCGCGATCCGTTGGGAAGGCGGCAGACTTGGCGGGAAGGGCACGCATTTCGCGCGTGCCCGGGACGGTGATAAAAACCAGCGCAAACCAGCACCGGAGCCAGAAAGCGTGTGCTTCGTCTGGGCGGTGCATGGGAGGAACGGGTGCTCAGCGGGGCGGGAACTCGAAGTCGGCTTTCTTCTTGTCCTTGGAGAGCACGAGGTAGGCGCTGAAGGCGCGGCCAGCTTTGGACATGAAACCGTCGATAAGATTGGATTTACCCTCAGCGAGCAGGAGCTGGATTTCTTCGAGAGGGAGTTTTTTTCCGCAGACTTCGAGCTTGGTCGTGAAAACTGCGCGGGGGGCGGCGTCGGCACCGGGTTTGGCCACGATGTAGGCGTCGTCGGTCTGGTAGAGTTCGCCGTCTTTGTGGGAGGCGCTGGGGCCGAGTTTTTTCGCGGTGGAGAGGTCAAGCTTTGCCTTGGCTTTGCGCTCGACCGGCTTGCCATCTTTACCGGTTTTGGGTTCGCGGGGTGGAAACTCGAAGTTGGCCTTGGCGTCGGAGCGGACGAGGTAGGCTTTGAAAGGGCGGTTGAACTTGCTGGTGAAGTTCTCAATCAGCGGAGTGCGTCCGGTGGTGATGCAGGTGATGAGGTCGTCGCGGGTGAGCTCGCGTTTGCAGAGGATGCGGGAGAGCGAGAAAGTCTGCTCCCAGGCGCCGTCGGCGTTTTTCTCGCGGAGGATGTATTTAGTAGGGGCTTCGCAGAGCTCGGCGCCGGTCTTGGGCGCGGTCCAAAAGGGGACGAGGTCGGAAACTTCGAGTTTGTCGCCGAAGTCCATGGCGACTTTTTTGCCGCCCGGCACCTTGGCCTTTTCGTTGTCCACGATCTTCAGCTTGGCAGCGAAGCGAGCGCCGTTGCGCGGGGAGACGAAGCCGTCGAGCGGGCCAACCTCGCCGGTGGTAACGAGCTGGCGGACCTCGGACTCCTCGATTTTGCGGCCGGTCATGACCTTGTAAATCATGAGAGTGCCGTCCTGGGTTTTGAAGCCGCGAAGGGTTTCGAACATCGGTTTGCCGTCGGTGGGCGAGATGATGTCGGTGGTGCGGGAGTTGGACTCGTCTTCCTCGAAGGCCTTGACGCGTTCCACGATGCCCTCGGTCTGGGCGATGACCTCCTTCATGAAGTCGTCACGTTTGACGCGGCCTTGCTCCATCTGGCGGAGTTTGAATTCCCACTCGCCGGTCATAGCGGGGGAGGTAAGGGCCTCGGCTTTGACCGCGACGAGGAACTGGATCAACGACTCGGCCTTGGGGGTGGGCACGAGATCGCGCTGCTGACGATCCATGTATTTTTGGTTGATCAGGCCATCAATTGTGTCGGCGCGAGTGGCGGGGGTGCCGAGGCCGCGTTCCTTCATGGCCTCGGCCATGTCCTCGTCCTCGACGAGTTTGCCGGCGCCTTCCATGGCGGAGAGCAGGGTGGCTTCGGTGTAGCGGGCGGGGGGCTTGGTGGATTCGGCGTGGAGGACGGTGTCGAGGGT
>CAMDHP010000007.1 GCA_945898185.1 Akkermansia muciniphila | reverse complement strand
CCCATTGGTCATTTTCTAACCTCCCTCCCCATGCCTAAGTTCACTTACCTCGCCATAGACTCCGCCACCGGCAAAGACAAAAAGGGTGTCATAGAAAGCGCCTCCTCCGAGCAGGCTGCCCTCGACCTAAAGGGCCAGGGCCTCCTGCCCACCTCGGTCGTCGCCGCAGGTGCGGGCTTCAAGATGGGTGCCAAAATGGCCAGATCCGACGCCGCCGGCACCGCATTCACCGCCAAGGCCGCCCCCGCCAAAAAGCAAGGCCGCCCGATGACCCTCGGGAAGGTCATCAGCAACCAAGGGCTCGCCGTTTTCACTCGCCAGCTCTCCACCCTTGTCAACGCCGGCATGCCAATCCTGCGCTCCCTCGAGACGCTTGCCCGCCAGGAGAAGAACCTCGCCTTCAAATACGTGCTCGAACAGATCGGCGAGTCCATCAAGTCCGGCGGCACTTTCTCGGACGGCCTGCTCCAGCACTCCAAGGTTTTCGACCGCCTCTACGTCAACATGGTGAAGGCCGGTGAAGCGGGCGGCGTGCTCGGCACCGTGCTCGACCGTCTCGCCCGCTTCATGGAGAAGGCCGAGAAAATCAAGGGTAAGGTCAAGGCCGCCATGACCTACCCCGTCATCATCATGTGCGTGGCCGTGCTCATCGTCGCCGCGCTGATGGTCTTCGTAATTCCAAAGTTCGAGGAAATCTTCTCCGGTCTCTTGAAGGGCACGCCCCTTCCCCTGCTTACCCAAGGCGTCATCTTCGTCTCAAACTTCCTGAAAAACCAGATCCTCGCGACCATCGGACTCATCATCGGCTCCGTCGTTGGCTTCCGCATGATCTGCAACACCAAGGCCGGCAGCCGCGCAGTGGATTGGGTCCAGATCAACATCCCAGCCTTCGGTCCCCTCTTCCTCAAAGCCGCCATCGGTCGCTTTACCCGCACCTTCGGCACTCTGCTCTCATCCGGCGTGCCCATCCTGCAGGCCATCATGATCACCCGCGACACCTCAGGTAACTCGCTCATCGCTGATGCGCTTAACCAAGTTCACGATCGCGTGAAAGAGGGCGAGGGCGTGGGCAAGCCCCTTGAGGCCACGAAGATTTTCCCGACCATGGTCACCTCCATGGTGGAAGTCGGCGAGGAAACCGGCGCGCTGCCCGAGATGTTGACCCGCATCGCCGACACCTACGACGAAGAGGTGGATAACGCCGTCACCTCCATCACCTCAATCATCGAGCCAATCATGATCGTGTTCATGGCCGTGGTGGTCGGCACCATCGTTATCGCGCTCTTCCTCCCGCTGGTGAAAATCATCCAGACGCTCTCCGGCGGTTAATCCCCCGCCCCCGCCCCGTTTTTGATACATCCCCGCTCCTCGGTTCCCAAGAAAATCCAGCTTAGCTTGTAAATGCGGAAACCTTGGCGATTCTATACTGTCTGTATCAAAGAAGTCGGCCATTCCGGTCGAACTTGCTACCTGAAACCTAACTCAAAAAATAAACCCACATGAAGAAGACCCTCATCGCCCTCCTCGCCCTCTCCCTCTCTGCCATCGCCTATGCCGGCGAAGGCTGCGGCGGCGGCGGCTGCTCAAAAGACAAGCAGCCCACCGAGAAGCCCGTCGCTGCACCCGAAGCCCCCAAGTCCTAAGGCAGAGAAGCACGGGCTTAAAGCTTAATACTTCCCGAGCCGGCGTTCCTGCAACGCCGGCTTTTTTGCGCCCACCAGCTCGTCACCCTGCAAGCCTCGCGTCTCGTGATCCTGCATCGGGTTCGAACTCGTGCCGATCGGCCACCAGCACCTGCCACACTCCGGCGCTCGCCCAACTCAGCCACGAGGCGGATAGATCTCGCGCAGAGCTTTTATAACTTCCGGCGGGACGAAGTTCGAGACGTCGCCGCCCAGCTTGGCGACCTGCTTTACCAAGCTGGAGCTGGTGTAGCTGTAGGCCTCGCGGGGCATCACGAAGAGCGTCTCGATCTCGGGTTCGAGGTGCCGGTTCATCAGCGCCATATTGAATTCGAACTCGAAGTCGGAGAGAGCGCGCAGGCCGCGTATAAGAGCGACCGCCTCCTGGGCACGGGCGAACTCAACTAGCAGGCCGTCGAAGAGGGTGGCGCTAACGTTGGGCAAATGCTTCGTGCTCGTCTGCACCAACTCCAAGCGGCGCTCGGGGGGAAAGAGCGGCCCCTTCCCCGGGTTGTTGGCGATGGCCACCGTGACGTGGTCAAAGAGCTTTGCCGCTCGCTGGAGCACATCAAGATGCCCGAAGGTAAACGGATCGAAAGTGCCGGGGTAAATACAGTGGCGCATGGCGAGAAAGTGGAGATGCGGGGTGGAGCGAAATGAACGCCTGGATTGGCTCAGGCCATGCGGGCGGCGGCGTCACGGGAGACACTCCATTGCAGCGGCTCGCCGTGCAGGAAGCGATGATACTCATTTATCATGTAGCGAGCCATGCGGCCGCACTCGCCTTGCCCGGAACCCGCAATGTGCGGCGTGAGGAAAACGTTGGCCAAATCGTAGAGCGGGGAATCGGCCGGGGCAGGCTCCGGCCAGGTGACATCCAGCACAGCGGTGAGATCCGGGCGGGCCTGCAACACGGCGATCATTTCGGACTCGTTCACGATGGCACCGCGCGCGGTGTTGATGAACGTGCCGCCGGCTGGCATCGAGGCGAGCAATGCGCCCGTAATTAGGCCTTCGGTCTCTTTCAGCCACGGGGCGTGCAGCGATACGACACGGCTGCGGGTGAAGACTTCTTCGAGCGAGACGAGCGTAACGCCCAGTTCTTGGGCAACGTGCGGCGGGCAAAACGGATCGTAAGCGAGCACCTTCACATCGAGCTGGCGCAACATCTGGGCGACGCGGCGGCCGATCTGGCCGAGCGAGACCAAGCCCACTGTCGTGCCGAAGGCGCCGACGCCTTCGTAGCCTGCCGGCCAGGCTTTGGTTCGAGCGACCCGCGCGAGCCCGGGGAAGCGGTGCACCTGTTTCAGGCCGAGGATAATCTGCGCAAAGGTAAACTCGGTGACGGGCACGGCATTCGCCGCCCAGGCGGAGGAGATGGGGATGTTGCGTGCCCAGAACTCGTCGGTGACGATGCCCTTAATGCTCCCGGCGGCGTAGAAAACAGCGCGAAGTTTCGGCATCAGGGCAAGATTGCCAGCATTCAGCTTTGGCGCGCCCCAACTCGTAAAGAGAAACTCCGCGTCGCGCAGGCCCTCGGCGTGGACGGAGAGATCATCCGGCGTAACCGCATCCACCTTTAGTGAACAAAGACCGGCGAGCTCCCGTCGGATTTCCGGCGAAAAAACAATGGAATGCGCGTGGCTTCCTGTAAGCAGGGCGGCAAGGGGGAGGGTCGTGGGCATCTGATTGAGAAGAGGCAATGGGCGATCTAAATCCCAAAGCCGCCCCCTGTAAAGCGTGCGCGCCGCTGCCGGAGTCTTTCGAAAAGCCGTATTTCAAAATGCAACACGTCGGCGCGCTTCGAGGTTCAGAAGTGGAAATACGGAACCGTTTGGTTCTGAACCCGCCGCGACGACTACCGCAGCAGCTTCACCCGGCGGTGCTTTTGTGGGAACTGGAGCGTCACCACCGTCCCCTGCCCCGCCTTGCTTTCCACCCCGATTAGTCCGCCATGGGCGCGCATGATGCGCTGGACGACCATCATGCCGAGTCCGTGGCCCGCCGGTTTCGTAGTGTGGTAGGGCTCGAAAAGGCGCGCCATATCCTCGGGCTTGATGCCGCTGCCGTTGTCGGCAAAGGCGAGCGTGACGTGCTCGTCGTCGCTGCCCGCACGGATGAGCAACTGCCCGCCCGGGGCCATGGCCTCGGCGGCATTCTTCACGAGATTAAAAAACACCTGCTTGAGCTGGTTGCGATCCGCAAGCACGAAAGGCAGAGCCTCCGCTCCCACGCCTTCGACCTCGACCGTGATGCCGCGGTCGGCGAGTTCGCGTTGCTGAAAGCTCAACACCTCGGACAAGACTTCGCCAAGCCGGATGTCGGCCAGTTCGGGCTGACTCGGACGAATGGCGCCGAGGAAGTTACTGATGATGCCGTCGAGGCGGGCGACCTCGTCACTGCAAATACGAATGGATTCGGCCAGCCCGGCGGCGTCTTTTTTGTCGAGCCCGCGTAGTTTTTTTAAACGACGCTCCACGACTTGCAGGTGGATGGTTAGCGAGTTGAGCGGGTTCCCCAGCTCGTGGGCCACCCCGGCGGCAAGCAAGACGATGGAGGCGACGCGCTCGCTCTCGATGCGCTGATCGGTGTCGATTTTGTCCCGTGTTATATCGCTTAGGATGATCGCGAAACGCCGCGGCCGGCCCGCCTCGGACTCAAAGGGCACCAAGTGCAGCCGCACCGTGCGTGGTTCGGGATAACTTAACGCGAGTTCGCGCGTCACGGGATTCGCCGACTCGATTGCGGGGGTGAGCGCCGCGCGCAAGCCGGGCACAACCCGCCAAAGCGTGGGCGCGGCGGCGTCATCGGGTTTGAGACCGAGAAGGCAATGGGCGGCGGTGTTGGCGTAGGCAATCTCGCCCTCGTCATCGACCACCAGCAGGCCCTCCTGAAGCACGTTGAAAACCCGCTCGAAAAGACCTCGTTCGCGGGCGAGCCGCTGAGCGAGGCCAGCAAGCGTCGGGGCGTCCAGAGTCTCAACGCGCTCCAGCATGCGTTCGAGGGAGGTGGTTTTTTTGGCGGCCATGGCGATGCGGCGTCAGTCGTCCGAGAGGAACCCGAGTTGTCCGGGGTCCGTGCGGGAGGCGATCAGTTTGCGCAGAAAGGTGTCGCGGTGTTCAGCGCAGCGCCCGATGCGGAGCACGGCGTCGCGATGCTCCTCGGTGCCGTAGCCCTTGTGCTGCGCGAAGCCATAACCGGGAAACTTTACGTCGAGTTCGACCATGATGCGATCGCGAGTCACCTTCGCAATAATCGAGGCCATGGCGATGCACAGCGAGCGGGTATCACCCTGCACGATACCTTGGTGCGGGTAGGGAAAACCGCGCAGAGAGAGGCCATCAATCAGGATGCGGGCGCGCACTTGGGGAACGAACGCGGCGATCTCTTCGGCGCTCGAAAATAGATCCGGCTCGGCGGGCGGTGCGACAAAGGCCGAGGGCGGATAGATGCCCTCGAGGGCGCGACGCATGGCGAGCTTGGTCGCGCCGAGGATGTTGAGCGACTCGATCTCGGCGACGTCGGCAGTGCCGAAGTTGGCATGGATTTTCCCTTCGGCGGCGAGGGTCTCGAACTCTAGGTAAAGCGCGTCGCGCTCGACCACGGCGAGTTGTTTCGAGTCGTTTATCCGGCGGGCATTCGCGTCGGCCCAGCGACTGCCGAGAAACTCGCGCGTCACCAAAACGGCCGCCGCTACCACCGGACCGGCCAGTGCGCCGCGACCCGCCTCGTCCACGCCGAGTAGCTCGTCGTGGCGCTCAAGGTGCTTGAGATCGAATCGGCGGAGCTGGCGGCGAGTGGACATGGGCAGGCTGATAAAACTGCGGGACGGACGGGCGGTTTACCACTCCATCTTCGGCGGCGGCGGCTTGAGCGGGAGTTCGTTGAGTTTACCGGCCTCACTCACGACCTCGTAGGCGGTGCGGAAGTGCAATTTCGCGAAATCGGCCAGCGCAGGCGCGCCGAAACGATTGATGATATCGTGGGCCTGCACCTTCACCGCCGCGCTCGCGCCCTTTTGGAGTTTCGAACCGTAGGCGAGGGAGAGCTTTTGCATCTGGCGGACGTATTCGGCGCGGGCGACGATGGAGGCGGCGGCGACCACGGGGTCTTCCTCTGCCTTCGTGCGCATGCGTAAATCAAAGCCAGTCACACCGAGCTTTACGAGTTCGCGCTGCACGAGAGGCGTTTCGGTGAACTGGTCGAGCAAGCCCCAGGGCGCGGTTTTTTCCTTCAAGGCCTCCTGCAAGGCGCGCGCGTGTTGGAATGCGAGGATCATGTTCTGGCTGCGAAAGCGCGTTCCCATGAGGCTGTTATATTGGGCCATGCTGGTGCACTGAATCGTCTTCACGACCACACCGGGCGTGGCGCGGATTATTTTGTCCAATTCGAGGATTTTGCCCTCGGTAATTTTTTTGGAATCCTGAGCGCCCGCTGCCCGCCATGCCTCGATCATGGATTTCGAACCGATCACGGTCGCAGCGATGAGCGGACCGAAGAAATCGCCCTTGCCGGACTCGTCGAGTCCGGCGTGCGTCTCAAACCAGTCCGGATGCAGCACCTCGTCGTAGCCGAGCTTGGCCACGCCGGTCACCTCTGGTTCGAGGATCATGGTGATGAACTCCTCGGTGCCCTTGCCTGCAACCACGAGTTTGCCGCTGGTGTAAGCGGTGACGTTGCAGTTGGCGCCTTTGAAGGCGTAGTCCGCGTAAGCCACCTCGAACGGATCCCAGCCGCGGCCCTTGAGGATGTCGCGAAGCTGCGCGCGTTTGGCCGCATCAAGTTTGATCGTGTAGGTGCTGATTTTCTTCGGCGCGGATTCGTCGCCGGAGGAGGATTTTGCCATGCGATTAAATGGCCACAAATCGGCGCAAAAACCCATTAAAAATTCGCGCCAAGGTTTCGCCGACTGAGCTTTTGGGTGTTGAGTGCGGCGTTTCTCTGCACCGCTTTCTTACCTGTGCCTCCCCACGCCGAAGCCCTTCTCGTCCGCCGCGAAGCTTTCCAAACCGCCCTGCTTGGCTGGTATCGGACCAACCGTCGCCGCCTTCCCTGGCGAGAGCAGCCTTCCCTCTACAAAACCGTGGTCAGCGAGTTCATGCTGCAACAGACGCAGGTCAAAACCATGCTCCCCTACTTCGCGCGCTGGCTCGACGCCCTGCCGGATTTCACCGCGCTCGCCGCTGCGGAGGAGGCGCAGGTGGTGAAGCTCTGGGAGGGCCTCGGCTACTATTCGCGCGCGCGAAATCTTCATCGGCTGGCCCGCGACTACGTGGCGCGTCCCGTGCCGCCGCGCACCCCCGAGGATTGGCGGGAGTTACCCGGCATCGGTCCCTACACGGCGGCGGCGATCACCAGTATCACGTTTTCAGCGCCCGTCGCGGTGGTGGATGGCAACGTCGTGCGCATCCTCGCGCGCCTTGCCGCCGACGCCACCGCGTTTCGCGACAGCACCGCCGCCGCCAAGGTCCTCGGGCATCTCGCCGACTCGCTGCTCAATCCCACCGAGCCTGGCGACCACAACCAGGCCATGATGGAACTCGGGGCCACGGTTTGCCACCGCCAGAATCCGCTCTGCACGGTGTGTCCCGTGCTCGACTTCTGCGCCGCCCGCCGCACCGCCGACCCCGAAGCCTACCCGAGCCTCGCCGCGAAAACCATCGAGGCCCGCACCGTGGTGCGGGCGTGGTGCCGGCGCGAGGCCGACGGTGCTTTGCTCCTCCACTGCACCGCCGCCGCATCCCGCCGCCTAGCAGGGCAACACGAGCTACCCTCAGCCGAGCATCTCGGAATCAAACCAGCCGCCCTCGTTGAGGAAGGCCCTTTGCTCGCGACGAAAAAACGCAGCATTACCCGCTTTGCCTTCACCGAGCCCATCCACGAGTTGCCTCCGAACCGCGTCCCGCCGCCACTCGGCGAAGGCTTGGTATGGGTTACGAGGGCGGATATCGAGACGGTGCTTATGACCGGACCGCACCGACGCTGGGTGCGCGAGTTACTCGCCCGCTGATCCGCGCAAGAAACCCGCGCCCCGCAAACGCACCGGCGCTCAGCGGAAGCGCTTCGCCACCAGCGCCTCAATGCGCTCCTTGGAGAGCGCAACGTCCTCAGTCGAGACGCGCGGGCTGAGTTCCATCGTGAGCAGGTGCTCCGGCCGCCAATACGAACTCACCATTTCAAAATCCACGCTACCCGAGCCAATCGTCTGATGGTCTTTGCCCAACGAATTCACATCATGAAGATGAAACCCCAACGCACGCGGCGCATAGCGGGCCAGATGCTCGCGGTGTTGAAGAAGACCCAAGCCCTGCTTGATCTGCGCGTGGCCGGTGTCGTGCCAATAACCGCAAGGCACTGTCGCGGGCAGCGCAGCAAACATCGCCTCAAAATCGTCATCCAAGGGCAACTCCTCAAACTTCTCCCGGTTTTCACATCCAAGGATAACGCCCCGTTCTAAAGCATACGCGCCGATTTCGTCCAGACTGGCCAAAACCTGATCCCAGGCCGGCAACATGTTTTCGCGAAGGCGCAAGCAGGCTTTGCGTAACAGCTCTAGGTATTTTGCGTCTCCCGTCGAGGCCCCTGTCACGTTTTTGAGGTAGGCGTGAAGTTTGCGCGAGGGCGGAAACCAGAAGAATTTCACGCTCCCTAAGTGCAGCACCATTACTTTGGCCTTCACTTTGGCCGCAAGGTCGAGTGAGCGCTTGGTGTAGCGCAACCACTGTTCGTGTCCGGCGCGTTCCCGCACCGAGGGCTGAAACAGGTTCGGCGCCGGCTGAGTTACTCCTGCCGGCAAAGGGCAAAAGTTGTGGGTGGAACTCACTTGAATCATCCCTTCCTCAACCGCCCTCAGAATGCCCGGCACTAAGATAATCCGGATCCCGTGGCTCAGTTCCACATGGGTGAAGCCCAAATCCGAGATTTCGCGCAGCATCTCATAACCGTCATTATGACGGAAGGAGTTCCAACACGTTGATAACGCGATAGTGGGCTTCACACTTTAAAGACTGAGCAGATTGAGCATAAGACCGACAACCATAATCCCATTGGACTGAATGGACTTACCACAAAAAACCGTGGCCCTTCAACGGGGACACGGCTTAAAAGTGAACCAGCGTTAAGCCGGGACCGATTGATGCGATCGGGCCCGAATTACTCGGCGTAGCGGCGGCGCAGCATCTGGGTGAAGGCCATGACCTTCTCTTTGCGGCGGCGTTTCTCGCAGGGCTTCTCGTTGTAGCGCTTGAAGCGGACATCCTTAATGATGTTCTCGCGCTCGAGCTTCTTCTTGAGGCGACGAAGGGCGCGGTCAACGGGCTCGTTTTTGCGGATTTTGATCTCGATGGACATGTGAGTAGGCTCAGTTCAATTAGGGAAAAATCATAAGGCAACCGCCCGTCTCCGCCGCCGTCAACGGCAATTTTTCAAATACCAAATTTCTCAAAGCGTGAACTTCGTTACCTGACCGTTTCAGCACCCGACGCCGGCCTCGTCAGCCCACGCTCGCCCGCACAACACGCTTGCCGACTCCCCCGCGCCGCCTTGCTTTCACCCCTGTGTCGATCGCCGCCTCTGATTTTATCCACCTCCACGTCCACTCGGACTACAGCCTCTTGGACGGTGCCTGTAAGATAGATCGGCTGATGAAGCGCACCACCGAGCTCGGCCAGACCGCCGTCGCCCTCACTGACCATGGCAACATGTTCGGAACCATCGAGTTTTTCAACGCCGCCAAAGCCGCCAACTTAAAGCCTCTCGTTGGCTGCGAACTCTACATTGCACCCGGCTCCCGCCTCGAAAAAGCCGGTAAATCCGAGGACGGTAAAAACTACTTCCACCTCGGCGTCCTCGCCAAAGACCTCATCGGCTACCAGAATCTCCTTAGACTCGTTTCCGACGCCCATCTTCAGGGTTTCTACTACAAACCCCGCACCGATCTCCCTACCCTCGCAAAGCACGCCGCCGGTCTCATCGGTTTCACCGGCTGTCTCGCCTCCGAGGTCTGCCAGCATCTGATGCACGGCCGCGAATCCGAAGCCGACGCCGCCTGCGCTCGCTATGTCGATATCTTTGGCCGGGAAAACTACTTCGTCGAGATCCAGGACCACGGCATACCCGAGCAGCGCCAGATCATCCCCGGCCTGCTCGCCCTCGCCGAGAAATACCAGCTCAAGGTCATCTGCTCGAACGATGTCCACTACGTAAAGGAGACCGATTCCACGTCGCACGATACCCTTCTCTGCATCCAGACTGGCTCCAAGGTCGCCGAACAAAACCGCATGCGGTTCGATAGCTCCGCCTTCTATCTGAAATCCGCCGATGAAATGCTGAAACTCTTCGGCGAGCTTCCCGAATCACTTACCAATACCCGTCTCGTCGCCGAGATGTGCGACCTCAAAATCCCTTTCCCCAAGGGCTCCGAACGCTACCCGCGCTACCCTCTCCCGCCCGAGATCCTCTCCGCCCACTCCGAGCCAAAAGCCGCCGCCTCAGCCTACCTGCTCGACCTGTGTATCAGGGGCCTCAATACCCGCTACGGCCACGACTACGCCTCCGTCGCCACTCACCCCGTCGTCGCCGAGCGCCTTGCCAAGCTCTCCAACCTCCCCCCCGGCGAGAAGCCCTCCCCGCCCGACTACTCCGCCCTCGCCCCCGACGAGCTGCTTGTCCTGCGCACCGGCTACGAGTTGTCCATCATCACCATCACAGGCTTCGACGACTATTTCCTCGTCGTCTGGGACTTCATCAATTGGGCCCGCGAACACCAGATCCCCGTCGGACCCGGGCGCGGTTCGGGCGCCGGCTGCCTCGTCGCCTACCTGCTCGGGATCACCAACATCGACCCCATCCGTTTCGGTCTCCTTTTCGAGCGCTTCCTCAACCCCGAACGCGTCTCCCCGCCCGACTTCGACATAGACTTCTGCATGCGCCGCCGCGTTGAGGTCATTAACTACGTCCGCCAGAAATACGGTAACGCCTGCGTCGCCAACATCATCACCTACGGAACCCTCGGCGCCAAAATGGTCGTGCGCGACGTTTCCCGCGTGCACGATCTCCCATTCGCCGAGGCCGACCGCCTCGCCAAGATGATCCCCGACGAGCTCAACATCACACTCGAGGATTCATTGAAAAAATCCGCCGAACTCAAAGGCGAATACGACCGCAATCCCGTCGCCAAAAAAATCATAGATCAGGGGCTCGTCCTCGAGGGCATGGTGCGCAACACCGGCAAACACGCCGCCGGCATCATCATCACCGACCAACCGCTGGAGAACTTCGTCCCCCTCACCCGCCAGGAGGAGGACGTCACCGTGCAGTTCGACATGAACGCCGTCGGCAAACTCGGCCTGCTGAAGATGGACTTCCTCGGCCTAAAAACCCTCACCGTCCTCGCCGACGCGGTAGAAAACGTCCGCCGCACTGCCACTCCCGACTTCGATCTCGAAGCCCTCGCCCTCAACGACCCCGTCACCTACAAGCTCCTAAACTCCGGCAAAACCATCGGCGTCTTTCAGCTCGAGTCAGGCGGCATGCAAGGTGCCGCCCGCCAGGTCGGCATCTCCACTATAGACGACATCAACGCGATCTCCGCGCTCTACCGCCCGGGCCCCATGGCCTTCATTCCCGACTACGCACGCGGAAAAAAAGACCCGGCCTCCATCATCTATCCCCACCCGCTGCTCGAGCCGGTTTTGACCGAGACCTTCGGCGTCATCGTCTACCAGGAGCAGGTGATGGAGTGTGCCCGCGTCATCGGCGGCTACACCCTCGGTGGCGCCGACATGCTTCGCCGCGCCATGGGCAAAAAAGACGCCGATGCCATGGCCAAGGAACGCGTCAAATTTGTCGAGGGGGCCAAACGTCTCCACAGCATCCCCGACGACAAGGCCAACGAGATTTTCGACCTCCTCAATAAGTTCGCCCAATACGGTTTCAACAAGTCCCACTCCGCCGCCTACGCCGTCATTGCCTACCATACCGCGTATTTGAAAGCCAACTACCCAGTGCAGTTCATGGCCGCCGTGCTCACCGCCGAGCTGGGCAACGCCGAGAAAGTTGGCCACTTCATCGCCGAAGCCGAGGCCATGGGCATCACCGTCCTCGGCCCCGACATCAACGAAAGTCGCGAGACTTTCACCCCCGTCTTCAAACCCGCCGCCGGCTCCGTTGCTCCGGGGCGCGCACCCGTCCCGGGTGCCGTCTCGGGCGTCTCGCCCGAGGCTCCGTCCTCCTCCGCCACCTCCGCCTGGATCCGCTTCGGCCTTGCCGGCATCAAGGGCGTCGGCGAACAAGCCGGCCAGAAAATCCTCGCCGAGCGCGAGGCCAACGGCCCCTTCCGCGACTTCCGCGATTTCCTCCTCCGCGTTGACAGCCGCGCCCTTAACAAACGCGTCGTCGAGTGCCTCGTCGCCACAGGCGCCTTCGACTTCTCCGGCGCCGGCCGCGAGGAACTCTACAGCCAGATAGATTCCCATCTCGAGGCCCACGCCGACCTCGTCCGCAAATACCCCGCCCTCCGCAAAGACGCCCCTGCCCTAAAACCCGCCGACACCGCCCCCAAAACGGAGACTATCTCCTTCGATTTCGGCATCGAGCTCACCTCCCAGCCGCCCCCGCCCCCCGATAAACTCGCCGCCGAATTTGACCAGATTCTCAAACACTCCCGCCCCTCCGCCTTCGTCGCCCCCGCCCCCATTCGAGGCAAGCCCGCCGCCGCTTTCGACGACCTGCTGTCTCCGGCTTCCGCTGGAGGATTGAACGTGATTTCAAGTCCGGCTCCCGCCGCCGCCCTCTCCCCAAAAAACAAGGGCCCCACCACCACCCTCGCCTTCAACGCCTCAACCCTCCTTCAGTTCGAAAAAGAACTGCTCGGATTCTACGTCTCCGGCCACCCGCTCGACGCCTACTCCGGCCTAATCGATGCCCTCGATACCTTCCCGGTAAACGAACTCCTCGAGCAAGATGACCGCACCGAGTTCCGGCTTTGCGGCATCGCCGGCTCCCTCCAGAAAAAGTTGGCCAAAAAGGACAACCGCCCGTGGGTCACTTTCACCCTCCAAACCCGCCACGCGACCATCGGCCTCAACATGTTCGCCGACGCCTTCGCCGCCTACGGCACCAATCTCGCCGATAACGGCCTCATCTGCGTTCTCGGCACCATCATCGTCGGCCAGGAGGGCCCCCGCATCAACGTCAAGGAAGCGTATCCGCTTCCCGGTTACACATCCGCCAACGTTAAACGCATCCAGTGGCTCCTCCACCCCGCCCATCCGCGCACCTCCGACTTCCTCCGCCTGCTCCGCGCCACCCTAGATAAAACGCCCGGCGACACCCGCATCGAGCTCGGTTTCCTTTTTGAGGACCGCATCGCCGCCATCGGAGAGGCCAGCTCCGCCCTCGGTTTCCACTTCAGCCCCGACGCCTACAAGTCCCTCCGCCACCACCCCGCCGTCGCCGGCCTCCAGGTCGAAACCAAGCGCCTAGAAATCAAAAACGACCGCAAGTGGGGCCCCAAACGTGGCTGACCATCGTCCGCCTCCCGTCTCTTTCCGCTAGAGCCCCGCACCTTTAAAGGAAACCGTCCCCTCTCCTCCATGTCCCCCCTCGCCCTCCGCGCCGCCACCATCATCGCGCAAGTCTCCCCAGACGTTCACGCCGACTTCGCTCTCAAGCGCGACTTCGCCGGCGACCCCGAGCTCACCCCGCAGGACAAACGTGACCTCTCCCGCGCCGTCTTCGCGTATTACCGCTGGTATCGCTGGTTCGACCACACCTCCGCCGTCGCCTCCCGCGTCAACACCGCCCTCGATCTCCAGCGCAAATTCGACGCCGCCCCCGCCTCCATTAACCCCACCCACCTCGCCGAGCGCGTGCTTCCCGCCTGGGCCCTTGCCTCGATCGACTTCCCCTCCACCGCCGCCCGCACCGCCTACCTGCTCCAGCTCCAACGCGAGCCCGCCCTCTGGCTGCGCCCCCAGCGCGCCTACGCTTCTTCGCTCGCGCGTATCATGAAGCCAAATACCGCGCCCGACTTCGCCCGGGCCGGCTTCAAGTTTCAATCCGCCGCCCTCGCCCCCACCGCCCTCCGCTACGAGGGCCCGACCGACCTCTTCCGCACCGACGAGTTCAAACAAGGCCTCTTCGAGATCCAGGACCTCGCCTCCCAGCTCGTCGGCCACGCCTGCGCGCCCCTCCCGACCGAGACCTGGTGGGACGCCTGTGCCGGCGAAGGCGGCAAGATGCTCCACCTCTCCGACCTGATGGACAACAAGGGTCTCATCTGGGCCTCCGACCGCCACACCGGCCGCCTCGCCACTCTCCGCAAACGGGCAGGCCGCGCCAAAGCCTTCAACTACCGCCCCGTCGTCTGGACCGGCGGCCCCGTGCTCCCCACCAAGACCAAATTCGACGGCATTCTCGTGGACGCCCCATGCAGCGGCGTCGGCACCTGGCAGCGCAACCCCCACGCCCGCTGGAGCACCACCGAGACGGACGTCAAGGAACTCGCCGAGATCCAGCTCCAGCTCCTCGAAAACACCCGCAAAGCCCTCAAACCCGGCGGCCGCCTCATCTACGCCGTCTGCACCATCACCCGCCAGGAAACGACCGACATCGTCCGCGCCTTCAGCCAAGCCCACCCCGAGTTGGAGCCGATCACGCTCCTCGGCCTGCCCGCCCCCAAAACCGGCCCCGCCACCGGCCACTTCCTCTGGCCCGAAGACCACAACGCCAACGGCATGTTCATCGCTGCCTGGCGCACCAAAACCACCTGACCAGAGCCCCGCCCGTGACCGCTCCCCCTCGTGACCAAACCGTCTCCGCTCCGTCCCGTCACCGCCGCGCAGGTCCGCGCCGATTTTAACGACCTGCGCGCCGTCCTGCACTACACCAAGGCCGCGCATTATCTAGGCCTCTGGGCCAGCGAACGTTTGATGCTCGAACGCATCCTCCCGCCGCCGCCCGCCGCCGATTTCCCCATTCTTGAAGCCGGTTGCGGTGCCGGCCGCATCTCCGTTGCGCTCCACTCATTGGGCTACCGAAATATCACCGCCTTCGACTTCGCCCGCGAACTCGTTGAACAAGCTGAGTCCCTCGCCGCCGAACGCCGCGCCACGATCACTTTCCACCACGCCGACGCCACCAGGCTCGACAAGCACCCCGCCTTCGCCCCCGCCGCCCCTCCGTTGGGTGGCTTCGCCGCCGTCCTATTCCTCTTCAACGGCCTCATGCAAATCCCGCTGCGCCGCAATCGCCGCCGCGCTTTGCGCCAACTTGCCGCCGTCTGCCGCCCCGGCGCTCCACTGCTTTTCACCACTCACGATCGCGACCACTCGCCCTCCGAACGCGCTGCCTGGCGCCTCGAAGCCCTCCGTTGGAAGGAGGGCAAACAAGACCCGCGCCTGCGCGAATTCGGCGACCGCCGTTTCGAAGACAACTGCGGCGACACGTTCATGCACCTGCCCAACCGCGCCGAAATCCTCGCCGACCTCGCCGCCACCGGCTGGACCCACATGGGGGATCACCTTCGCCGCGATCTCGCCAAGGAGCCCCGCCCCGTCCGCGAGTTTTCCGATGAGTGCCGCTTCTGGGTCGCAGCCCGCCGCAGTGCCAACGGCGAAAATCCTAAATCCTAAGCGACTAAATCCTAACCATTCTGCCTCGCTGCCTTTGCAGTGCCTCTCCTTTTGCCGTCCCTTCCAACATCCGCCGAATAACCGGTCTGTTTTTCGCGTCTCTTTGTGCTTTTTGTGTCCGATCTGCCTGAACTTGCGCTCCAGCTTATCCCGCACCTTGCAAACTCTCCCGTTGTTTAAACCCATTCTCCGACTTTCTTTCGTGTCGTTTCGTATGTTTCGTGGGCTTCTTCCAATCTGATCTCACCATGCCTCCCCTCACCGACAAAACCTGGCTCTGGCTCGCCGCCGCCTGCTACCTCGCCGGCGTCGTGGTCGGCACCATCGCCCTCTGGCGCGAGCGCCGCCACTCCCGCGCCCTGATGTATGCCATCGTCGCGGCCGGCTACACATTCCAGACCTTCGGCCTCTACCTGCGCGGCCTCGAGGTCAAAGGCTGCCCACTTGGCAACACCTTCGAGCTTTTTCAATTCACCGCCTGGTCCGCAGCCACTCTCTACCTCGTCATCGGCTCCGCCTTCCGTCTGAGTCTGCTCGGCTACTTCACCTCCCTGCTCAGCTCGGCCCTCACCCTAACAGCCCTCGCCGTGCCGGCCTGGGATGCCACCCGCCGCATCGGCATCTTCGGCGGCAACGCGTGGATCGAGTTCCACGCCGCCCTCGCCCTTTTCAGCTACGGTGTCTTCGGTTTGCTCGCACTTACCTCCATCCTGTATCTGCTGCGTCACTACAGCCTGAAACACAAACGCATCGGCGGTGCCTTCGCCTTCCTGCCCTACATCCGCGATCTCGACCAGATCGGCTACCGCTTGATCACCGCCGGCGTCGCCATCCTCACCATCTCCCTCGCCGTCGGCTCCGTCCACTGGCTGCGTGATGTCTCCTCCGTGGCCTCGTTCAAACTGGTCGCAACCGTCTGCATTCTGATCGCCTACTCCTGCGCGCTCGCGCTTCGCGCCGCCGGGCGCCTCGTGGGCAAGCGCTTCTCGGTCGTTTGCGCCCTGCTTTACCTCGCCGCCCTGCTCTCGCTCTGGCCGATCAACTCCAGCCGACCCGCCGCCGTCACCGCGCCGCTCCCCGCCGACTCCACGGAGCCCGTCTCGTGATGACGCCCCGCGGCCCCTACTTTTTTCACTTCGGTGCCAGTCACCAGACCACCCCTCTGGCGCACCGCGAAAAACTCGCCCTGCCGCCCGAGCGCGCCGCCGAGCTGCACGCCCGCCTAGTCGCCGCCGGCGTTCTTCACGAGGTTGCTCTCGTCAACACCTGCAACCGCGTCGAGTTTTACGCGGTCGCCGCCAACGCCGGCGCTCTCGCGCACCTCGAACTTGCGTTTTGCGAGCTCCAGCGCATCGCCCCCGCCGACTTCGCCGCCTTCCGCCAACACACCGCCGGCCCCGACGCCATCCGCCATCTCATCGCCGTCGCCTCAGGCCTTGAATCCCAACTGCTGGGCGAAAATGAAATCTTCGGCCAGGTGAAGGTCGCTTACGAGGCCGCCCAAGCCTCCGGCACCACCGGTCCGGTGCTCAACCGCGTTTTCCAAAAAGCCTTTCAGGCCGCCAAGCACATCCGCACCCACACCGCTATATCCGAGGGTCAGGTCAGCACCGCCAACGTAGCGGTCGAGCTCGCGATCACCATTTTTGGCGATCTCTCCAAGGCGCGCGTGCTTCTGCTCGGCGCCGGCGAGGTCGGAGAAAAAACCGCCAAGGCCTTCCAATCCCGCGGAGCCGCCGCCCTCACCGTGAGCAGCCGCACCGCCGAGCGCGCCATGGAGCTCGCGCGAACGCTCGACGCCACCGCCCTGCCTTTCGAACACTTCCCCCACCGCCTCGAAAACTTTGATATCGTCGTCAGCGCCACCTCGGCGACCACCGTGATCATCGAGCCTGACATCGTCTCCGCCGCCATGCGTAAGCGCCGCGCACGGCCCTTGTTCTTCATTGATCTAGCTCTGCCGCGCGACATCGCCGCCGGGGTCGCCGACTTGGAAAACGTCTTCCTCTACAACCTCGACGACCTCGCTAAAATCGCCGCTCAAAACCTCGCCGCCCGCGAGTCCGAGGCAGCCCGCGCCCGCCTCATCATCGCAGAGAAGGCCGACACCCTCTGGCAGCAGCTTCTCATGCGCCATCGCTAGCCCGACCTCCGTTCACTGACGCTAAACCGGCAGTCACAAACCGCCGCGCCTGATCGCCCAGTCCGCCACCGTGCCGTTAGCCGGCTGGCGGAGGATTGATTTCAGAGCCTCCGTCTGCGCCGCCGTCCGTTCGCGTCGCGACGGATTTTCGAGACAGTCGCGCAACTCCGCCGCCAGCGCCTGCGGGCTCGCCGCGCCCTGCAAATACTCCGGATACATCGCCTCCCTTAGCAGAAGGTTGTTAATGCCGAGATACGGGATTTTAACCAGTAAACGCCCGATCAAATAAGTCAGCCCGTTCGCCCGATACGCGATCGCCCCCGGCAGCCCCGCCAACGCGCAGTGCAACGACATGGTGCCGCTTGAGGTCAGCACCGCCGACGCCGCCACCGGCTCGCCCGTGTTCGCCACCAGCTCCACGCCCGCCGGCACGCCGCCCGTCACCTCGATCACTTCGCGAATTGCCTCGCTCGGATAAATCACCCGCGCCCCGCGTTTACCGAAGGCCGCGTGGCCTTCTCGCAGCAGCGGCCAGATTCGCCCCACCGCTTGCTTGCGGCTGCCTGGGAGCAAAAGCACCGGCGCGTTTGCATTGTAGCGCACCGGCGCCGCGTAATCCGCAGCGAGAAAGGGATGCCCCACAAACTCCACCGGTAGCTGCGTGTCCGCATAGCACGCCACTTCGAAGGGGAAAATACATGCGAGCGCATCAAGGTGCTTCGCCATCTTGAACCGCCGCCCCGCCTTCCACGCCCAGATTTGCGGCGAGATGTAGAACAACAACTTCACCGGCCCGCCCGCCTTCGCCGCGAGCCCGCTTTTATTCAGTGACTCCGCGAGGCGCAGGTTGAACCCCGGATAATCCACGAAGCACACCGCCTTCGGCCGGTGTTCGCCGATCCAGCGCAGTGTCTCCGAGAAGAGCGCCTTAAAAAATCCGTAGTGCTTCACCACCTCGACAAAACCGACCACGGACGACGCCGTAAGGTCGAACAACACCTGCGCCCCCGCTGCCTCAAGATGCTTTCCGCCTAGCGCGCAGACCCGCAGCCCCGGCCGCTTGGCCCGCAGTTCCGCGACCATGCGCGCCGCGTGCTCGTCGCCCGAGTGCTCTCCGGCGACCACCAGCAAATCCACGCCCCCGCCCGTCGGCGGCGAGAAACGAAACGGCAACGCCTTAGGCACGGGCCACTCCCTCCCTCGTTATCCGCTGATTCAACTTCGAGCCCCTTCGCGCCCCTTCGCAGTTAAGAATGCCCGTCTTCATTTCCGCGCCGCCTTGATTTGCTCCGTGATTTGAATCGCCACTTCAAGCGCCGTCTTGCCCAGCGCCGCGCCGACCTTCGGCTGGGTGCGCTCCGCCACACTTTCGATGAAATGCGCCAGCTCCAGCTTCAGCGGCTCGTCCTTCTCAATCGGAATATCCTGCACCGGAATCGAGCTCGCGTCGCCCGCCTTCGCCAGCCCCACCTTCAACTTTAGGCCGTAAGTGATGATATCGCTCTTCTTCACCAAGTGCCCTTTCTGGTTCATGAAATCGAGCGACAGATACGCATCATCCTGGAAAATCCGGATCTCGCGGTTCTTCTTAAGGCTCATGCGGCTCGCGCTCAGGTTGGCCACGCAGCCGTTCTCAAACTCGATGCGCGCATTGGCGATGTCCTCGGTCTTCGAGAGCACTTGGATGCCTACGCTATCAATCTTGCGGATTGGCGACTTCACCAGCGCCAGCACGATGCCGATGTCGTGGATCATTAAATCCAATACCACGCCAACCTCCGTTCCGCGCGGCGTGTAGGGCGCAAGTCGTTCGGCCGTGATGTAGCCGGGGCGATCAATGTGTTTCTCCATGAAACTCATCACCGGGTTAAAATGCTCGATGTGCCCCACCTGCACGATGCAGCCCCTGGCCTTCGCCGCCGCGAGCACGTTCTCCGCCTCCTCCAGCGTCGCCGTGATCGGCTTCTCGATCAGCAGATGGCACCCCTGGGCCAGCAGCGGCAGCGCCACGCGCTCGTGCTTATCGGTCGGCACAACAACTGACACCGCCTCGCACGCCGCGCCGAGTTCCTCAAGGGTGGCGAAACGTTTGCAGCGGTGGCGCTCGCAAATCTCCTTCGCCCGGGCGTCGTCCGACTCGAAAATACCCACGAACTCAACGTTCGGCAGCGCCGCATAGATCCGCGCATGGTGCTGGCCGAGAGAGCCGACGCCGGCCACGCCACAGCGGATCTTGGGTTTGGGAGGGGAAAATAAATTCATTACTGGGATGCTCGAGAGTGAAACGGACCCCGCGACGTAAACAAGCCCAGGCCGCCTTGCAGGCGAAAATCCTCTCCCTCACTCCAAGTCACCGAACACCTGCGATAAAACTCCTTCGCCTAGCAACGGTTGTCAGCAAGGCCGACCTCAAATCATCCCAAACCCGAGTGAATCCAGTTCTTCGATAAGGAAGGGTGAACTCGCCAGCACTTCTTGAAGTTTCTCGAATCCCGCCGCCTGCGTGCCGACCGTGCAGAGCGCGGCGCCGTCTTCACGATCGTGCACATGCAAGGCCCAGTCACCCTGCGCGGCATCGAGCGAGGTCTGCAGCAACGAGCCGTAGAGATAGTTACCCGGAAGACCCGGGTTCGGTCCTGCACCGGGAATAAGGAAAATCGTATGCGCCGGATCCTGGACTGCCTCGCCGCCATGTTTAACGCGATGCGGCGTGCGTTTCGCCACCACTGAGGCGCGGCGCTCTTCTGCGGCGGATTGCAAGGCGATGGGCAGCGACTTCACGTAACGGCTATAAATGCTGGCCTCCGGTTCCAACGCCGTGACCTCGCACCCGCCCGCGAGAAAAGATTCCAGGTTTTGCGCATAAAAGGAAGGCAGCGCGGCCAAGGAACGAACACTCACGAAACCGTTTTTGTGGTCGGCCGAAACATAGACTTGGTGGGCGGCGCGCAGGCGCACCAAGGCATCTTGATACGCCGGCGTGTGGGGGACGACACCCGTGGAGCTATGTTCGATCAAATCGAGGACAGTCTGATCAATCTGTGCGTGGGGGTTAGGAGCCATGGTTGTCTTTTTAATCGCACGATTCGACAGAGACGAGGCCCATCTGCGCCGTGTGCGTGGTATGCGCAGGGACTTAAAATATCAACCCCCCACAGCGCCCGGCTGCCTCGTTGGCGGCACTCCTTTTCAATGCTTCTCCACGACTGCTTTCCGAGGAAGGCGGGCCGCGATGGCCTCAACCGCCCGCGCTGCTTTCACATCAAGGACAGTGATTTTATTTCCCCGATCGTGAGTGGTAAAGCCAACGAAAACCTTGCCGTAAACATTCCGAATCTCCGGGTGGTGGTTCAGCGCCTCAAGCGGATGAGAGATGCGCACGATAAACGCCACGGCGTCAGAAAAACCGGGAAACAGATACGTCTTGGAAATCATGTCATCCCTCGCCTCCCAGCCGGACAAAGTGGAAAGTTCCTGCGCGATTTGTTCGGGAGTGAGCACGTGGATTCGGGTCGGGTTATACTCGCGCACGAGACTTAAGCTCACTCGCTGAGGCGCCAGTCCACCAGCTCGAGCTGGAGTAGTTTTCGGTCGTTGAAATGGTTCCACGCCAGCTCCACCGCCATATCCACGGGGACTCCGACCGGCGGCATGCGATCGGCCATTTTCCAGGCCACGCCAAAGAGGCGGCGGCGCTGTTTGTCATCCAGCTGGAAACGGAAGTGCTGGCTCTTAAATACATCCGGGCGCTGCCGCAGCACCACGCCGCTCAGCCCGAAGACAGGCTCCGGATTGGCCATGCCGAAGGGGTGAAGCAACTCGAGCTCATCCATCAAAGACTCGCTCACCTGCTCAATGGTCAGCCAGGCCGCGATGGTGAGTTCGCGCTCGCTGGTGCGACCCTGTGTCCAACGGGTGATACCTTCGGCGAACGCAGCCCGGAACGTGTCTAATTTGTCCTTACTAAGGGCGACGCCGACTGCCATCGGGTGCCCGCCCCAGCTGGAGAGCAGATCCGAACAACCCGCGAGCACTTCGATTAAATTAATCCCGTCCACGCTCCGGCCTGATCCCTTGGCCAGAAGGCCTTCGTTGCCCAGCACGATGCAGGGCCGGTGGTGTTTCCGACTGATCCGACCTGCCACGATGCCGACTACGCCGGGGTGCCAGCCGTCGGCGTAGAGCACGATGCCGGGCGAATCCTTGAACTGCGTCTCTACCATGCGCTCGGCCTCGTCGGTGATCTGGCGTTCGATATCCTGCCGCTCGCGATTAAAGGCATCAAGCTGACGCGCGGTTTCGCGGCAGAAATGCTCGTCGTTGCTGAGAATGAGCTCGACCGAGAGCGCGGCGTCGGCGAGGCGACCGGAGGCGTTGATGCGCGGTCCGAGACGAAAGGAGACATCGACCGGCATGATGGTCTGCCCTTGGCGGACGCCAGCGATATCCATCAGCGCGCGGAGTCCGGGGCGCTCGGCGTTTTGCAGGATGCGCAGGCCGTGGCGGGCCATGGTGCGATTCTCGCCCAGCAGGGGCACGAGGTCGGCCACGGTGCCAAGGGCGACGAGATCGAGATAGTCGCGCAGCTTGATCGAGTGTGCAATCGGGCTATTTTCGACACGCAGTTCCTTCACCAAACCGTGCACAAGTTTAAACACGAGCCCGACGGTGCAGAGGTTGCGCCACTCGTCGTCGCCGGCCTCGTCGTGGGCGTGGGGATTGACCAATATACCAGCCGTCATCGGCGCCTCCTTGGATCGGTGGTGATCTACCACGAGCACATCCACCCCCAGAGAGACCAGATAAGCCACCTCGTCGCGCGAGTTGGTGCCGCAATCGAGTGCGATAAAGAGTGATGGGCGGCCACCCTCAAGAGCGCGGTCAATCACGCTGCGCGAGAGGCCGTAACCATCCTCCATGCGGCGGGGCACGAAGAAGCGCGGATCGGACCCGAAGCGGCGCAGAATACTCACGAGCAGCGCGGTGCTGCTAACGCCATCCACGTCGTAATCGCCGAGAACAACGATGTCCTGCTTTTCAGCGATGGCGAGGCGCAGGCGGGCGGTGGCCCGATCCAGGTGTTTAAGGAGAAACGGATCCGCCAGCGAGGCGAGGGTTGGGCGAAGAAACAGTTCGGCGCTCGAAGCATCGGCGATACCGACACGGAGCATGAGCTCCGCCGTCACGGGCGTGACGGCGGCCGCCTTGGCGAGGCTCGCCACCTGGGCGGGCGAAGAAGGTTGGTAGATCCAACGCATGGGCTCTGGAAGAGCGTAAAGCGATCGCTCGGAACGCACGCAGCATATTCGGCAACCCTCACCCCGGCACCAGACGGGCTGATAGGCCCGGGCCACTAAGGTGAGGGGTGATACGCCTGCGCGCGCGTCATGAGGGACGCGATTTGACGCTTAGCGGGAGGCCTTGGTCTGGACTTCCCAGTCGTAGACAGGCTTAGAGTCGTGGCTCTTTTCGACGTGACCACGGTCGCCCTTGTGCCACCAATAGAATATCGGGCTGGCGATGAAAAGAGACGAGAAGGTGCCGGTAACCACGCCGATGATAAGCGTGAAGGCGATGTCGTTGACCGCGCCGTCCGTCACTACCGTGAGCACGATGGCGGTGAGAAGCGTGGTCCCGCCGGTCATAATCGTGCGTGAGAGAGTAAGGTTGAGTGAGTTGTTGATGATTTTCCGCAGCGAGCTGGAGGCATTTAGCTTTAACTCCTCGCGGATACGGTCGAAGACGACGACCGTGTCATTGATCGAGTAGCCGACGATCAGAAGAATGGCCGCGACCATGGCGGCGTTGAATTGTCGGTCGAATAGCACAAAAATGCCGATGGTCATGATCACGTCGTGGAGCGTCGAAACGACGGCGCCAATTCCGTAGCCAAACTCGAAGCGGAAGGCCACATAAACGAAAATGAGCACGAGCGACCAAAAGATGGCCCACGCTGCGTTTTTGCGGATCTCCACTCCGACGCTCGGTCCAATTCGGGACTCCCCAGTCACGTTGAGTTTGGCGGCGGGATGGGCCGCCTTGAGGGCATCAACGAGGGTTTTGCCTTGGTCAAACGGCAGAGTGATGCGCAGCACCTCGCCATCGTTGCCGATGAGGCGCGAGTAGGCCGGGCTAAAATCTGTGATGCCAACCGAGACTGCTGCGGCGCGAATCTGCTCGAGCGGGATTTTTTGCTCGAAAGACAGCGTTACCTGATCGCCGCCCTTGAAATCGATGCCATAAATTTTGTCGCCTTTGGTTAAGACGGTCGCCGCCCCGACCGCGATGAGCAACCAAGAGACTATGAAGGCCTTGCGGGCATGTTTCAGGAAGTCGTAATTCGTATTCCCGAGGAGAGGGATGAAAGACATCGACTTCACGTATCCACCGTGGATGGCCATATTAAGAAACAAGCGGCTGATAACCAGCGCGGCAAACATCGTTGAGAAAATACCGATGGCGAGGGTAACGCCGAAGCCCTTCACCGCACCAGTGCCGAGCCAGATCATGATGCCGGCGGTGATGAGAGTTGTAAGATTACTGTCGAGAATGGCCGAGAATGCTTTCTCAAAGCCGGCCTCAAGCGCGGAGGGCAACGATTTACCCAGCTTCAACTCCTCGCGCATGCGCTCAAAAATGAGGATGTTCGAGTCCACCGACATGCCGATCGTCAAAACGATGCCGGCAATACCCGGCATGGAGAGCGTCGCGCCGATATTGGCCATGACGCCCAGGATCACGACTACGTTGAGTGCCATCGCGAAAACCGCGAGGAAGCCACCCACCTTGTAGAAAATGATGATAAGCGCGGCGGTGACGGTTACGCTGAGGATGAAGGCCCTGGTCGCGCTGGAAATGGAATCAGCTGCAAGGCTGGGTCCGACCTCGTATTGCTCGCGCACGATGAGCGGAAGGTCGAGGGGGTTGTTCAAAACGTTGGACAGCTCCTCGGCCTCGCGGCGAGTGAACTGGCCGGTGATGACGGCGGAGCCGCCGGCGATCTCTTCCTGCACGCCGGGGGCGGAGTAAACTTTGCCATCGAGAAGGATGGCGAGCTGCGCGCTGGCGCGGGGATCGCCGCCCCGGGAGCGGAGCTCCTGAGTCTGGCGGGCGACCTCGGCGGTGACGGCGGCGAACTGTTTGCTGCCGACGGAACTGAAGCGAAGGTTGATGCGATAGCGGCCGAACTCGTCCACGGTGGGGAAGGCACTGTCCACGCCGTCACCGGTCATCTCAGGAGTGCGTTTAACGTAGAGCTCATCCGTGATGATCTCACCCCTCGCGCCCTCGCGCTCTATGGACTTTACCTCGTAGAGCGGCGGCACATCCGCATCAACTTGGCCGGGGCGGGCGTTGGGATAAACAAGGCGGAAATCGAGGCGGGCGGGCTTTTTGACCGCGTCGAGCACCTCGGGATTGTCGCGGGTGTTGATACCGGGGAGCTGGACCTCAATACGGTTAGTGCCAATGGCGCGGATGACGGGCTCGGCGACGCCCATGCCGTCGATACGTTCGCCGATAATCTCAATGGCTTTGGCCAGCTTTTCGATGCGCTCAACCTCGCCGGTTTGGGCGGCCGCTTTCTCGTCCACCTCGAGGGTGAAAGCGACGCCGCCCTTCAGGTCGAGACCGAGTTGAAGGTGGCCCTTCGACTTCTTGAGAAGGTGATCGAGAAGGAGATTGTTGCGCTTGGTGATATTGCGCAGGGAGCTCTCGAGCGCGATCTGCGGGAAGTAGAGCGTGGCGAGATCGATCTTTCGCTCGTTGGCGATGTCGCGAAGAGCGACGAAGATCGAAATGGACTGCTTGGCATCGAAGCGGGTTTTCGCTTCGTCGAGGAGTTTGCCGAACTCCTCGGAACGAGCCTCGGCCTGGTCGCGCACATAGACGGGGAACTCGCGATCCTGGATGGGGAACAGCGAGACCGACGCCCACAGCACGACGCCGAGACTCAGGATGAGTTTCCAGAGATTGCGTTTAAGCATGGTGGTTTTGTTTAGTTAAAAAAGTGAGGAGTTCGGCAGTCCTTGAAAAGGCGCTGTCAAAGCCAGAGGAAAAGAGGCGGCGAAAAGGGGCAGGAGACGGAATCGCTGGAGGCCAGGGCAAAAACAAGGCGACGCCGGCGATCCACCGATGGCGCGAAAAACGGACAGGGACTTAGGTCTTAACCGAACCGGATTTGCTCACCACGGATTGGACGAAAGCTTTCCCAACCTCGATCTTAACGCCGTCGGCAATGCGAACGACGAAACGATCGTCTTTCTTGTTGGTGATCTCGCCGTAGATTCCGCCCGCGGTGAGGATCTCGTCACCGGTATCGAGTTCGGAGATGAGCTTGGCGTGCTCCTTCTGCTTTTTGCGCTGGGGAGCGATGATCAGGAACCACATCGCGGCAAACATCAGTCCGATGAAAATCATGTTCATCACACCGGCATTGGGGCTGACGCCGGGCGCGGCTTGGGCAACGAAGAGGAAGGAATCAGTGGAGTGGGTCATTTTCAGAATTGCTTGTCGTGATATTCAGGCGAGGAATCGCCAGATAACCGTGTCCGCATTTAGGAACGCAAGCCATAACCCGTCCCACTCTCAATCTGTGAAAAGCAAATCCTCCCCCGCCTGGTCCTCCGCCCAATCCGAAGAGCTCTACGGCTTCAAACGCTGGGGCGGCGGCCATTTCGCCGTCGAAGAGGATGGCACCGTCGCCGTGCAGCCCCTCGCGGACGGCACTTCCATCCGTGTGATGGACATCGTTGACGAGGCCGTGAGCATGGGCCTCAAAGCCCCGCTGGTCATCCGTTTCCAAGACTTGCTCCGCCATCGCGTCACCCAGCTTAACGAGCTCTTCCGCAAAGCGATAAAGGACGAGGCCTACGAGGGCGAATACCGCGGCGTTTTCCCCATTAAGGTCAACCAGCTCCGCGAGGTCGTCGAGGAAATCGTCTCCGCCAGCGATGGCTACAACTACGGCCTCGAAGCCGGGTCCAAGCCTGAGCTCATGATCGCCCTCGCGATGCACGAGGGGGCGAACTCGCTCATCATCTGCAACGGCTACAAGGACCACGATTACATCCGCATCGCCCTGCTCGGCCGAAAACTGGGGAAGAAAATCATCATCGTCGTCGAGCAACTGAGCGAGGTGGACGACATTATCCGCGTCGCAGCCGAGGTCGGCGTTGACCCGCTCATCGGGTTTCGCGCCAAACTCCAAACCCGCGGCGAGGGTAAATGGTCCTCTTCCTCCGGCGATAACGCAAAGTTCGGCCTCAACACCGCCGAGATCCTTTTCGCCTGCGAAAAACTCCGCAAAGCCAAGCTCACGTCCGCACTGAAGCTCGTCCACTTCCACATCGGCTCGCAGGTCCCGAACATCCTCACGATCAAGAATGCCGTCATCGAGGCCTCGCGCTTCTACTGCCAGCTCGCCAAAATAGGTTTTCCCATGGGCTACCTCGATGTGGGCGGCGGCCTGGGCATTGACTACGACGGTTCCCGCACGAACTACGAATCGTCAATGAACTACACCATGGCCGAATACGCCCGCGACGTCGTCGCCAACGTGCGCGACATCTGCGACAGCATGGGCGTTCCGGTTCCGAATCTCGTCTCCGAGTCCGGCCGCGCCATCGTCGCCCCTCACGCCATGCTCGTGGTCGAGGTCTTCGAGCGCATCAACAAACGTGAAACCCTCGGCGTCCAGCACCAGCCAAAGGTTAAGCACAAGGTCGTCACCGATCTCGAAACCCTCCTGCGCAACCGGCACAAGCTCGGCCGACTCGAGCGCTTTCACGACGCCACCCAGAAAAAAGAGGAGGCTTTTTCGCTCTTCAACCTTGGCTACCTCGACCTCGAAAATCGCGCCGCCGCCGAATCCATTTTCTGGCAGGTCTGCGAACAGATCGCACAGGAAACCCGCAACGCCGGCTACGTTCCAGAGGAACTGCGCGATCTTAACAAGCTCCTCGCCGACCAATACGTCTGCAACTTCTCGGTGTTCCAGTCCCTCCTTGACCACTGGGCGCTTAAGCAACTCTTCCCCATCGCCCCGCTTCACCGCCTCAAGGAACTCCCTTCGGTCAACGCCACTCTCGTGGACATCACTTGCGACTCCGACGGCAAGATCGGCACTTTCATTGACCTCCAGGACACCAAGGACTACCTCCAGCTCCATCCGCTCAACGGCAAGCCCTACTACCTAGGAGTGTTCCTCACCGGCGCGTATCAGGACATCATGGGCGATCTCCATAACCTCTTCGGCCGCGTCAACGAGGTCCACGTGTTCCTCGAAAACGACGAGCCCAACGGCTACTACATCGAGGAAACCCTCAGCGGCGTGCGCATGAGCGAGGTCATCGACAGCGTGCAATACAAGTGGGAGGAGCTCTGCCGCCGCATCAAGGTGCAGATCGACACCGCCACCAAACAAGACCTCGTCAAACCCCGCGAGGGCGTGCGCCTGCTCGAGTTCTACGAGAGCCAGATGATGGCCAAGACTTACCTCAACATCGAGCAACCCGTCCCCATAAAAAAAAGCCGCCCGAAAGCAGGCTCAAAATGACCCGGGGATCGTGACCTGCCCGCGGGCTGGCGTCCTTCGGCGCCGGCACCGAGGGGGGAAAAAGCAGAGGTGACGCCCCGCCTGTGCCGTATGCTCAAAGGCTTTAACCTTTTTAAGTTAAGGTGGGATCCGCCATGCGCTGGTTAGCTGTCCGATTAACGGCCAAGCTGAGTGCGCGCGGTTGAATGGATCCCGTTATGATTCAAAGGCAAAGAGCGTATAAAGAACACCTCGAACACTGCAGGGCGTCGTCGGCAAACTAGGTCTCACTCCCGCTCCGTCAACCGCCATCAGCGGATTGAAAAACGGCGCACCCAAACACGTCCAATCCCGTCCGAACTTCACCGTCCTAAGCCCGGGGGTCGCGTAGGATTGGACGTGATTCAATGGCTCGGGTGCGTTACTGCCGCACCGTCCGCTCCACCTTCCGAACTGCACCGAGCGAGCTCCTCAACGCACCCAAATCGCCGCACTGAGCATCAGGCCGTAAGCCGCCAGCCAGCGACCCGTTTTGCCGAGCAGAGCGATGCACTCCGCCGGACTCTGCGCCCGCCGCAACTCCCGGATTTGAAGAAGCGCCGCCACTCCTGCGGCCAGTGCCACTCCGACCGCTGCCACACGATTCGCCCCGCCCCGCCAGCCAAGCACCAGCGGCACGCCCGCCGCCATCCAATGCGCCGCCGCGAACTGCGCCCGCGCGTATCCACGCCCCCACTTCACCACCAGCGTGCGTTTGCCCGCCTTCGCGTCCGTCTCTACGTCGCGATAATTGTTAACCACCAGAATATTTGCCGCCAGCCCCCCAACCCCGGCGCCCGCGATCAGCGCCGTCGTCGTTAGCGAACCGATCTGCACAAAGGCCGTCGCACCCACCGCCACGAAGCCGAAAAACACCAGCACGAACACGTCACCCAGCCCGTGGTAGGCCAGAGGATAGGGCCCGCCCGTGTAGGCCACGCCACACAGGATGCTCGCAACCCCGATAACCAGCAGCGGCCAGCCGCCGAAGCCTAGCAAAGTGAGCCCGATCGCGAACGCGGCCGTAAACACCGCAATCATCGCCGCCTTCATCGTGCGCGGCGCGATCAGCCCGCTCGCCACCGCCCGACGCGGCCCGACGCGCTCCGCCGTGTCGGCACCTTTCAAAAAATCGTAGTAGTCGTTAGCGAAATTCGTGCCGATCTGCACCAGCAACGCGAAACCAAGACACGCCGCCGCCGCCGGCCAGTTCAATGCGTCCTGCCGCGCCGCCACCGCCGTCCCCGCGCACACGGGTGCGAGCGCCGCCGGCAGGGTGCGCGGCCTGGCCGCTTCGATCCATATTCTGAACTTCAAACCTTGCCCTCCGGCATTGCCGAGCGCGCCTTCACCCAAACCTCATAGTCGGCCCGGGCCACAAAGCGCAGCGAAGCGGAGTTGATGCAAAAACGCAGCCCCGTCGGGCGCGGACCGTCCTCGAAAACATGGCCGAGGTGCGCGCCATCCACCGCGCAATGCACCTCCACCCGCCTCATGCCGTGGCTGGTGTCCACCTGCTCTTCGACAAAAGCCGGCTCGATCCCGCGCGTAAAACTCGGCCAGCCCGTGCCGCTCTCAAATTTATCGCGGCTATCGAAGAGCGGGGTGTCGCTACAAACCGAGAAATACACTCCGTCTTCGTGGTGGTCGTAGAAGGCATTCCGGAACGGTGGCTCGGTGCCTTGCAGACGCGTCACGCGAAACTGCTCCGGGCTCAGCGCGGCCCGCCATTGTTCGATGGACTTTTCGACCGCGCGACCCGCGTGGGCAATGACGACTTGCGAGGGCAGACCGCAGGCAGAGCGAGAAGGCGTTTCGGAGTCCATGCCGGCACCATGCCGCGACTCCGCCCCGGCGCAACTCCGACCACTCAACCTGCCGCCGCCGCTATCCCCGAAGGCTTGATCGTGAGTTCAAGTTCCGTCTCCGGCTCTCCCGCTCGCGGCATCTGACTTCTTCGCCGCATCCCCGGCGGCAGACGCTGCGCCACCGCCGCTACCACCGACCAACGCGGCCAGTTGCTCCTGGATCGAAAGAAAAAACTCCGGGCTCAGCTCCGCCGCCTCGATCTCGTGCAGGCTGTGCAGCTTTGCGTGCTCGTAAACGAAGCGGCGTCGGTCCGCGCTGCGCCCTTTCGGTCTCAAAACGCGTTTACGTTCCAACATTAACGCCAGCACTTGGAGGAGGCGCTCGTTCTCGGTCGTGCGCTCGTTTGCCGGATCGGAGAGCGCGAGAAACAGAGTCTCAGCCGTGAGCTTCAAGGTGCGCTCCGCATTATCCTCGGCTTTGCGTGCTTTAAAGAGCTGCACCCAGCGGCAGGCCACCGGACCCGGCGTCATAAAATCGGCCTGCGTCGCTTCCGCGACATCGTAGCGCACCACCGCGCCGCCTTGGGAGACGTCGCGCACGAGGAAACTCACCACCCGCTCACCCTCGGCGAAACCGTGTCCGGTCAAGTGGCAGCGCGGGGACAGCGATTGTAAAGTGAGATCCATAGGTGAGCTTTCTTGTTTACGTTCGAAGGCGGACGACGCTAGCACAATCTCCTACGCCCACGAATGAACGGACGCATCATCGCCATCGGCGACATCCATGGGTGTCACCTCGAATTCGCCGAGCTCCTGGAGCGGGTCGCCCTCACTCCGGATGATCAGCTCATCCTGCTCGGCGACTTGGTGAATCGCGGCCCCGATAGCGCCCGCGTCATAGATCTCGCGATCGAAAACCGCGCTCTCTCCCTTCTTGGAAACCACGAGCGGCGCCTGCTCGAGTTTCGCCGCACCGGGGACCGTTCGCTTCTCAAGGAAACCGACGAGGCCACCTCCAACCAGCTTCGCCCAGAACACTGGGCCTACCTCGAAAAGATGCCCCTCACCCACGAGGTTCCGGAGTTGAATACCGTATTCGTCCACGGTGGGTTCATTCCCAACGAGACGTGGTCAAAACAACCCGCCGCCGTCGTCACTCGCATCCAGGTCATTGACGAAGAGGGCCGCCCTCGCAAACGCGCCGACTGCCCCGACGGTCGCCTTTGGGCCGATTGCTGGAACGGCCCGCCCTTCGTCGTCTACGGCCACACCCCGCGCCCCGATATCTACAAGCTCAAGTGGTCTGTCGGCCTCGACACCGCGTGCGTGATGGGCGGCCACCTCACCGCCTACCTGCTGCCCGACCGTCGTTTCGTTCAGGTCAAGGCCCGCCGTCGCTATTTCTCTTAAGCCGCCACCCACTCGTTCCACCATGGCCCGTTCCCGAAAATCTACCGCCGCATCCGCGAAACCCGCCGCCCTCCCCCGCCGCTCCCCCGTAGACTTGAACGTGAGCTCAAGTTCCGCCTCCGACTTCCCCGCGAGCGCCACCATCCCGCCCGCCCCCGAGTCCGCAGCCCCCGGCGCTGCCCTGCTCGCCGTGGATCTGCAAACCTCCCTTATCGGCGCGCTTTCCGCCGTCGATGCCGCCTCCGTTCGAGCTCGCGCCGGCCTTGCCCTCGCCGCCGCGCACGGCCTCGGCATCCCGGTCGTTTTCAGCGAACAGGTTCCGGCCAAACTCGGCCCCACCGATCCACGCCTGCGCAAACTCGCCCCGCTCGCCACCGTGTTTGCCAAGGATACTTTCTCGGCCTTTTCCCATGAGGCCATCGCCGCCCATCTGCACGCCGCCAAGGTCGAACACTTGCTCCTTTGCGGCCTCGAGACTCCCATTTGCATTTACCAAACCGCACTCGGCGCGCTGGGCTTCGGTCTGCAAGTGACTGTCCTCGTGGATGCCGTCGGTGCCCGCCGTTCCGCCGATTCCGCCGCCTGCATCTCCGCCCTTCGCCACGCCGGCGTTCATGTGTTGCCCGTCGAATCTGTCTTCTACGCGCTGCTGCACGACGCCGGCCACCCTTTCTTCAAACCTTTCACCGCACTCGTGAAAGCCGCCGGCAGGTAGCCCCTCGCCCGTCCCCGCCCCCCCCGCTTCGTTCGGCTTCGTCCGTCCTCCGTCTTTCGTCATTCGCATTTCTCCCTTCTAATCCATGGCCGACTCCTCTCCACCCCTTCTCAACGTCCGCGAACTAAAGTCGCCCGATCTCCACGCCGGCGCACCTTTCGCCAGCGTGCTCGTGGTGAAAAAACTCCAGATCAAAACCGCCGCCAACGGCAACGCCTTCCTCAGTCTCGAACTCGGCGACCGCGGCGGCTCGTTTAGCTGCACCGTCTTTGGCGACAGCCCGTTTTTCGACTTAATCAAAAACGCCGGTGACGGCGCCGTCGTGCGCATCGAGGGCCGCTCGGATTCCTTCCAGGGCCGCTTCTCCCCAAAACTCCTGCGTGCCATCGTGCTCACTGAGGAGGAGTTCGCCGCCGAGCCCGGTCTGGTGGACGCCCTCGTCGAGCGCGCACCCGAGGACGGCACCGCGCTTTGGGCCGAGTTCCAAACTTTTATCGACGCCATCAGCCAAGACGAACTGCGCATGACGGTGCGCAGCGTCTTCGAGGAGATTGGGGAAAGCTTTCGCTGGGCGCCCGCCGCCGTCGCCATGCACCACGCCTACCGCCACGGCCTAGTCGAGCACACGCTCCACATGGCCCGCGCCTGCAAAGCCCTGCTCCCGCTCTACAGCGAGGTGGACGCCGACCTCGCGATGGCCGGTATCCTCCTTCATGATACAGGAAAAACCATCGAATACGAGGGCACCCTCGCCACCAAACGCAGCCGCCGCGGCATCCTGCAAGGCCACGTGGTCCTCGGCTATCAGCTCGCGCGCAAGCACGGCCTCAAGGCCCGCCTCGACGCCGACCGCCTAGAACGCCTTGAACACATTATCCTTAGTCACCAGGGCGAACCCGAGTGGGGCGCGGCGGTCTATGCCGCCACGCCCGAGGCCGTCTTCGTGAGCATGATTGATAACCTCGACGCCAAGATGGGCATGGTCCAGCGCGCTCTCCGCCAGGCCAACCCCGCCGATCTTTTCTCCGAGCGCCTCCCAGGCCTGAACACCGCCCTGCTCACCCGCCCCATCGCCCCGGTCGCCGATCCGGCTTAGGAGCATTGGGCGGACTCGAGGTAAGGCCACCCCTTCCCGCCCGCCTCAGCAGAGGTTCACCGGGTCCACGTCCAGCACCTGCACCATATCAACTGGCCACGCAAAATCCGCCCGAAGCTTGCCGATCTCGGCCACGATGCCAGTCACGGGCGCGTTGCAGAAATACCAGAGCTGCCAGCGATACTCGTCCTTGATTTTCTCAATCGGCGCCGCCGCCGGACCGGCCAGCGTCACCTTATCGCCTAGCGCGGCCGCCACCTTGAGTTTCCACCGCTCGGCGAAGAATTGAAGTTTCTCCGGATTAGGCCCCCGAAACAAATGATGCAACAAATGCCGCGACGGCGGGTAGCCGAACTCGCGCCGCACCTTTAACTCGGTCTCGGCAAAGCCCGTGAAATCCGCATGCCGCGAAAACTGGATCGCCCCCGCCTCGGGCGTGAAGGTTTGCACCACCACCTCACCCGCCCGGTCGCCGCGTCCCGAACGCCCCGCCACTTGCACGAGGAGCTGAAATGTCCGCTCGTTGGCGCGAAAATCCGGCACGTGCATCGAGAGGTCGGCATCCACCAGACCGACCAGCGTAACGTTGGGAAAATCGAGTCCTTTCGCGATCATTTGCGTGCCGACGAGGATGTCGATTTTGCCCGAACGGAAGTCGCCGAGGATCTCCCGGAAGCGGTGCTTTCTCGCCATCGTGTCCGAATCAATTCGCTCCAGCCGCGCACTCGGCATCACGCGGCGCACTGCCTCCTCCACGCGTTGCGTGCCCGTGCCGCGCCACTTGATGTCCGGGGCAGCGCAGACCGGGCAGCGGGCGGGCGCATTGCCTTGGTGACCGCACATGTGGCAGCGCAGCGTCTCGTCGGTGCGATGGTAAGTCATGGACACGCTGCAATGCGGGCACTCTTCAACGTGGCCGCACTTGCGGCACTGCATCGCGGACGAGTAGCCGCGCCGGTTGATAAAAAGGATTGTCTGCTCGCCGCGCGCCATGCGGGCGCGCATCCCGTCGACAAGGCGCTTGGAGAGCGTCGCCGGGCCGCGTTGCTGCATGCACTCCACGCGCATGTCCACGATATCAATGAAGGGGAGCTTCCGGTCATCAATCCTCTGGGTGAGTTTAAGCAGGCCGTATTTGCCCGAGGATACGTTGGCCCAGGTTTCGAGCGAGGGCGTGGCGGAGCCGAGCAAGCAGAGCGCGCCCGCCAGCTTCGCGCGCATGATGGCTGTGTCACGGCCATGATAACGCGGCACCTCATCCTGTTTATAGGCGGGCTCGTGCTCCTCATCCACGACGATCAGGCGCAGGTTTTGCACCGGCGCAAAAACCGCCGAACGCGCCCCGACCACGACGCGCGCCTCGCCGGTCGCGAGCGCGAGCCAACCGTCGAGCCGCTCGCCTTCGCTGAGATGGCTGTGCCACACCACGCAACGATGGCCAGGCGCGATGGCCTCGAGGCGGCTGCGCAGACGCGCCACGGTTTGCGGCGTGAGCGCCACCTCGGGCACAAGGAAAGCCACGCCGCCACCCGCCGCGAGCGCGGTCTGGATCGCTCGCAAATACACCTCGGTCTTGCCCGAGCCGGTCACGCCGAAAAGCAGTTGCACGCCGAACTTTGGCTCCGCGGTCGAGAGCAGCGGAGTGAGCACGTCCACCGCTGCCTGTTGCTCAACGTTGAGCCGGTGCGGTTGCGCGGCGACCTGCTCGCCGACCGAATGGGCGTCGTCGTAGGCGATGCGTTCGACGCGCCGGGTCTGCTCGCGCACCCAGCCGCGGTTAATCAGGCCGTTGATCGCGGCGGCGGTGACCTTGAGGCGGTCGAGCACGAGCGACTTCGAGACCGGGCGCGGTTGCGAAACGAGAAACGCGTAAACCTTCGCCTGCGCCGGAGCGCGTTTTGTGAGCGTGGCGATTTCGTCGTCGGTCGGCGCGCCCGGCAGACCGGGAGGCACGGCGGGTGCGAGAAGTTTTTCCTGTTTAAGCGCGGCGGCCTTGCGCACCGCGACCGGCAGCATGGCCTCAATGATCGCATCGAGCCCGGCCGCGTAGTAAGCGCTCATCCAGTGGGCGAGACGCAGCAAGTCCGGCGGCAGCGCGGGGAATGTATACACGAGCCCGGCAAGCGGCTTGCAGCGTTCCACCGGGAAGTCCTTTGGCGCACTGAACTCGGCCACGATGCCGAGCACAAAGCGGTTCACGATCGGGATGCGCACGAGCGAGCCGACCTGTAATTGCGCGCGGAGCGTCTCCGGCACTTTGTAGTGCAGAAGCTTGTCGAACCCCGCGAGTGGATGCACGCCGACCGTTTCCGTCATTGTAGAGCGTCGTTGAAGCCACACCCGCCCGCGCCGCGCAAGCCATGCCGCGAACACGATGGCCCCGCGCCCCGCCACACCTTTGGCGAAACAGGCCCGGTCCGATGAACAGATTGACACAGTTGAGACCGAAGTGAGACTCGCTTTCCCGTGAGCAACGAAGACGCCCTCGCCAAGTTCAAACACCACCTCACCGCCAAGGGTCTGCGCGTGACCAACCAGCGTCTCGCCATCTTCGACGCCGCCTTCGCGCAGAAGGACCATTTTACCGCCGAGGAGCTGCTCGACCACGCCCGCGCCATTGATGAATCCGTCTCCCGCGCCACGGTTTACCGCACTTTGCCCATCATGACCGAGGGCGCCCTGCTCCGCGAGGTGGATATCGGCCGCAACCAGAAATACTACCTCCCAAATCACGACAGCAGCGCTCAGGTCGCCCAAGTAATCTGCCTCGATTGCGACAAGATTTTCGAGATCAGCGCCCCTTTCATGTCTTGGTATGGCAACACCGTTTCCTCGAAGCTGGGCCTCACCCCGGTGAGCCAGCGGCTGCAGGTCAGTGCCCATTGCGACACCTTGAAGGCCGCCGCCTTTTGCAAACACCGCGCTTGAGGCGGACCTTGCCCGGCCTTCGCCTCCCCGACCGCGTCCCGTCCGATAAACCCGTTTTAACACCCGCCCATGTCCCGCAAGGAAGAAACCGTTTTTGACATCGCCTTCTACGAAAGCGTGCTGCGCCGCGATCCGTCCTACGTGGATGTCGTTGAGTTGCTCGGCGGTCTCTACACCAAGGCCGGCCGCATCGCCGACGGTCTCAAAATGGACCGTAAACTCGTGCGGCTCCAGCCCGACAACTCCACCGCCCACTACAATCTCGCGTGCAGCCTCGCCCTCTGCAAACGCCCCGCCGATGCCCTGCGTTCCCTCGCCCACGCCATCACCATCGGCTACGACGATGCCGGCTGGATGGAAGAGGACCCCGATCTGGAACCCATCCGCGAGCGCCCCGAATTCGCCATCCTTCTCGCCCTCGTGCGCAAGGCCGAAAAAGCCTGAGCACGCCGCCAGCCGGTCCGCACTCCGCCGCCTCTTTCCCCGCTCCCGATGCCCACCCTGCTCAACTACGAACCACTCGTGCTCGCTCCCCGCTCCGAGCTGCCGCCGCTCACCGCGACCCAGCAGGAGGTTCTCGCCCTCAAGCGCGAGCGCAACGCAGTCATCCTCGCCCACAACTACCAAAACGAGGACATTCAGCGCATCGCCGATTTCGTGGGCGACTCCCTCGGCCTCGCCTACCAGGCCCAGGCCGCGCAGGCCGACGTGATTCTTTTCTGCGGCGTGCACTTCATGGCCGAGACCGCCAAGATCGTTAACCCGGGCCGCACCGTGCTCCTGCCCGATCTCGACGCCGGTTGCTCGCTCGCCGACTCCTGCCCCGCCGAGCGTCTCGCCGCCTACAAGGCCTCGCATCCCAACGTTTACGTCGTAGCCTACATCAACTGCTCCGCCGCCGTCAAAGCCCTAAGCGATGTCATCGTCACCAGCGGCAACGCCCAAAAGATCGTCTCCCGCGTGCCCGCCGACCGCGACATCCTCTTCGTCCCCGACCAGAACCTCGGCCAGTGGGTCTCGCAGCGCACCGGCCGCAAGATGCAGCTCTGGCCCGGCAGTTGTTACGCCCACGTCATGTTCACCACCCAGGCCATCGAGCGCATCCGTATCCAGTTTCCCGGTGCGCCGGTCGTCGCCCATCCCGAGTGCGTAGAGGCCGTGCGTGATCTCGCCGACGAGGTCTGCTCGACCGAGTTGATGGTAAAGTTCGCCAAAAACTCGCCCGCCGAGCGCATCATCGTCGTCACCGAGAGCGGCATGTTGCACCGCCTCCGCCGCGAGGTTCCGCACAAGACCTTCATCGCCGGCCCCACCGACACCTGCGCCTGCAACGACTGCCGGTTCATGAAAATGAACACGATCGAGAAGGTCCGCGATGCCCTCAAATTTATGCGCCCAGAGCTCGATGTCCCCGAGCCCATCCGCTCCGCCGCCCTTGTCCCCATCCAGCGCATGTTGGATTGGAGCCGTTGAGCCGCCGATACGCACCTTAGGTCCCGCTGTCCGAGAAATCCTTCGCCCCATGTCCGCCACGCCTCCCGCCGCCTCCGCATCCCCCGAGCCCGCCCCCAAGCTCACCCCGATGCTTCAGCAGTATTTCGAGGTCCGCCGCACTCTCCCCAAGGACACCTTTCTCCTCTTCCGCCTCGGCGATTTCTACGAGCTCTTCTTCGACGACGCCATCGACGCCTCACGCCTCCTTGGCCTCACCCTCACCAAGCGCGGCGAACACCCCATGGCCGGCCTGCCTTTCCACGCCGCCAACACCTACGTCAACAAGCTCCTCGCCGCCGGCCGCAAGGTCGCCATCTGCGACCAGGCCGAGCCCGCCGTCGCCGGCAAACTCGTCCGCCGCGCACTCACCCGCATCCTCTCCCCAGGCACCACCCTCGACGCCAAACAGCTAGACGCCTCGCGCAACCACTACCTCGCCGCCCTCCACGCCGACCGCGCCGGCCTCCACGCCGCCTGGCTCGATCTCTCCACCGGCGACTTCCGCCTCGCCTCCGATCCCCGCCCCGAGGACCTCCTGCCCGTCCTCACCGCCCTCGATCCCCGCGAGCTCGTCCTGCCCGAGGGCCTGCTCGAAAAATGGCGCTCCGCCCCGCACGACCAAACCGCCCTCCACGCCCTCACCGCCTTCGCCTCCGGCCGCACCCTCACCGAGCTGCCCACCTTCCAATTCGAGCCCGCCACAGGCCTCCGCGCCGTCCTTTCGACCTTGGGTGTGCTCAACCTCGAGGGCTTCGGTATTCCGCAAGACCACGCCGCCCTCGGCCCCGCCGGCGCCCTCGTGCTCTACGTCACCGAAAACCTCTGCGCCAAACCGGAAAACCTCCACCGGCTCCAGCTCCACCGCAGCGCCGCCACCCTCCTCCTCGATCCCGCCACTCTGCGTAATCTGGAAATCTTTGCATCCACCCGCGGCGAACGCGCCGGCTCCTTGCTATTCGCCCTCAACCGCACCCGCACCGCTCCCGGCGCCCGTCTGCTCGAGGCCTGGCTCGCCGCTCCCCCACAGGACCTCGCCGAGGTCCGCCGCCGCTCCGCGGCCGTTGGCGCTTTGCTCGCCGCGCCCGGCCCGCTCGCCGACCTCCGCGCCGCCCTCACCCATGTCCGCGATATCCCGCGCATCCTCGGCCGTCTCCAAAACCGTCTCCGCAATCCCCGCGAACTCGGCGGCATCCGCGACACCCTTCGTCAACTCCCCGATCTGCGCTCCGCCTTGGAGTCCTTCGACGCCCCGCTGCATCCTTTCGTCGCCGAGCTTCGCGACTTCGCGTCGTTGCGTCTAAGTCTCGATAACGCCCTCGCCGACGAGCTCCCCGCCGACCTCGCCGATGGCAACCTCATCCGCCCCGGCCACGACGCCGAGCTAGACCGTCTCCACTCCCTCAAAACCGACAACCGCGCCTGGCTCTCCGAGCTCGAAGCCACCGAGCAGGCCCGCACCGGCATTCGCAGCCTGAAGGTTAAATTCACGAATAATTTCGGCTACTACATCGAGATCACCAAGGCCAACCTCCACCTCGTCCCCGCCGACTACATCCGCCGCCAGACCACCGTAAACGGCGAGCGCTACGTCACCGACGCCCTCCGCCAAAAGGAGAAGGAAATCCTCTCCGCCGACGACAACGCTCTCGCTCGCGAACACGACCTGTTCGCTGAACTCGTCGCCGCCGTGCTCGACGAATCCATCGCCCTCGCCCGCACCGCCAACGCCCTCGCCGAGCTCGACGTGCTCGCCGGCTGGGCCGAGCTCGCCCGCGAGTGGGATTATTGCCAACCCGAGTTCGTGGACGACGCCGTTTTGGAAATCACCGCCGGCCGCCACCCCGTCGTTGAGCAAATGCTCCGCGATCCCTCCCGCCCCGCCGGCTCGCAGGCCTTCGTCCCCAACGATACCCGCCTCTCCGCCACCGCCGAGCCGCTCGCCTTGCTCACCGGCCCCAACATGGCCGGCAAATCCACCTACATCCGCCAGGTCGCCCTCATCGCCCTCATGGCCCACGTTGGCAGTTGGGTGCCCGCCACCGCCTGCCGCCTCGGCCTGGTGGACCGCATCTTCTCCCGCGTCGGCGCGAGCGATGACCTCGCGCGCGGCAACTCCACCTTCATGGTCGAGATGAACGAGACCGCCAACATCCTCAACCACGCCACCGATCGCTCCCTCATCATTCTCGACGAGATCGGCCGCGGCACCTCCACCTACGACGGCCTCTCCATCGCTTGGGCGGTGGTCGAGCACCTCCACGCCGACCCCGAGCGCGGCCCGCGCACGCTCTTCGCCACCCACTACCAAGAGTTGACCCAACTCGAAAAACACCTGTCACGCCTCCGCAACTACAGCGTGGCAGTGAAAGAGTGGAACGACGACATCGTCTTCCTCCGCCGCGTCGTCTCCGGCCCCGCCGAGCGCAGCTTTGGCATTCAAGTCGCCCGCCTCGCCGGCTTGCCGCCGTCTGTGATCGACCGCGCCCGCGTCATCCTCGCCAAATTAGAAGGTGACGAAACCGCAGTCGAGCTCCCCGCCGCGCCGACCGCAAAGCCCAAGAAGAAGCTCACCGTCGCCCCCGCGTCCGACACCGCGCAGCTGGAGTTGCTGTAGCCTTTGTAGTGACCCGCGAGCACGCGGGCCTCCGCCGGCCTCCGAAGCGTAGGCTTGAACGTGAGTTCAAAAGTTCGATTCCTTTTCATTCGCTTCGCCCGAATCCCCCCACCCCCCGCCCGTTCCGATATCTTTCTCTATATTCTTTCTCTTACTCTTTCTCCTTCTCATTCCGTCTTCCCCTCTCCGCACAGCGGGGAGTGCCACGTGATCCGATCCCCCCCTCCGCCCTCATTCTCGTTCTCATTCTCGACCGAGCCCACCTCCTCCCTCATCCGCTAATCGCCATCGGGCATTGGCAACCCCTCCGGCCGCCTCAGGTTTCAGGTCTCAGCCCTCAGGTCTCTCCGTCCCTCGATGCGCTCCGTGGCGAAATCTCCGGAGACCGAATCGCGCAGAACACCCGCCACTACAACGAACCAAGGATAGCTTCACGGGTAGTCTTCTTTGCCTTCGCCACCTCCCGCAAGATGGCATTGAGCGTCCCGAGCCTCAGCGGTTTGTGGTCGGGGATGGAAACCCGGTGATGCCCCGGCTGCTCGGTCTGCAAAATAATGTGACTACCCACCTGGTTCACCTTGGCATAACCCCAATCCCGGCAGAGCAACGCCGCCAATTCGCGGCCGTAAAGATCGCGGGGAATTTTCACGCGAGCACTTCGTCGCGAACCAGGTGCAACCGCACTCGGGCGGGCGCGGGGCGGTCAAAGTAAAACGCCGTGACCGCCTCGCGCACGTTGGAACGCAATTCGTCCCAAGAGTCGGCTTGAGTGATGATGCTTTCACCCAGCGCCTCCGCCACAAAACCGCCGTCGCCTTCCTGTGTGACTTCAAAAACGAGTTCGTTCATGACTCAAAGTAAGCCAACCATCCATTCTCAGGCAAGCCCGGTGTCCATTGCTCCGCTCTCGTTCTCATTCTGGTTCTCGACAGAGCCCACCTCCGCCTCGGGCCCCCAACCCGAGAACGAATCCCAAGCCGCCCGGCCTCCGGCGTGGGCTTGAACGTGAGTTCAAGCGCGCTGCGCGCGCGGTTTAAGATGAAAGATTAAGGTTAAGTGCTCCGGCGTAGGCTTGAACGTGAGTTCAAGGGGATCGCCGCCTGGATTTTCCCCGTAGCGGAACGGCGGACGCCGTTTCGTCCGATTCCGGACCCGAACCGATCTCAAGCCGAGAAAGAGTA
>CAMDHP010000006.1 GCA_945898185.1 Akkermansia muciniphila | reverse complement strand
CCTCGGTAAACGAAATATCCTCCGCATCCTGCGCGGCGCACCTCCCGGTTTCTATCTGGATGGCGGTTCTTATGGCGAAATTTTGCTGCCCGGCAGCCTCATCCCGGCCGGCGCGACTCCGGGCGGAGACATCGAGGTTTTTATTTATCGGGACTCCGAGGACCGCCTCGTCGCAACCACGCAGAAGCCGCTCGCCCAAGTGGGTGAGTTTGCAGCGTTGCGCGTGGTGGGCATCAATCCCCGTATCGGCATCTTTCTCGATTGGGGTCTCGACAAGGATCTCCTGCTGCCGGTGCGCGAGCAGTCCGGGCCGCTCCAGGTCGGCGAGCTTGTCGTGGTGCAAGTCATGCTCGACGAGCGCAGTGACCGCATCGTGGCCAGCGCACGGCTTAACCGTCGGCTGAATCTCACGCCGCCCGCCTACGCTGAGGGGCAGGCGGTGCATTTGCTGGTGATTGGCGAGACTCCGCTTGGCTACAACGTCATCGTGGAAAACGCCCACCGCGCCTTGCTCTATCACACCGATCTCGCCGCGCCGCTGACTTATGGCGCGAGTTTCAAGGGTTACGTGCGCCAGGTGCGCGAAGACGGAAAAATCGACGTCGCGCTGGACCGCGCCGGTTACCACCGCATCGCGCCTTTGACGGACACGATCGTGGAAAAGGTGCGGGCGGCGGGCGGGCGTATGCCCTTCCACGACGGCAGCTCGCCGGAGGAAATCCGAGTGTCGTTCGGGGTGAGCAAGAAAGCCTTCAAGCAAGCCATCGGCACCCTCTTCAAGGCGCGCCGCCTTGTGATCGAAGCGCATGGTATCCGACTCACGGATACGAAAGGGTGACGGCAGGTTCGTAACCGGCCGCGGCTACCAAGTCCGGCTCAGCGGGCGGTCTCGCGGTCGCGGTAGCGTCGGGTGGCGTCGCGCACGGAGAGGTAGGGGTCCACCGCGGCTTTTTTCATGTCGCTGTAGAGCTGTAAATTCGGGGGCAGGCCGCTCATGACGTCGGTGACGGACAAGGTTGCCTGCCACTCCCAATCGAGGGAATCGAGCCAGTCGCGGTTGCCAATGTTGATATAGTGCCAGCCGGTCGGGGAGACCACGGTGTCGCCGACGCGGCCGCTAAGATCCCGCAGGCTGGCGCCGCCGAGGACGGGGATCACGAGGTAAGGGCCGTGCGAAATACCCCAGAAACCAAGAGCCTGACCGATGTCTTCGCGCGGGATCCTGGCGAGGGCAGGCACCCGTTCGGCAGTGCGTAAAAAGCCGAGACCTCCGATAGTATTGACTACGAACTTCCCGGTTTCGCGGCCCGCGCGATCGAATTTGAGTTGGGCGACATTTGCGACGAGGCGCACGGGGTAGCGCAGGTTATCGAAGAAATTGGCGATGGCGCGATTGACGGGCGGGCGGATGAAGAACTCGTAGCCCTTGACGGCGGGGGAGAGGACGCGGGTGTAGACGACATCGTTGAACGTGAAGATGGAGCGGTTGAAGCCCTCGAACGGGTCGCTTACGCGGAGCGGCGCATAGTCGTCAAAATCGGCTTGTTCGGCTGCACCGGCGGAGGAGGACGAGGCGGACATGGGCGCCGGGAATGGCTTCAGCGCAGAGGCACCGGTCTGGGCGCGGGCGTGGGGCGCGGCGGCGAGGAGGACGCCACAGAGAATCAGTGCGAGGTGCGACGAAGGACTTAAGGACATGGCTAAAGGCGTAAGATTAAACGGGGATGCGCGGTGCCTTAGCGCGCGGAGGCGTCGGCGAGTTTGGCCTCGAGTGTCTGGATGAGGCCCGTGGCACCGGATTTATGGATGATGGGATCAAACTGGGCGCGGTAGTTGGCGATGAGCGAAACGCCCTCAGCGACGATGTCGTAGATGCGCCATCGACTGGAAGGTGGATCGTAATCCATTCGGTAGCTGATGGCGTAAGTTTTGCCGTCGCTGACGGCGCGAGTGGGTATCTCGTAGCGGCCTGCTCGCAGCTCTTGAGCCGGGCCATAGGTGACGACCGGAGGATTCTTGCTCTGAAACTGGTCCGCGTAGGTGCGGATCACCAGGCGGCTGAAGAGGATGGTGAGTCTTGCCTGCTGTTCGAGGGGGAGATCGCGCCAGGCGGGACCGATGGAAAGCCGGGTGGTGGTGGCAAAGGCAAAGTGTTTGTCCACCATCGTATCAAGAAGTGTGATCAGATCCTGCTGGCTCGGATGGGCGCGCAGGGCGGCGGAGACCTCGTCAATCCCGCCGACGAGAGCGGCCCGGGCGTCATCGGCCGGGGCGGCACGCATCCCGGCTACGGCGACAAAGCCGAGGACAAATAAGAAGCGCAGAGTGCGGGCGGTTTGCATGGACGTTCCGAACCTGAATCGCCTAGGGGAAGATTTCAAAACGGAAAATGCAAGAAACCGGAATTTTTCGTGAGCTAACATTTTAGATCACGGGGACGCTGGAATAATTGCACGGTTTCGCTATTTTACTTGTATGAAATCAATCTGGATGGTGGTGACGGCGGTTGTAGTGGTCAGCGTTGCGGTCTGGGCGCAGCAGGCGAAGACAGGCGCAAACGCTGCGGGTGAGGAAAAGCACGCCGAGGGCGGATCCGAGGTCATGGCGACGAAGGCGGGCGATGCGGTGATGCCTCCGTTTGCCTGCCCGGTGGGTGGCCAGTCGGCTTGCGGGCTGCCGAGCAACGTCGTGATTGATATGGCCGGCGCGGCGGTGAAGCGCACCGAGGCCGAGTGGCGCGCGTTGCTCACGCCGATTCAGTTCAAGGTCGCCCGGCAGCAAGGCACGGAGCCGCCCTTCCGCAACGAATACCACGACCACCACGCGGACGGGGTGTATTTTTCGGTGTGCAGCGAAACACCGCTCTTTGACAGCCGCGACAAGTTCGAAAGCGGCACGGGCTGGCCGAGCTTTACCAAGCCGATCGAAGGCCGCTTCGTCGCGGTGGCGAGCGATACGAGTTACGGCATGTCGCGCGACGAAGTGAACTGCACCGTGGATGGCGCTCACCTTGGGCATGTGTTCCCGGACGGTCCGCAGCCCACCGGTCTGCGTTACTGCATTAACTCGGCATCGCTGCGCTTTGTGCCGCGCGCGGAGTATACGACTTGGCTAGCGAGGCAGCAGGCGGCGAAGTAGACGCTTTTATCAGCGCAGCACGGGGTGCTCGGCGAGCAGGAGTAGGTCGCGCAGTTGCATCTGCCGGGAGAAATCGAGGCTAACCGAGGTGCCCAGTCCGCGCACGGCCGTTGCGTATTCGCGCAAGCGATACGCGAGAGTCAGGATGGTCGGGTCATTCGCGAGCAGGTGGCGAGGGGGAACGGAGGCTGCGATGCGCTCCAGGCCTCCGGCGAGCTCCTCGAGCAGGATCGGATTGTCCTTGAGGAGGTCGAGCAGTGCTCGCCGGGTGGCGACCGAGACGGTATCAGTGTTTGCCAGAATGTGCATCACGCGACGAGGCGAAGTGGTAAGTTCGTCGGGGCTCTGGCGGGTCTCGGTGACGGTGCGATTATTTTGCGTGATAACCTGCTGGATGTCGGGTGCCGGGTGGATCGCGATGCCATCGTAAATGTAAGTGGGAGGGTTGGATATGCTGGTGGAGCTGGAGGTCTTGCTGGTCGTGCGATAAGTCAGGGGGACTTTTACGGTGAGTGGTGTGTCGAGCAGGCGGCGAAGTTCCGCGCCGGCCTGACCGGGGGTTAGCAAGCCGGCGAAAAGGCCTAGATTTACTGGCTGCGGACTACGAAGAAAACGCGCGCGCTGGCGGGCGGCGTCGAGGGCTGGTTGTTCGGTGCGGAGTAATTTGAGATCGAAGCGATCCCACGGCACGAGTTGGAGCGAGGCCTCGGCATCGGTGATCACGAGCAAGCCCTCGGGGCGGGCCTCCCAGATACCAGCGAAGTCCACCGCGCGGCCATTGGCACCGGTGAGACGAATGGAGCCTAAGGCAGCAGCCTCGCCACCCGAGGACGGCTCGGCGGCAGGAGTGGCGGCATGGGACGGTGAGGGCGGGGAGCTCGGGCCGGCCGCAGGCTGGCCTGTGGCTAAAGTGGCTTCGCAGGCGGCGAGCAGGCTTGTAAGCAGCAAGGCGCGGGAGGGCGGGGTAAGGCGCATGGGTAGATACTGGAGCGCAAGCGGGAACGGGGCAAGCGCTCGGCGGGAGCTGCGTTGCAGGATTGCACTGCGGGCGCGTGGAGGGTTTCTCATGGACCTACAACGCATGCCTATTATTGACCGATATATTTTACGCGAGTGGCTGGGCATACTCGGACTCGTGCTGGCGGCGACGCTCGGTCTGTTGGTGATGCACGCGCTCTACGAGGACCTGGAAGAGTTGCTGGCGCTGGGCGCGAACGCGGGCGAAGTGGTGGCCTACAGCGTGATAAAAATCCCTGGGTTCCTGGCGACCCTTCTGCCGGTGTGCCTGTTGGTGTCGGTGCTTTATGCGCTGGGGAAATTACACAACGGAAGTGAAATCACGGCCATGCGGGCGGCTGGGTTGGGGCTGTTTCGCATTACGCGCAGCGTGTGGGTGGGCGGGCTGTTGTTTTGCGGCGTGGTTTGGCTGCTGAATGCGACGGTGGTGCCTTGGTCCTTCGAGGAATCGCGAAAAGTTTGGGAAGTGTTGCAGGTGCGCCAGGAGTTGGCGGGCAAGGCCCCCGACAGGGTGGGTTCTCGCTCGGCTGTGACCTTCGATAACGCGGGGGCTGGGCGGCTCTGGTTTATCAACCGTTACAGCCAGTTTACGAGGCGGGCTTACGGGGTCACGGTGAGCGAGCGCGACGCGAAGCGGAACGAGACGACGCGCTGGCTGGCGCGCGAGGCTTGGCAGGATGAGAAGCTGGGCGGCTGGGTGTTTCGGGACGGGCGAGAAATCGAATTTGATGCGGTGAGCGGCGAGGTGATCCGCACCGAGGCATTTCGGGAAGTGGCGATGCGGGATTTTAACGAAGACGCGGGTTTGATGCAGATCTACGACGCGAAGCCGGATAGCCTTTCGCTCTTTGAACTTGGCCGGGTGGTGGAGCACTACCGCGAGTCGGGCAGCCCGAAAGAGCAGGTCTATGCGCTGCGCTATGCGAGTGTGCTGGCCGAGGCTTTGATGCCGCTGGTGATCATCGCGTTCGCGATTCCCTTTGCGGTTGCGGGTGTGCGGGTGAATCCGGCGGTGGGGGTATCGAAGGCGCTCGGGCTTTTCGTGGTGTATTTCGTGGCGCTGCGGCTCGGTATGGTTTTCGGCGGGCGGGGATTTCTATCGCCGACGGTGGCGGCCTTGCTGCCGCATCTGGCACTCCTCGGCGCGGGCGGCGTGGCTTGGGCACGCGCCAAATAAGGCGGCGGGCCGGCAGATGGTTACTGGCGCGGCGGGAGCTTGTCGTGGCCTAGGCCGAGTTCGCTGAAGTCATTCACGATGCCCTCGTGCGGGCGGTCCTGTTTGTAGATTTGCAGGATACGGGCGTGCTCGGAGTCGCTTGTCGGGAAAATACGCGCTGGTTCACCGGGCAAAAAGATGCCGGTGTAAGCGCGGTGACGATCAACGAGACGTCGTATAACAAGCACGGTGAAAAGGAGGATGCCCGAGTCGGCCAAAAATGCGAATCGCGGGCGTTAGAGAATCAGGTTATCTCCGCTTAAGAGAACATTTTCGTTCCTGGTTCTCGGGAATGGGACCGGGCTCGAAAAGCGAGGTTGCGCGGGCCTGCTGGGACTGAGAACGGAAAGGCTGAGGTCGAGAACGAGCAGGAGGACGAGAACGTTTTCGAACGAGCGATTGAGAAAGGGCGGCAGTCTGGCGGCCGCTCACGACCAGGCGTAGTTAAAGCTGATGCTTATTCGCTCTTCGGCGGAGCGGTTTTGAGCGACCTCGTGGCGGAGCCAGCTTTCAAAAAGGATGACATTGCCCGCCTCGGCGGGATAGGTGGTGTAAAGGCGGTTGGCATCGTGCGGCGCGGCAATTTTTGGCGGGGCGGCCATCAGCGACGCGAGGCGGGGATCCTCGAACTTGAGACCCGGGCAACCGGCGGGTGTGGCGACGTAGTAGGTGCCACTGATAAAGCTATTTGGGTGCAGGTGCATCGAATGGGCGGCGTTTTGAGGCATGATGTTGACCCAGCAGTCGGTCATGCGGATCTCGCGGTTGCGCAAATCCATGTCGAGCGCCTTGGCAAAAGCGCGCACGTGGCGGCTGAGCTTGCGCTCGAGGTCGCCGAAGCTGCTGGAAAACGTGTGGAGCGTGTTCATCGAGGCGTAGCTGGTGTAGCCGCCCGGGTAGTTTTTGGCCGACCATTTACGGCCGGCGGCGTCGAAATCGCGCAACTGGCGGCACTCGGTGGCGAGCTCGGCGTTGAGCCGTTCGAGCCCTCGCGGCTGGAGCGGTGTGCAATAAATCTGGGTGGGGAACCAAGCGCGGACGGGTGTGGAGGCCATGAAGGCAATGCTGTCGGTGCGGGTCTCGTTCGGGAAGGGGAAAAGTGAGCCGTGGCGGGCGGGCCGTGATCGGACTCATCGAAGGTATTTTTTACCCGACCAGGCCTGACGCTGAGTTCGTCGCGACCTACATTACCGGAAAAAAAGGCTGGTTTTAATTAATCCAGGCTTTGCCACACCGGTTCATACCTGCGTGCGGCTTCATATCCGCCCCCTGCGGCCCGAGAGGGTCGGCGGGGCTTTTTGTTTGCGCCATTCCCTCCCAGCCCTGCACATCAATCTTTTTCCTTTTCACCATGATCGCCCCCGAAACCTTCGATCAGATCGACAACATCAAGAAACGTGCCGGACACCTATGGAAGTTTCTCGATGGCGAACAAAAGCTGCGCGAGATCGAGGCATTCGAGGCGCAGATGGGCGCACCCGGTTTTTGGGACAACAACGAGCGTGCACAAAAACACATCGGTAAACTCAATGGTCTCAAACGCGCCGTTCTTCCGGTGAACGCCTTTGTAAAGCGCCTAGGCGATCTCGACGCGTTGCGCGAGTTGATGGATGCCGGCTCGGCCGACGAGCAGGCGGAGTTCGGTGCCGAGCTCGCCACTCAGGCCACAACCATGTTGGACGAGCTGGACGCACTGGAGATCGGCGCCTTTCTCACCGGCCAGTTCGACCGCAATAACGCCATTTTCTCCATTCAGGCCGGAGCCGGTGGAACGGAGTCCAACGACTGGGCCGACATGATGTTTCGCATGTATTCGCGCTGGGCCGAACGGCGCGGCTTTGAGACTGAGCTAATGGACGTGCAGCCGGGCGACACCGCTGGTATCAGTAAGGCCACCATCCTCATCAAAGGCGAAAACGCCTACGGCTACTGCAAGGCTGAGCGTGGCGTGCATCGCCTCGTGCGCATCTCACCCTTCGACTCCAACGCGCGCCGGCACACTTCGTTTTGCGCGGTGGACGTTATCGCCGAGATCACCGACGAGATCAAAATCGAGATCCCCGAGACCGAGTTGCGCATCGACGTTTACCGCTCATCCGGCAAGGGCGGTCAGGGCGTCAACACCACTGACTCCGCGGTCCGCATTACGCATATCCCGACCGGCACCGTGGTGGTCTGTCAAAACGAACGCTCCCAGATTAAAAACAAGGCCACCGCGATGAGCGTCCTGAGGGCGCGTTTGTATGAAAAGCGCCAGGACGAGCAGCGGTCCGAGATGGAGCGGTTCTACGGCGAAAAGGGAGAGATTGGCTGGGGTGCGCAGATCCGAAGCTATGTTCTCCAACCGTATCAGATGGTGAAGGATCTTCGCACCGGCGCGTCGACATCGGATACGCAGGGCGTGCTGGACGGCGATATCGATCGTTTTATCACCGCGTGGTTACGCGCTGGCTGCCCGCGTCACCGGAACAAAGATATTCAAATGGAGGAGTAGGCGGGCGCTGCGCTGAGCGCGGTTGGGCGGCGATTCTTTTTCCTACGCAGGGGCTCCGCGAGCGACGATCCTTTCTGCAACGGAAAATCAATCCTTCACTCCGCGTCCAGCAGATCGGCGGCGATGCCCCAGCGGAGGTTGTAGAGCGAGTGGTGGAAACGCGTTATCCCTGCGGCCTCCGTCAGTGCGAGCAAGGTCACTAACGCAGCCGGGAAAATATCGGCGCGGGCGGCGGGCATTCCCGGGACGGCGCGGCGCTCCTCAAGCGTGAGCGGGGCTAGCTCATTCACCAGCTCGGAGAGTGTCTCCACCGGCACGGTGGCGGGCGTTTCCTCCAACGCGACGCCGTGGCGCGCTCCCTTTATAAGGCGGATACTGGTGACGGTGCCGCCGGTGAAAACGGCCTCGGCCGGCGCGGGTAGATCGAAACGGAAGCCGCTCTTTTTAAGCTCCTTTTTGGTGTAGAGCGCGAGACCAATGGCGGCGTCGGAGCTGAGCGGGGCGTCGGCGTCGCTCACGAATTTCTCCGTCATGCGCACGCAGCCAAGGCGAAGGCTGAGCGCCTGGGCGATTCGACGTTCGCGGAACGTGAGGCACTCGAGACTGCCGCCACCGAGGTCGCAGACGTAGAAATCGCGCAGGTGTGCGAGGGCGGGGTCGCGGGTAAGGCCCCGTCCGATGAAGTTAGCTTCCTCTTCTCCGGACAGAAGGCGCACGGGATGGCCAGTGGCGGCGAGCACGCGGGCGAGAAACTCGTCGCCGTTGACGGCGTCGCGCACCGCGCTGGTGGCCACGAGCACGGTGCGCACCGGGCAAAAAGGCGCGGCCATCGCGAGCAACTCCACGATGGCGGATAGACCGCGCGCCATGCCTTCCTCGGTCAGGCGGGATAGGGCGCGGTTGATGCCGGCGCTGATGCGGGCGTCGAGCGTCTTGCTCTTGAGCGACTCGAAGCGTCCGCTGGCGAGGCGGCAGGCGACCAGCACTTTGATCGAGTTGCTGCCGATATCCAAGACTGCGACGGGGCCTGAGCGCATGAGTCTGGAAGATTGGCTCTGACGCGGATGTCGATCACGCGGCTGGTTCGCGGCAGGAGTGCCAGAGATAGAGCATCACGCCGACGCAGATGCCGGCATCTGCGATGTTAAAAGTCGGGTAGATATAGCTGCCGAAGTGAAAATCGAGGAAGTCTATGACGTGGCCGTAAACGAGGCGATCGACGAAATTACCCACGATGCCGCCGCAGAGGAGGCCGAAGGCAAGCTGGGCCGTGGTGGCGCGCAGGCCCAGGTGACGGCGCCAATAGAAAATACCCACAAGGGTCAAAGCAGCCAGAAGGGCGAGAAAAGCACTCTTGCCTGCGAATAGGCTCCATGCCGCGCCGGTGTTGCCGACATGCACGATGTAGAAAAATCCCTGGATGACGGTAATCGCGCCGTCTTCGGGCCAATAGGTGGGAAAATTGAGGGTAGCCGAAATCCAGATTTTGGTGAGCTGGTCTAGACAGAAAACGAATAAGCCGACGCTCCAAAGAACGCGGTAAACTGCAACTCGCGCGGTGAAGACGGGCCGGTCTGCGGGTTCTCCGGAGTCTACGGGCTTATTATTTTTAAGGTGAAGTTCCAAGGGAGTGGGTCTAACAGAGATAGTGCGCTGTTCGGAAGGAAGCAAAGCGCAAGTTTTAAGCGGGTCCGTTACCAGCGGATAGAGTGAATCGGGGTATCAGACGCTCTCGTGCGGGTTGATGGCGGTGCGAGGTCGAAAAGGCGGCGGACCGCTCCTCTTTTGTTATCCGCCGCCGCTGGCGTTCTTCGCCGGCTTGGTTTGCATGCTTCGTGATGTATGACTCCGTCTCCTCTCCCGCCGTCGCCGCTCTTGCCGTGACACGTGTCGTTAAAAACTACGGTGCGCGCCGTGTGCTTGATCACGTCTCTTTCTCGGTTGCATGCGGCGAGCGGGTCGCGTTGACCGGCCCTTCCGGAAGCGGAAAGACGACCCTGCTCAACTGTCTGGGTGGCGTTGATCGGACGGATTCCGGCGAGATTCACCTGCTCGGCGCCCGAATAGACCGGCTCGATGCCGATGGGCTGAATCGCCTCCGGCGGGAGCGGGTGGGCACGGTTTTTCAGTTTTTTCATCTCCTGCCCACGCTCTCTGCTGCGGAAAACGTGGAGCTTCCGCTCCAATTGATTGGTGTCCCGACGACCGAGCGTGCGGTGAGGGTGGCCGCATTGCTTGAGCGGGTCGGCTTGACCGGGCGGGCACACGCATTGCCATCGCAGCTCTCCGGCGGAGAACAGCAGCGCGTCGCCATCGCGCGGGCGCTCGTCCATCGGCCCGCGTTGCTCCTTGCCGATGAACCGACGGGAAATCTCGATACGGCGAACGGCGAAAACATCCTTCGACTTCTCCGCGAACTCACCGACGAAACTGGAACCGCGCTCGTTCTGGTCACCCACAGCGAGGAGGCCGCCGCGATTTGTCACCGCCGCATTCATCTGCGTGATGGTGTCGTTGTCGTCGCGTGATGCACCGAAGCGTCCGCCCATTGTCCTCCATCGCCATGTCTGCCGACTCAACCCGCGTTTCATTGCTGCCCTTGTTGCTCATTCGTTTCACGTTGCGCCACTGGCGCCAGGCCTTTGGGCAGAACATCCTGCTCGTGCTTATCCTGGCACTTGGAGTCGGAGTCTTCACCGCCGTGCGGCTTGCGAACCGCGCCGCCGTCTCGAGTTTTACCCATTTCACGGAGACACTGACCGGCAGCAGCGACTGGATTATCCAGGCTCCCGCGGGACCCCTGCCGGAAAGCATCCTGCCTGAACTTCGCGACGCGCTGGCTGATCTCGCGGTGCAAATCCATCCGGTGATTGAGAGCACCGCCACCGAGGCGGCTGTGAACAACGCGCCGCCGGCAACCGTGTTTGGGCGTCGCACTTATACGCTGCTCGGAGTGGACCTCATCGGCGTGACCAACCTCGCGGCGCAACAGGCCGCGGCCCAATCGTTTTTCGGGCGGTCTAAACCAGATTCTAAATCTGGGGCGACGTTACCCGTTGATGTCGATTTCTGGTCTTTGTTTCGCGACGGTCCAAAAGTGTGGGCCAGCCCGGCGCTCGCGGCGGAAAAACGGCCGGGCACTGATTCGTTGAACCTGATCGTAAACGAAAGGCTCCTCTCATTCCCCGTCGCCGGACTGATCCCGCAAGTGCCCGACGGACCTGCGGCGCCTGCCAATCTTCTTGTGCTCGACCTGCCGCAACTTCAGCGCCTCGTCGGCCGCGAGGGCCAGATTGACCGGGTTGAGTTTATTCTCGAAGCCGGGCACGCCCTTGACGCCCGCCGTATCGCGCTCGGCGAGCGGCTTGCCGCGCTCGGCCGCACGGCGGCGGGCGAACGCTGGCTTGCCACGACTCCCGGTGCACGGCGCGAGACTGCCGCGACGATGACCCAGGCCTTCCGGCTAAATCTCACCGTGCTCTCGCTCATCGCTCTTCTGGTCGGGCTGTATCTGGTTTTTCAAGCGCTGGATGGCGCGGTGGTCCGCCGCCGTGGTGAGATTGCAGTGCTGCGTTCTCTTGGATTTGATGGCGGCGCATTGCGTCGTGCCTGGCTGGTTGAGGCGGCGTTGCTTGGTTTGGCGGGCGGCGCGCTTGGGCTAATGTTTGGCTGGCTCGGCGCGCAAGTTGCCGTCCGCGCTGTCGGACAAACGGTGAACGCTCTTTATTACGCGACTAGCGTCTCCGCTGCGCAGCTTGCCTGGCCTGAAGCTGCCCTGAGTCTGGCTGCCGGGGTCGTCGCGAGTATCGTGGCTGGCTGGGCGCCCGCCCGCGCTGCATCGCTAACGCCGCCCGCGCAGATCCTGGTTCGCGGCGCTCCCGGCTCTACTGGCGCACGTTGGCTGCGCAGTTGGCCTGTTGCGATCGGATCCCTCGCGCTTGGCGCGTTACTCGTTAAAATGCCGCCGCTGGCCTTGGCGGGCGGAAACCGTTTTCCGATCGCCGGACATGGCGCCGCGCTCTGCGGCATCGTCGGCGGAGGCGTCTTGGCCGCGCTGGCGATTCCGGTATTGGGCCGGGTCTTGCGTCCTTTTGCGGCCAGTGGTGCACCGTGGCGGGTGGCGCTTGGCCATATCCGTCGTCCGACTGGCCGCCACCGGTTGGCCGCTGCCGCCCTCGTCTGCGCGATAGGCATGGCGGCCGGCATGGCGATTCTGGTGGCGAGTTTCGAACGGTCGGTGCGCACTTGGATAAATACCGCGCTTCAGGCGGACCTCTATCTGTCGAGTCAGGGCGCCCAGAGCGCATCGAGTAACAACCGCATCTCCGCCGGCACGTGGCAGGCCATCGCCGCCCACCCGGCGGTCGCCCGCACCGCATTGTTCAATGCCTACCCGATCCAGCTTGATGGTCTCCCGACCACGCTGGGCGGCACTGATCTGGCGGCGCAGAACGCAGGTGGTGGATTCATGTGGGTCGGGCCGCCGGCCTCGGCTGCGGTGTTTGATCCGGAGCAAAACGCCGGCACCGCGCTGGTGAGTGAAAGTTTTGGTGAACGTTTCCGGGTTCGCCGCGGGGATTCTCTTTCCGTGCCGACTCCTCTCGGTTTCCAGCGGCTGGCCGTGGCGGCGGTGTTTGCCGACTTTGGAAATGAGCGCGGCACCATCCTTGTCGAGCGCCGCCATGCGGTGAGGTGGTTCGGGGGCGACGAACACGCGACCAGCCTTTCGCTTAATCTTGTGCCCGGCGTTCAACCGGAGACGGTTCGCGCGGCACTTCTCGCGGCCAATCCCGGCCTCGCGATCTACACCAACGTCGCCCTTCGCGGCGAAGTGCTGCGCATCTTTAGGCAGACCTTTTCCATTACCTACGCGCTGGAGGCCATTGGAGTAATCGTCGCGGTGGTTGGCCTCGCGCTCACGCTAGTCAGCGTCTTGCTGGATCGGCGTGATGAGCTCACGACCTTGCGCGCGTTAGGCTTTCGCCGCTCTGAAATCGCCTGTGCCACCGCAATCGAGGGCGGCGTGCTCGCACTCTGCGCTACTCTTTCCGGCCTCGCGCTCAGCTTTGCGCTCGGCTGGGTGCTGATTTACGTGATCAACAAACAATCCTTCGGCTGGACGCTCGCCCTTGCCGTGCCGCTTGGACAACTCGCTGCGCTGTCCGTGCTCGTGGTCGGCACGGGCGCGGTTGTCAGTTACTTCGTCGGCCGTTGGGGTGCAATACTTCCGGCTGACCGCGAGGAATGATCGGTCCAAAAATGCCTAAACAATGAAAGTCCATTTTCTTTTGCTTCCCTTCCTTTGCGTCTTCTGTGCCTTCGGCGGCCCTTTTCTCCGCGGCATGGAGATTCCAGCCACTACAGCCGAGGGTTACAGCGTCCCGCAACCGCAGCCGACCTTCGCCTTTCCACGCGATCACGGGGCGCACCCGGATTTCAAAATCGAATGGTGGTATATCACAGGGCACCTCTTTACGACCGAGGCCGCGCCGCGCCGTTTTGGTTTTCAGGCCACGTTTTTTCGCAACGCCTCCCCGCGCGATCTTCCTGCAGCGCACTCCAGCACTGCGGGCGGCGCGCCCGCCTTTTGCCATGACCAAATCTATCTTGCGCACATGGCCTTGATTGACGTCGGAGCCGGGCGTTTTCTCCACCAAGAACGCCTAAACCGAGCCGGTTGGAACGCCTCCGCCTCAACTAATTCACTCGACGTCGTAAACGGCGACTGGTCGCTGGCGTTCGCACCAGCCGGGGAGCCGGAACAAAACACCCAAAAACCATCTAGTCAATCATTGATTGACAACATGGTTTTAAGGGGAAGCGGGGGAGATTTAATGGTGCCCTTGGTGCTAAAGGGAGGCATACGGGCTGAGGCACGTTTCGCTTTTACCCTTACCCCGGCCAAGCCGCTGGTCCTCTTTGGCGACGCCGGCTACTCGCGCAAAGGCTCCGCTCCGACCGCCGCCAGCTACTACCTGACCTACAGTCGCCTCGCTGCCGCGGGCACGCTGACCCTTGATGGCGTTGATTTGTCCGTATCAGGAACGGCGTGGATGGACCACGAGATCAGCAGCAGTCAGCTCGACAAAAACCAGGTTGGCTGGGACTGGCTTAGCGTGCAATTAAACGACGGTCGTGAACTGATGTTCTATGCAATGCGCAACAGCGACGGGAGCTTCGATGCGGCCTCGAGCCTTACTTGGATTGATCGTGAGGGCAAAGCCACTCGCGCCGCCTATCGCTGGGAGCCGCTCACCCGATGGACCAGTCCGCATACCGGAGCTCGCTATCCCCAACGTATTCGACTTACCACGACAGATCCGGCCGACGGACGCGAAAGAGTGCTGGTGGTGGAGCCATTGCACGCTGACCAGGAGTTGGGCGGCACGCTGGGCGGCGTGACCTATTGGGAAGGGGCTTGTCGTGTTCTCGGCGCTGATGGCATTGAGACGGGTTCGGCCTATCTCGAACTCACTGGTTACGACAAGGCGGTGTCCGTGCTTCGCTAAAGCCGCTCGCACGAGCGCAAAGTTTTTTGCGTTTCGGCGGAAGCGAGTATGATCCGATCCATGGCATCATTTGTTATCATCGCAGGTATTACCGGTGGCATTGGCTCAGCTGTTGCCCGCCGGCTTCACGCCGCTGGTTTTGTGGTGGGTGGTTACGCCCGATCGGCGGATAAACTTGCCGCGCTCGCCGCGGAGTTGCCCGGTCTGGAAACGGCGATCGCCGAAGCAACCGATCCCGCCGGTGTCGAGGCGGCGATTGCCGACCTCATCGCACGGGGCGGCGGCCGGCTTGATGGCTATGTGCACGCGGTGGGCTCCATATTACTAAAGCCTCTTCATCTCATGTCGCTTGAGGAGTGGCGGCGAACGATTGATCTCAACCTGAACTCGGCATTTTACGGTCTCAAGGCGGTAGTAGGTCCGATGCAGGCGCAGGGGGCTGGATCGGTCGTCTTGATCAGCTCCGTCGCCGCCGGCACTGGATTGCCCTCCCACGAGGCCATCGCGGCCGCGAAGGGTGGGGTGGAGGGCCTTGTTCGGGCCACCGCTGCCAGCTATGCCTCGCGCAACGTGCGCATCAATGCCGTCGCTCCCGGGCTCGTGGACACTCCGATGGCGGCGTCCCTGCTGGGCAGTCCGCAGGCGCGGGCGTTCTCCGAGAAATTGCATCCCCTCGGCCGAATAGGCACTGCGGATCAGGTTGCGGCGACAATCGTCCATTTGCTGTCGCCGGAAGCGGATTGGATAACCGGTCAGGTCTGGGCGGTTGACGGCGGTATGAGTTCGGTCCGCCCCCGCCCAAAGGCCTGATGCCCCGCACTTTTTCGAGGGTGCTAAATTTACAAAAAAACCGCTTGCATTCGTGCGCCCAAACCAGCTCTCTGCCTCTCCTGTTTTGTTACGGGCTCTTAGCTCAGTTGGTAGAGCGCCTCAATGGCATTGAGGAGGTCAGCAGTTCGAGACTGCTAGGGTCCACCACTTTGAAAGCCACCGGTTTTATTCCGGTGGCTTTTTTTGTGCCTGGAACGATCCGCTCCGCCGGAACACTAACTGGCCTCTCTCATGCGGAAGGTGAGTGACGAGGCGTCGCTTTTCTTATCGGGGCGGGGGCCGATGGAGCCGGTGCGGGCGAAGGCGGCGCGGACGGATTGATCGAACTCCGGGTTGCCGGACGAGCGGGTGATCGTGACCTGCGAAATTGTGCCGTCGGCTGAGATACGAAAGGAGACGTCCGCGCTCAGGAGGTCACTTAGTCCCTCGGGTTTCACGTGGTTGCTCTTCAACTGCTGGATGAGCATCGCGAAATAGCTGTCTTGCGCGTCCTGGATCGCCCTTTGCATGGCCGCCCCGCCTGCTCCAGTGCTGCCGGCACCCGTCGCGCCCGTGACGCCTTTTTTAATGCTGCCGACGTCGATGCGTTTACCGGGGTTGGCGGAGGCGGCTCCCGAAGGCGCGGCGGAACTGGCGGCGTTTTGGCGGCGAAAGTCATCCACGCTCATCCGTTTACTTTCCAAGGCGGCGGCCTTGGCGGCGCGCTCCGCGGTTTCGATGCGCTTTTGCGACGCCGCCTCGGCCTTCTTTTTGGCTCTGTCCACGGTGCGCTTAAAGTCTTTGGCGAGGTTCGGCGTTTTAGGGATATCGGGGACGGCGGGAAGGACGGGAGCGGGTGGGGTAACAGGCACCGGAGCGACGGGCGCCGGCGGCACGTAGGGCTCGGCGGGGGCCTCAGCCGCGGGAGGCAGCTTTGCCACCGGGACGTCGGGCGTGGTAAATAGTTCGCCGGTCGCAGCGGTGCCGATTTCGCTGCCCGCAGGCGCCTCGGTAGCCATATAGTCACTGCCTTCGCCCGCGACCAACTCGAAGACTTGGGGGGGGTCCTCGATTTTATCGCGCAGGGTAATCGTAAGCCCGATGAGCAGGCCCAAGAGCAAGCCGTGTGAGGTGGCCGAAACCCAAAACGCACCGCTGTAACGCTTGCCCTCGTTCGGATTCGCCGCGCTGGTCGGACCGTAGGAGAAGGGCTTTACCAGGGAAGACATGGCGTTGTCTGTGGGTGCGGAAGGCGAGGGCAGGGGAGTGAGATCGTGAAAGGTGGCGGGATGCTTAGGTTTTTACCTGGGTGTCGAAACTGACGCGGCCAAGTTTCGCTTTCTTCAACTCATCCATTAATGTGATGATATTCTGGTAAGGCACGGTGGCGTCGGCGCGAATGCGGATGACCGGCTGCTTTTTGCCGCCGGCGGAGATTGAGGCGAGCGCGAGAAGGCGGCCGGGCAGCTCGCGGCTGGTGAGCGGGCGGTTGGCGTCTGACTCGAGCAGGTAGGTGCCATTGGATTTGACGGTGACGACGACGAATTTCGTATCCTCGTCAGGCGGGCTCTGCTCGCTGGCCGACTCGATGGGAAGTTCGACTGGCACGGTCTGTTCCACGTTCATCAAGGGCGTGGCGATCATGAAAATAATCAGGAGCACGAAGGCCAGATCGAGCAGGTTGGTCACGTTAAGCTCGGAGAGCGCGTGCATCTGCTGGTTGCGTTTGAAGCGGCGGGCCATGGAGGTATCCGATTTTCGGTTACAAAGAGGACCGGCTCCTCAGCGCGACTCCAGCTCGAGCCGGTCGGCCAGGACGGATGCGTAGTTTTCAAGCTCGGTGGCGAGCTGGCGTGTCTTGGTCAGGAGCACGTTATAACCGAACACCGCCGGGATCGCCACGACGAGGCCTGCGATGGTGGTCATGAGTGCGGCCGACACGCCTGGAGCGAGAGTCTGCAGGTTGGCCGAGGTCTGCGAAGAGACAGCTTGGAACACCTCCATCACGCCCCACACCGTCCCGAAAAGGCCGAGGAAAGGCGCGCCCGACACGATCGAGGCGAGGAAAATCATGCTGCTCTCGTAGCGCAGGGTCTGGCGCGCGATGGCGCGCTGGATGCCGTTTTCGGCGTGTTCCAGCCGCGCACGTCCGGAGTCCAGGCCCTTTTCCTTCAAGATGCCCGCTGCGCGCCAGTAGGCCTCGACCGCGTCTGCGTAGACATCGGCGTAGGGGATAGACCGGCGGGCGCGGAACGACTCCGGCAGATCCAAAAGCGTGCGTTCGTCGCGCAGACGTTGTTCAAACGCGAGGTTCAGCTCACGCAGCCGTTTTAACTCGGAGAATTTACCGAACATCACGGTCCACGCGACGATGCTAAAGAGCATCAGGCCTACGGTGATGGCCTGGCCGACAAAGTCAGTCGTGGTGAAAATCTTGATGAGATTGACGGAGGCAAGGATGGGCGCGGCGGTGAGCATGGTCCTAAAAATGAGGAATAAAGTATTGGTAACAAGGAGCCTCACTGCGGCTCGTTCAACGCAAAACCCCCGCGACTTGTTCACATCTTCGTGGAGGCATTTCCAGTTTGCGCCCAAATCGGTGGCAGGGCCTGCTCCATCGTTTCCCCTTTATGGCATCTTTTAAACCCCGCGCACTCACCTCACTTCGTGCCGCCGCCCACCGGGCCGCCGATAAATCCGCCCTCGTCGGCCTCGATGGCTTTGTGGACACCATCGTGACTCCGGTGGCCCAGCGGACGGCCCAAGGCGATGCATTCACCCCCATCCTCACGATCCCGGAATTCTCCAGCCGCATCGCCGGCGCAGCGGGTAAAAGCACCAACATCGAATTTTACCCGCTGATGGATAAACTTGGCGGCAACGGTCCTATCATGGCCGCCGCTCTGCTCGCGGGCGGCACGCGCATCACCTACGTTGGCGCGCTCGGTCACCCCACTATTCATCCCGTTTTCCACGCTTTCGCCTCCAAGGCGGATGTCGTCTCACTCGCTGGCCCGGGCACGACTATCGCGGTCGAGTTTCAGGATGGAAAGCTCATGCTCGGCCAGCTTCGCAGTCTCGACGGGATTACGCTTCCGAAAATTGATGAGGTCATGGGCGCGGCACGTTTTCGCTCCACCCTCGCCGCCGCTGATCTCGTAGCGCTGGTCAATTGGACGATGATCCCCAACATGTCCGGGATTTTCACCGCGCTGGTGGAGGAGGTGCTTCCCGGGCTGGCTCCGCGCGCCGCCGGTCTGCCGCCGCGCCTGTTTTTCTTCGACCTCGCCGACCCCGAGAAACGCACGCGCGCCGACCTGCTGGATGTTTTGCACCTCATCGCTCGTTTCGGCGCCTTTGGCGAGGTGACGCTTGGCCTAAACCTGAAGGAGGCCCAACAGGTCGCCGAGGTGCTGCAACTCCCGGCGCCCGACAAGGACGAGGCATCGCTGCGCTCCTCCGCCGCCGCCATTAGGGAAAAACTCGGCGTGGCCACGGTTGTGGTGCATCCGCGTGAATCCGCCGCTTGCGCGACCGCCGCCGGCACTGCCTGGGTGCCCGGGCCTTACACCGACAAGCCTCTGATCACCACCGGCGCAGGAGACCACTTCAACGGCGGCTTCAGCCAGGGACAGCTGCTCGGTCTCGACCCCGAGGGATGCCTCGCGCTCGGCGTCTGCACCAGCGGGCATTACGTGCGCACCGGCATCAGCCCGACCCTCGCTAACCTCGAAACCTTCCTCGCATCGTGGGCTTGAGTGCTCCAGACTCCCGACATGTCTCTAAAAAATCATCCCGCCGGAAAGCTGATCTCCTTCGAGGGCTCCGAGGGCAGCGGTAAATCCACCCAGATCGCCGCGCTCGCCAAACACATCCAGCTCCTTGGCCGTGAAGTGCTGACCACCCGCGAGCCCGGCGGCACCGAGATTGGCGAACAGATCCGAAACATTATCGTGCATAACTCGCGAGGCGACGAGATGTGTGCCGAAACGGAGTTGTTCCTCTTCGCCGCCGCCCGCGCCCAGCTCGTGCGCCAGGTCGTTGCCCCGGCGCTCGCAAGAGGCACCCTGGTGTTGAGTGATCGCTTCCTCGACTCCTCGACGGTGTATCAAGGCATCGCGCGCAACCTCGCCTCCGATCCAGTGCAGCAGATCAACGACTTTGCGGTGGGCAACGTCATGCCCGATCTCACCATTGTCCTCGATGTGCCCACCGAGGTCAGCCTCGCGCGCATCCGGCTTCGCGCCTCCGATCTGCCCGATCGCATGGAGCGCGAAAACGCTGCCTTCTTCGCGAAAGTGCGAGAAGGCTACCTGCTCCTCGCCAAGAGCCTGCCCGCGAGGTTCCATGTGATTGACGGCACTCAGCCCGAGGCGGTTATTGAGAAGGAAGTCTGGAAAACAGTGCAGCGGCACATCGCCTGATCGGTGAGCCCTGGTTCTCGTCACGTGGCTGTCGTCGCCCCCGTTTTTCCTTGGCCTGATTCCCTCTCGGGCACACCGGTCGTCGCGGTTCTTGATCAAGCCCTGACGCGCCGCCGCCTTTCGCATAGTCTCCTGCTATCCGGGGTCGACATAGAGCTGCTTCGGCACGTCGCCCTCGCGCTCGCCGACCGCCTGCTCAACCCGCCCGCCACCGCACCCGAGCGCTGGCGCCGGGTGGACGATGGCACACATCCCGATTGCTTCCACCTGCGTCCCGCCGGGAAAATGCGCCAGATTAGCGCCGACGCTACGAGAGCGCTCATCGGCAAGGTCCAGGTCTCCGCGTCCGCCGGCGAGCACAAGGTCGCGATCCTCCACGAGTGCGACCGGATGAATACCGCCGCCGCGAACATCTTTCTCAAGACCCTCGAAGAGCCACCGGCGAACACCACCCTCATCCTGCTGACCGCCCGGCCGCACGCTCTGCCCCCGACCATTCGCAGCCGCTGCCAGCTCTTTCGCTTTCCGGTGCCGGGCAGTGTGACCGCGATTGACGGCTGGTCTGCCTGGCTCGACGACTACCGCGCCTGGCTTGGCGGGCTGCACCAAGGCACTGCTCGGACCGCGCCGGCTGACGCCATTTTTGCGCTTTACGGCTTGGTTTCCCGCTTCGATCTCTTGCTGGAGAGTGCGGTCGACACCCTTTGGGACGCGCAAAAGAAATCCCTGCCGGAGGAAATCACCCACGAAGAGCAGGAGGCGATCGAAACCGGCCTCAGCAAGGGACTGCGCGACCGGCTTTTCGCAGACGTGGAACGTGCAACCAGCACCTTTGCCCGCTCGGTGTTATCAGGCACCGACGCCCGTGCCGCCGCCCGCGCCTTTGCTGAGACGGTCAAACACCTCGAACAGGCCGTCGGCCTTCTGAGGGTCAACTTCAGCGACGCGGCCGCCCTCGAGTTGTTTCTCCTCAAAACCCTCCGCGCCTGGACGAGGAAGTGATGGTTTTCCGCGACCACCATGCGGGGATCGCTCGGCGGGACGTCGGGCTTGCAGATTGAGGCGGTGTGGATGGTGTGAAGATCGATGAGATTCCCTATTCGTCTCTCGTCCGCTGCGTTGCAATCGCCCTCACCGGCATCGCGGCCTACGCTGAAAAACCCTCCGCAAAACCAGATCCCGCCAAGGCCGCCCCCTGCAGCTGCAAAGTGAAGGCGGATGGCAAGGTGTGCGGCGTGGATACGAAGTGTTGCTGCACCGGCGAAAAAGCCAAGGGGCGCGCGACTGAAAAGAAGGCCGCCAAGGATGAGGGTTTAGCCTAAAAACGGCATTTGAAACCGCGGATTACGCGGATGGACGCGGATACCAGATGATTGCCAAATACCGATGCATCACCCCCAGGTTGAGTTCCTTCGGTTCGTGGTATTTTCTGTATCCTGTTTTATTCGCTCGATCCGCGTAATCCGCGGCCAGTTTGAACTGCCGAATCTAGGTTTTGACGGCAAGTGCGAAGACACTGCGGAGAGCGCAACCGTGGGCTCGGGTCTTGGAAAGTAAGGCGTTAGACCGAATTCCAAGCGTTAGATTTTAACCACGGATGGCCACGGATAAGAACAGAGTTGTTTGGAATACGTGTTCATCCGTGTCCATCCGTGGTTCACGCATTTTTTGAGGTCTCTCATCGTCGAGACTCTCAGGGTAAGTGTGATCAAACTCACCTGCGTTCGAGCTGTGTGCCGTTATGCTCATCGCTTCCCCAGCGCCTGGCAAGCACGCCGCAGATCACGAGCTGCATCGGGTGGTAAACCATCAGCGGGAGCAGGATCAGGCCGATGCGCGGATCGCTGCCAAAGATCAGCTGCGCCATCGGCACGCCCGCAGCGATGGTCTTCTTGGAGCCGCAAAACACGGCTGCGATGCGGTCCTCGTCGGAGAACTTAAGCGCACTGCACACCGCGTTCACCCCAGCGAAAACGATGGCAAACAGGAGCAGCCCGCCCGCCAGCGCCGCTAACACGGTCATCACGCCCTCGTTCGACCAGACTCCGCGCATGATCGAGTCACAGAAAGAGGTGTAGATGATGATCAGGATGGTGCCGCGATCCACGAGGAAGACCTTCGCCTTGTGGCGTTTTACCCAGCCGGCGATGAAGGGCCGGCTGAGTTGCCCTAGCACGAGCGGAAAGATCAGCCAGGTGACGAGGTCGAGAATTACCTTGCCGAGCGGTATCGTATGCGCGCCCGGGCTGTTTACCATCCAGCCAATCCAGATCGGCGTGAGAAACACACCCAGGATGCTAGATAGTGTGGCGTTAAAGAGTGCCGCTGGCACGTTCCCTCTCGCTGCCGAGGTCATCGCGATCGATGAAGAGACGGTTGATGGCAGCGCGCACAGGAAGAAAAAACCCAAGGTAAGCGCCGGCGAGATCAGGCCTCCGGCGAGGAACAGCAGTCCCAAGCCGAGGAGCGGGAACAACAGGTAAGTTGCGCCTTGGACGACGAGGTGGAGCGGCCAGCGCAGCGCGCCTGACTTGAATGAGGCAAAGGCGAGGGCGGCGCCGTTCAGAAAGAATATCAGCGCGACGCCCGCCTTGTTGATGAGGTCGGGATGCAGGGGTCCGTTCTTTGCGCCGAGCTGCGGATAGGCCCAGGCGAGACCCACCGCGGCGATCATGCCGATTAGAAACCAGTCGAGTTTTACGCGCATTGAAGGTTTTAGCTTTAGACCGCCGCGCCAAAGGCAGCGGAGCAAGCCTGGTTCTTGCCGGCCATGGTCTCGCGTCGGCCATGGTTTGATAAACCACCGGGTTGATCAGCATTCCGATGTGCTCCGTATCGATGACTGCAGTGTCACAGGCTTTCAACTACATCGGGGGCTTTAACGCGCGGCAGACGTCGTGCGCAGTGCCGTTGAGCCCGCCCACGCCTTTGGGGAATTTCTCACCTTCATGGCCCTCCGTTATGTGATCACGGTGATTTTCTTTTTCCAATTCTTCCCTATCGTCCCGTTTTTCAGCTACGTTCTCCGCTACTAAATGCATTCAACCGCCATCCCTCGCGCCCCCGTTCCGGCTAAACCGAGTGCCGAAGCTAGTCTTGGCGGCGCTTTCGACGCGGTCGTCGCCGAGCTTCAGCATGCCACTGGCGCCCTCGTAGCCCCCCGAGCGTTGGATGATCGTCCGCTCTACGGCACGACGCTCTACATTGCCACCTGCAAGCTCGATACTCGGTTCGGTCACTTCCGCGCCCATGTTTTTCAAGACATTATCGATAAGCACTACATCATCGCCCTGGCCTTCGGCGACATCGTCAATGCCACCACCCTCCACACCCGCCTCCACTCCTCCTGCGTCACCAGCGAAACCCTGCGCGGCTGCGACTGCGATTGCGTGCAGCAGCTCGAGGGCGCTTTCAAGGTCATCGCGGAGAAGGGCAAGGGCATCCTCTTCTATCTCATGCAAGAGGGCCGCGGTGTCGGCTACGTCGGCAAGGCCCGCGACCGCATGCTTGTGCAAGCATCCCTCGACCAGCTCTCCACTTTCGCCGCCTATTCAGCGATGGGCCTCAAAAAGGACCACCGTAACTACGACAACATCTCCCACATCTGCTACCTGCTCGGGATCACCGCTTCCTTTACCGTCCTAACCAATAACCCCGATAAGGTTGATGCCATGAAGGCCCAAGGTCTCACGGTCGCCGGCACCGAGGCCCTCGAGTTCGAGCCTTCGCCCTTTAACCTCGCCTACCTCACCTCTAAAGCCGCCGGCGGCCACATCCTCAAACGCCCCTCCGCCACGCTCGTCAAACGCGCCCTCCCGCCCGAGCCGGTCGTCCCCTTCAAGCCCTACGCGCTCCCCGAGGCCCGCCGCTTTATTTACTCCGCCAGCTACTTCCTCCCCATGAAGCCGGTGGACAACGACATCCTCCTCACCGGCGCCCAGTTCAACGAGCTCTTCCAACACGACGGCATGAGCCGCTACACCGCCGGCCCGCATCCGCTCGTGCTCAGTTACCATTCCATCCGAGAGAATCGTTACTTCGTCAAAATCTCGGTGGATAATCTTAGCTACTTTAAACGCGACAACCCCGACGACCCCATCCTCGACCTGCTCACCACGCCCTACTGGTTCAAGGTTCACGTTTACTACGACATCGTGACCTCGCAGGATTTTGTGGTGCTCACCTACGGCACGCCCCGCATCCGCGACCTGCCCGTGGTGCGCCTGCACAGCGAGTCGCTCTTTAACCGTTTCCCCCTGCGCGCGGTGGAGAACCGCGACAAAATGAAGCAGTCGGTCAAACACATCGTCACCTACGGCGTGGGTGCCATGCTTCTCCTCCACAACGACGGACGCGGCGCCGGTTTCGGTGCCCATGCCACCGATCGCATGATGACTGAGACCGACCAGGCCCTTTCCTCCGACGACGCCTACCGTAAACTCGGCGTCGGCTACGATAGCCGTGACTACGATTCCTTGATCATTCTTCTGCGTCACCACATCCCGAACGAGAAGATCCAGATGGTGATGAACTCCCCGGCCAGTCTGGTCAAAAAACCCGAGTATGCCGAGGCGCTCAACCGCCACAAAATAGACGTCGATAAATGGATCTTTCTCGAAGACGAGCCCGGCCACGACTGACGCGCCGCCGCGGTGCCTCCCATTTTCGGAACCGTCCTCATTCTCGACCCGATGAGCATCCGCGCCGGCAGCGTAGTCCCGCCAGGACGCTGGTCACTCCGAGGAAAGCTCATGCGCTCTTCCGTCCATTTGAAATGACCGTGATGACTTGGTTTTTGGCGTTGCCTGCTTCGCCACGCTCTTCGTTTTGAAGGCACGATGAACGTTTCCCAAACCTCAGGCGATACCCCCGAAGTCACTCTGTTGATGCCCTGCCTCAACGAAGCGGAGACCCTCGCTGGCTGCATCGCCGCCGCACGCGCCGGTCTCGCCGCCGCCGGGGTCGAGGGCGAAATCCTCATCGCCGACAACGGCAGCACCGACGGGTCTCAGGAAATCGCCACGAAACTCGGTGCCCGCGTCGTGCCCATCTCTGCGCGCGGCTACGGCAATGCGCTTCGCGGCGGCATGAGCGCAGCCCGCGGTCGCTTTCTCATCATGGGCGACGCCGACCTGAGCTACGATTTCTCTAAAATCACGCCTTTCATTGAGAAACTCCGCGCCGGTGCAGACCTCGTCATGGGTTGCCGTATGCCTCGTGGCGGCGGCACCATTATGCCCAAGGCAATGCCTTGGAAACACCAGTGGATCGGCAACCCGGTGCTCACCTTTATCGGACGCCTGCTTTTCAAGTGCCCCAGCCAGGATTTTCACTGCGGCCTGCGCGGCCTCACCAAGGCCGCGTTCGTAAAAATGGATCTGCGCACCACTGGCATGGAGTTCGCCTCCGAGATGGTGATCAAGGCCTCGCTGCTTAAACTCAATATTCTCGAGGTCCCCATCACACTGCACAAAGACGGCCGCTCCCGTCCGCCGCACCTGCGCAGCTGGCGTGACGGCTGGCGCCACCTGCGCTTCATGCTGCTTTTTTCCCCCAAGTGGCTGCTTCTTTATCCGGGAATCCTGACGCTCTTGGTCGGCGGCTTGGCCCTCTTGCGGTTGCTGGCCGGACCGATCATCGTCGGCGGCGTTAACTTTGACCTCAACACCCTCGAGGTCTCCGGCCTCGTTTTCCTCTTTGGTTACCAGATGATCCTCTTCGCCTGTTTCGCGCGTATCTATGCGTTCACGCACGGCCTGCTGCCTCCGAGCGGCGGGCTAACGAAGGCATTCAAGGTTTACACCTTGGAAAAAGGCCTCATCGGCGGCGGCCTCGTATTGATCGCGGGTTTCGTGGTGATTGCCTCGGTTCTACTCGGTTGGGCGTCCGGGGGCTTTGGCGACCTTAATCCGCAAGATGCGACGCGCACCGTGATCGCTGGCCGCACGCTCGCCTCGATCGGGTTTCAAACCATTCTCTTCAGCCTCATCTTTAGTTATCTCGGCCTCAACGAACGCCCGCAGGGTTGAGGGAATTTTGTGATCCGCAGGTCTTATCCAAAAATTCCACGGATGGGTGGATCGACGCGGAAATGAGAGCTTAATAAAAGGAAAGGGCCCTCACCCTTATTGTGCCGTGGCGGCGGGCTTGGCGGCAGGGGGGAGCTCAAGGGCAGAGGCGGGGATGGTTTTTTCCCACTGGAAAACGTTCGCTTTATCGTAGCAGCGGATGACAAGGGCGCGGGTGTCTTCGGTGCCGGTCGCGCTGATTTTGCAGTAGTTCTGGGTGCCGACGATGGTCCCGGCGATGACGGCAGGGTCATCCGCTTTCTCGCTGGCGGCAGCGGCCCAGGAACTCGACGAAAGGGGCGACGAGGTGAGCTCGTAAATGAACTGGGTGCCGGCCTCGTCGAGCGGTCGGCGGTAAAGGGCGGTGTGGTGGACATCTCCGGTGAGAAAGATGACGCCGGTGATTTTGTTTTCGCGGATAAAATCAATGAGCTCTTCGCGTTCGCGTCGGTAGAGTTCGTGGGTCTCCGAGCGGGCGGTTTTGATCACAGACTGGATAACCTGGCCGCCGCTTATGATGAACTTGAAGCGCTGGCTTTTTTTGCTTTGGGCGCTTAGGAGGGATTGTTTGAGCCAGTTGAACTGGCGGTCGCCCCAGGCGGTCTTGCGGTGAACCTTGTCCTGATCGAGAGTGGTTTCATCGCGATAGGTGCGGTCGTCCATCAGGAAGAAACTGGCGTCGCTCCAGAGAAATTTGCCGTAGACGCCGGGATTGGAGGACTCTCCGTAGGTGGGGTTGCCCCAGTAGGCCTTGAAGGCGGCGAGGGTGATGTCCTTGAACTCGAAGGACTGGTTGGCGTTGTCGTTGCCGTAGTCATGGTCGTCCCACGTGGCGTAATGGTGCATGACGGCGAAGAGCTTTTGCTGGTCGGCGGTGGCGCGGTCGTGGGAGTAGCGATACCAGATGCCGCTCTCAGAGGAGAAGTCGGCCTCGCGGAGATAGATGTTGTCGCCGCCCCAGAGGCAGAAGTCGGCGCCGCTCTCGGCCATGTGTTTGAAGATTTCGGTGCCTTGGCCGTAAGGCTTGCCGGGGCGGTCGTAGGTAGGGTCATTGAGGTAGGCGCACGAGCCAAAGAGGAAGGAGAAATCCGGTTCGGGTTTGCGCCATTCCCATTGGTCGGTGGTCTGGAAACCGAGCGGGTAGGGGAAGATCTGCGGTTTGCCGTCCACGGTGATTGAATAGGTGTAGCGGCGGCCCATCTCGAGCAACGGGAGCACAAATTTCTGCGGCTGGGTGCCGGCGGGTGAGACAGCAGGGGCGCGGTGGGTGATCGTCACTACCGCGGTGGCAACGGATGGCGCGTTGCTGGCGAAGGTGAACACGCTCAGGCCGGCTTCGGTTTTCGCGGGACTGGCAGGTATGACCGGCGTGAGGCCGGTGGCCTCAATGGTGTCGGCGAGTTGGTAAGTGAGGCTCACCTCGGCGGCGTCGCGGGTTTCGAGCCAAATCAAGACCTCGCGATGGGTGCGGTAGCCGAGCATCGGGCCGGAGACGAGGGTGCCGGGCGCGGGGGAAATGAGCGAGGAAGCGGGAACCAATTCGACTAGTGCCTCGGCAGCGGAAGCGCAGACGGTGAACGATGTAAACGCCAGCGAGAGACTGAAACGGTGAACAAAACGGGTAAACATGGGATTAACATGCACGACGCAGGCCACGGCGACAAAAGGAAATTCTTTGCGTCCTCGCGTTAAAAATCTGAACGGTTGGGCCACACGGTAACGGTTCTGGCGTGCACATTCAGCCGCGCAACCCGCGGTCAAAAACAGCCGTAAATCGGGCTAACCTTGGCCAAGCTCTCACTGCCAGGGGAGGTGGGTATCAGACGCTGGCGAGAGCGTTGGCGGTGTTGAGGTGCTCGACGCCGGTGTATTTTTTTGACTGCTCGTCGGCGTGGTAACTGGAGCGCACCATCGCGCCGCTCTCGACGACACCGATGCCGAGACCGAGGCCGAATTCTTTCCAACGGATGAACTCATCGGGGTGGACCCAGCGGGCGACGGGCCAGTGTTGCGGCGTGGGTTGGAGGTATTGGCCGATGGTGAGAACGTCGGTCTGGTCGGCGGCGACGTCGCGAAGCGTTTGCTCGATCTCGTGTTGTTCCTCGCCAAGGCCGAGCATGATGCCGGTCTTGGTGGTGAAGCCGCGCGCTTTGGCGTGGCGCAGGATGAGACGGGAACGATCGTAGCGGGCTTGGACGCGGACGGGTTTTTGGAGGCGCTCGACGGTCTCTAGGTTGTGGTTAAAAATGTCGGGTTTGGCGTCGAGCACGAGGTCGAGCAGATCGGTCTGGCCCTTCCAGTCGGGGGTGAGGACCTCGATGGCGGTCTGGGGATTAAGGTGGCGGATGGCGCGGATGGTGGCGGCCCAGACGGCGGCGCCGCCGTCCTTGAGCTCGTCGCGAGCGACGGAGGTGATGACGCAGTGGCGCAGGCCCATGACGGCGACGGCCTCGGCAACGCGGGCGGGTTCGCCGAGATCGAATTCGGTGGGGCGGCCGGTCTGGATGGCGCAGAAGTTACAGGAGCGGGTGCAGATGTTGCCCAGAATCATCACGGTGGCGGTGCCGCGCGACCAGCATTCGCCGAGGTTGGGGCACTGGGCGCTCTGGCAGACGGTGTGGAGTTTATGGTCGTCCACGAGCTTGCGCACGGCGTTGTAGCCGGGACCGGAAGGGAGTTTGGCGCGGAGCCAAGCGGGTTTGCGCGTAGTGTCGTTCATCGGGGCGATAAGGGGGAGAACACCGCAAAGAGATGCAGAAAGCGCAAAAAGAAAAACATATGAGTAGGCGGAGGACTGAGGCGCATTAGGCGAAAGCAGGCGAGAGAAAGGCTGGCCAACGGGCTGCGAATTCGGCGGCCAGGACGGCGCGAACCTCGGCGAGCGTTGGCGCGGGCAAGCCCCGGTCGGCGAGTTCGGCGGCGAGGGAGGTGACCGTGCCGTCGGCTGCGGCGATGCCACAAGGGATGATACCGGTGAAGTGCGCGAGGTCAGGGGAGACGTTGAGCGCGAGGCCGTGGTAGGAGACCCAGCGGCGCACCGAAACACCGATTGCGGCGACCTTGCGCGCACCAATCCAGATGCCGGTAAGCCCATCGCGGCGCTCGGCGGCTAGGCCAAGCCGCGCGACGGTCGCGATGAGCACTTCTTCGAGAAAGCGAAGGTAGGCGTGGAGATCGCGGCGGGTGTCGAGGCTCACGATCGGGTAGGCGACAATCTGGCCGGGGCCGTGGTAGGTGATGTCGCCGCCGCGGTTGGTTTTGACGACCTCGATGCCGGCGCGGGCGAGGCGGGGGGCGTCCCAGACGAGGTTTTTCTCAGCAGCGCTGCGCAGGCCCACGGTGTAAACGGGTTCGTGCTCAGTGAACACGAGGGTATCTGGAATTTCGCCAGCGAGGCGGCGGGCGACGAGGGCCTCCTGAGCGCGCCACGCGGGTTCGTAGCGGGTGCGGCCCCAGTCGCTGGTGGCTAGGATGGGAACGGCGGAGGGTGTCACTTGAGCAACGAAACTTGGGCGAACGCGCGTAAATCAAAGGTGCCATTGTTAACGGCGCGGGCGGGCAGGAAAAACTGGGGAAGTCGTGGCATGGCGGGAGGAAGAGCCTAGCACTACGGATGTGAAAAAACGAGCACGGGTGCAAATGGTAATGCCGACCCTGCGAGCGGGAGATCGCTACGGCGGATAATCGGTTTGCGCGAGGGCGGAGCGGGCTTCACGGTGACCGATCCCATGAGCGAGAACCTTAATGATATTTCCAATGACCAACATGCAGTGCGCCGCCAGAAGCTGGCCGAGCTGCGCGCAGGTGGCTTCGATCCTTTCCGCGCCAACGCGGAACAGACTCACTTTTCGCAGGACGCCAAGGCGCTTTACGTTGACGGCCAGGATTACGTGACGCCCGTCTCGGCGGCGGGGCGCCTGATCACGTTTCGCGTGCAGGGCGGCAGTTCTTTCGTGAAGATCCAAGATCAGCAGGGGCCGATCCAGCTCTACTTCCGTCGAGATGTCATCGGTGAGGAGCGCTATGCCGTATTCAAGAAGTCACTCGATCTCGGTGACATCATCGGCGTGAGCGGCCCGCTTTTTAAGACCAAAACCGGCGAGATCACGATCCGCGTGGATGCGTTCACACTTGTATCGAAGGCGCTGCGGCCCCTGCCGGAAAAATGGCACGGGCTGACCGACTCCGAGCAGGTCTATCGTCAACGCTACCTGGATCTCATCGTGAACACCGAGTCACGGCACCGTCTCATGACGCGGGCGCGCATCGTGAGCGCCGTGCGCCGTTTTCTGGAGGACCGGCAGTTCCTCGAAGTGGAGACGCCGGTGTTGCAGAGCGTGGCGGGCGGCGCGGCGGCGCGACCCTTTCAGACCCACCACAACGCGCTTAACACCGATTTCGTGCTGCGCATCTCGCTGGAACTTTACCTCAAGCGCATGCTCGTCGCCGGCTACGACCGCGTTTTTGAGATCGGGCGGAATTTCCGCAACGAAGGCGTGTCGCGCCGCCACAATCCCGAGTTCACCATGCTCGAGGTTTACCAGGCCTACTCCGACTATCGCGGCATGATGACACTGGTGAAGGACCTGATTACCCATCTCGTGAGCGACGTGGTGAAGCCGACCGAGCCCGAAGGCGAAGGCGAGGACGCGCCGCGTCGCCCCACGATGAAGATCAAGCACGCGCAGAGCGGCGAGATGATCGATTTCGGCGCGGACTGGCGCGAAGTGCGTTACAAAGACCTCATTATCGAAAAGACCGGCGACGCGCAGTGGTTCGGACGGAGCAAGGAAGAAAAGGTGGCGGGCGTGCAAAAACTCGGCGTCTTCGCGGACCCGAAGTGGGAAGAGTTTGAACTGACGAACGAGATTTTCGGCAAACTCATCGAGCCGACGCTCATCCAGCCGACCTTCGTTACGCATCTGCCCAAAGAGCTTTGCCCGCTGGCCAAGATCACGCAGGACGACGCGACGACGATTGATGTCTTTGAGCTGATCATCGGCGGCATGGAGGTTGCACCGGCGTATTCGGAGCAAAACGACCCCGATGTGCAGCGCGCGATGTTCGAGGCGCAGGCCGGCGAGGAGCAGCAGAGGATTGATCACGATTTCCTGCTCGCGCTGGAGCATGGCATGCCGCCGGCGGGAGGGATGGGCATCGGTATTGACCGTCTATGTATTTTGCTCACCGGCGCGGAGAGCATTCGCGACGTGATCCTCTTCCCGCAGCTCCGTGATGCAAAGGGCTGAAAAAACTGAAAGACTGAAGGCTAAAAAGTTAAGAAACCTGCCGCCTCCGCCACCTCTTCGTTCAGCCTTTCAGCCCTTCAGACTTTCAGTCTTTTTCCTCAAATGTCCTGGCCGCTCTATCTCGCTCTCAAGCAGCTTTTCCCGACCGGGCGGAGGTTTCCGTTTTTCACCGCCATCTCCATGCTGGGAGTGGCGCTCGGCGTGGCTTTGCTGGTGGTTTCCATTTCGGTGATGGGCGGCTTCGGCCGTGAGATCCGCAAGATGATCGTCAATACCCAGGGCGAAGTGCAGGTGCGCAGCTCCGGCCTGATCAACGCTCCGGCGCTCGTGCAAGCGGCGGTTAACAAGGTTCAAGGCGTGGCGGCTTCGACGCCCTTCGCCGAGGGCGTGGCGATGATCGAGCATCAACGGAAGCCGGCGTTTCCCGCCATCCAGGGCGTGGACCTGGACCACGTGGACGGCGTGGTCCCGCTCCGAAAATACATCATCGCCGGGCAATTTGACGACCTCGACGACGACCGCGTTATCTTAAGCTCACAACTCGCGATGACCATCGGCGCGCGGCTCGGCAGCACCATCGAGGTGTATTCGCCGCTGCTCTTGGAGAAGCTGAAAAACGACGAGGTCCTGCTGCCTCGCGAACTCACGGTCTGCGGCATCTTTGAGATCGGCCACCAGCAACTCGACAGCAGTGTCGTCATCGTGACCCTGCGCACCATGCAGGAGCTCTACGGGCTCGGTCACGCGGTGCACGGTATCAACGTGAAACTCATGGACGGCGCCGACCCCGACGAGGTCGCGAAAAAGATTAACCGCGCCCTTCCGGTGGACGGCGTGGCCAAGACCTGGATGGATGCGAACCAGGAGTTTCTCTTCGTGCTGCAACTGGAGAAGAACATGATTTTTTTCCTCCTGCTTTTCATTATCGTGGTGGCGGCCTTTTCGGTGGCTTCCTCGCTGCTGATTGCAGTGGTGCGCAAGACCCGCGAGATCGGTCTGCTCGGTGCGCTGGGCGCGACGCCGGGGCAGGTTGCGGCGTGCTTTTGTTACCAGGGCATTATTATTGGTGTCGCCGGCACGGCGGCAGGTCTGGCGCTGGGCTTCACCGTGGTGCATTTCCGCAACGACTTAGTGGGGGGCTTCACTAAACTTACCGGGAGTGCGGAGGCCTTGGAGCGGTTTTATCAGTTCAGTAATTTGCCGGCCTATCTTTCGGGCAAGGATCTCCTGCTCATAGTCGTAAGCGCGCTCTTTGTCTCGACTTTGGCCGGCCTGCTTCCGGCCTGGCGGGCGGCAAAACTAAAACCGGTGGAGGCGCTGCGCTCGGAGTAGCGCGTTGAACGACGATGGCGAACGACCAATTTCCAATGAACGAGCACGTGTTAAAACAGGATGCGAAGCACGGGTGCTTGTTGGTTGCAACCGGGCTGCACAAAAGCTTCGTCAGCGGCGAACGTCGGCTGGAGGTGCTGCGCGGCGTGGATCTCGCGGTGGCGGCGGGAGAGAGCGTGTCTATCCGAGGCGAGTCGGGCTCGGGTAAATCCACACTACTCAACCTACTCTCCGGACTCGATGCACCCGACGCGGGCGAAATCCGTTGGGAAGGCGTGCCTGCGATCACACCAGCGGCGCGAGGGCGGCTGATCGGGCTGGTGTTCCAGTCATTCTACCTCGTGCCGGAGCTGGACGCACTGGAGAACGTGCTGCTCGCGGCGCGCCTGCTCGGCAAAATCGGCTCGCCCGAAAGGGCGCGGGCGGTGGAATTGCTGCGTCGCGTCGGCCTCGCGGAGCGCGCGGGCCATGTGCCGGCAAAGCTCTCCGGCGGCGAGCGTCAGCGCGTGGCTATCGCCCGGGCATTGATGAACAGTCCGAAACTGATTCTTGCCGACGAGCCTACGGGTAATCTCGATGAAGGCAGCGGCGACTCGGTGATCAACCTCCTGCTCGCGCTCTGCGCGGAGGAAGGCGCCGCGTTGGTGCTTGTGACCCACAACCCGACTCATGCGGCGCGTTGCGCTCGGCCGCTGTTTCTCCGCGAAGGCGGTTTTCACGCGGCGTAAGCGCAATGATTGACGGTTTATTTTTAAGCTAGACGTAAATTAAACTTGAGAAGCAGGCCTAGTTATTTTCGCAGAGATACTATCGTGAGAAAACATCTGGAAGTTAAAATGCGCTGCACTTAAAGCCGACAAATACGCAGTATGCGGAGTTCTTGAACGAGGTAGCGGCGAAAGATACCCATGGCCTCTACAATTCGAGAATGAACTCGCATCAATATGGCAGCATTAAGCGATCTGGCAGCAAAGGAAGTTCTACTTACGCGGTAAAGCTTGGGTTTGATTTTCAACCGGGTAATTATGTATCATTTTGGGATGCGACACGTCTCACCAACTGGCTAAGCAACGGACAGGGCAACGGAAGCACGGAAACGGACAGTTACACCCTCGGCAGCGTGGCAAATCCAGAGAATGCCAGTGCGACGCGCAACTTGGGCGCTAAGTGGATGGTTACAAGTGAGAACGAGTGGTAAAAAGCGGCGTATTACGACCCGCTGAAGATAAGCGGCGCAGGCGGTTATTGGCTACATGCAACGAGGAGCGATCCGGTCGGCGACAACAAAGCGTTTACGACCATTAATGCTGCGAACCATGCCGACGGTGATTTCGCCAATGGCGGCTTTAACGGTCCGGGAGCGACAGACGTCGGCGCGTATGTGGACGCGCCGAGCGCCTAAGGCACCTTCGACCAAGGGGGTAACCTAATGGAGTGGACCGAGTCCATTTGCGGCCACTGTTGTGAAATAAACCGACACGATAAATCGAAGGAGTAGATCGAGTCCACTAGCGCCTTCGATCGTGAAGTGCGAGGCGGCTCGTGGCTCATCCCGGAAGGAGTGATTCGTTCGTCTTTCCAGAACAATTCCGCCGTGACGCACGAGGGCAGCAATATCGGCTTTCGTGTCGCCAGCTTGGAGGCCATCCCTAAAAATTAGGTATTAGGGATTTACGAAGTGAGTAATGCCGCTCGCAGATTTGTTGATGTAAAGCAGGACGGCGCGCCGCCCCTTCGGATTCAATTCTTACACTGGGACCTAAAGACGGCTTTTTAAATCGACCGCGACTTACGCGAATAACTTGAATTGAAAAGATATAGAAGAACGTTGGGCCAAAAACGCAAAAAGCCGCCCCATGATGGGGGCGGCTTTTTTGCGTCTGAAACTGTCGCCGATTGATCCGGCGGAGCCGCACTAATCGCGGTTTCGGTTGCCCATCAGTATAAGGAGGAGGTGAAGCAAGGAACCGAGTGCCGCGATAAAGGCGGCGACGTAGGTAAGCGCGGCGGCGTCGAGCGTTTCTTTCACGCCGCCCATCTCGTCGTGGTCTAGGATACCGAGGCCCACCAGTTGCTCTTTGGCGCGACGGCTGGCGTCGAACTCCACCGGCAGCGTGACGAACTGGAACAAACAGATCACGGAAAGGGCGATCACGCCAATCCAGAGCAGGCCGGGGCCGAAAGCGCCTGCGAGAAAGAAGCCGGCGATCATCACGAAGGTGGAAACGCTGGACGCGATTTGGGTGACTGGAACCAGGGTCTGGCGAACGGTCATCATGCTGTAGCCGACCTTATGCTGGATTGCGTGCCCCGCCTCGTGGGCGGCGACGCCGAGGGCGGCCAGGCTGGTGCCGCGATAGTTGTCCGACGAGAGGGCGAGACGCTTATGCATTGGATCGTAATGGTCGCTCAGTTGGCCCGGGACTTCGACGATCTCGACATCGTTGATGCCTGCCGAGCGGATCACGGCCTCGGCCGCCTCGCGGCCGGTGATTCCGCCGCGCGAGCCGACCTGGAGGTTTTTGGCGTAAGCGCTGCGGATCTTCATTTGCGCATAGAAGCCGAAAAGCATCGGCCCGATAAAGAGGAGGATGAGATACAGAGGATTCATGATGGAGCGAGTTGAAGGAGGGTTTGAGTCGCTTGGTGGGTGCCGTGTTCCTGCGACCGAAGTCGTCGGATGACGGCGTAAGCAATGTGTAAGGGACCTACGCAGACGGTGTTTGCAAGGGGAACCTGCCGCTCATAAAAAAACCGCCGAAGTTTGTAACCGCAAAGATTTCTAAGGCGAGAGACCGATCCGCCGGCGGCAAACCGCAGCTAAGTTCAGCAGGGTGTTTGAGATTAAAAACGGCAGTTCAAACCGACCGCGAATGCCGCGCGGGCCGTGGATAAACCCAAAGCAGACAGTTTGAAGCACACATGATCACGGATGGACACAGATCCACCGGAGGGACGGCCTCGCGCTGGGGGTTTGAAGTGGCATGGGCGTCCCGCCCATGGGCTTGGGGTCGAAGATACGGGACGCCTTTGGTAGCGGAGCGGAACACGGGCAAGATGCCCGTGCCACGCCGGAGTGGCTTAGACCCTCCAGCACTGCTCAGCCTTTCCCCTTTACGAGCGCTGCCCCTGACCTAACTTCCGAGGGTTTATTTCTTCCAATTCTGATCGTGCATACTGCTTATTTTCCAGTCCTGTGGTGGAGCTCCTTTATCTTCGCGAGTTTCCTCGGTTACGGCGAACTGTTGCGGCGGACGCTAAACCGCCGCGAGTTTGACGACCTCGGCTGGGGGTTGAAGGCGGCGTGGGGCATGGCCGTAGTGCTCGCTATTGGCGGTGTGCTCATGGCGCTGCATCTGGCCGTCGCGGTGGTGCTGAGTATCGTGGTGATCTCTGGCGTGGTCGCCGCGGCGGGCTTCGCGGTGGATTCCTTGCTAAAAAAGCCGCCCACTTGGGCCGACTTTCGGGTGACGGTTCCTGGGATCGTCCTCGGCGGATTGGCAGCCTTGGCCTTCGCCTCCTCGATTGCGTGGCCACACCATATAGATCCAAACGACGACCTCGTCTGTTACCTTATGCTGCCGGTGAAGATTTTGCAGACTGGCACGCTCATCGAGCCCTTCAGTTTTCAACGTGCAGGCACCTTTGGCGGGCAGTCGCTCCTGCAGGCTATCGTGATGATTGTCGGCGGCGAGCGAAACGGACACGTTCCCGATCGGGGGCTCGCCATGCTGGTGACTTTTGGGATTTTGCTCGGGGCCACGCGGGGGCTGAAGGGGCAGCACGCGACCGTCGGCTTTGTGCTCTTATTCACTTTCTGGTTCGTCCCGGTGCCGCGTATCAGCACCAACGGCGCGATGGTCGGCGGCTGCCTTCTGCTGGCCATGCTGGCGACCTGGGAGCGTATGGCAAAAGCCTCCGGCAAGGACTGGATTGGCTATGTGCCAGTGGGCGTGCTCATGGCCGGCGCTTGTAGCATTCGCCCCACCTTCACGTTTGCAGCGGGTGCCATCATGGGCGCCTTGGCGGTGGCGGATTTCTGGCGCGGTGCCCGGTCAGAACCCCGGGCGATGATTTCGCATAGCCTTCGTCCGTATATCGTCTCAGGTGGGGCCTGTGTGTTGGTGCTTTTGCCGTTCATGATCGTCCTTTATACATCGAATGGAACTCCCATGGTGCCGCCTTTGAGCGGCTTCGTGAGTAAGGCCTATCAAACCTATTCCTTTCAAACCCAGTCGGAGAATATAGGCGGCGTGTTGGGCTTTTTTACCGCCCCGACTACGCTGGGGATGTTTGCCTTGCTCGGGGTGGCGGCGCTTTACCCGATCTATCCGTCCACGCGGGTGATTCTCGGAGCAACGGTCTTCGCCGCCGGGGTGATTTTGCATCGCTTCAGCGCGCTAGCCTACCTTGACCAGTATCGTTATCTCTATCCGATTTTTGTGCCGATGGGGCTTTGGTACCTTTGCGCCGTTTTACAGCAATCGGCGCGAGCGCACGCGGCGGAATCCACGACGCCTTTTTCGGAGCGGCTTCAAGTCCCGGTAGCCGCCGTGGCACTTGCCTTGAGTGGGTTGTTATTTGCCAATGCCACCCAGGGTGGAAGCGAACTTCGAGAGCAAGCGACCGGGCTGTCTGCCCAGATGAAAGTAGTGAAGCCATTCTTCGATCCCAGCCTCAACAAGGCTTACGCCGATTTACAGGGATTGGTGCCCGAAGGTGCCAAGATTCTTTCGATGGTGGATGCGAGCTATTTGCTCAACTACAAGCGCAACCCGATCTACTCCATCAACGCCGTTGGTGGATCCAGCCCGCCTCCGGGTATTCCGTTTGAAAAGGGTTCCAGAGCGCTCGCCGATTATTTGAAAGGGCAGGGGATCCGCTACGTCATCGCGGTTAACTTCGACCAGGCAGTGCTTCTCTATACCAGAAAGCTCTGGACCGAGACCACCCGCCCGGAGTGGTTTTACCCACAGATATGGCGGCCCCGTTTTCTCGACGTCATGGACAACCTCGACGAGTTGGACAAGGGTGGTGCCGCCATCGCTAAGGCCGGTAACGTCCGTCTCTTCGACCTTGGGCTCTAAGCAGCGAGCGCTTTTGTTGATTGGGCGCGGGTAGGGCGGTTTCGCTCGAGCCCGGAATTGGAATTAGGGTAGAGCCTATCATAGGCGGCCAGGTCCACACGCCGGAGGCCCCCCATCCCTTTTTTGGAGGGACGACATCTGTGTCGTCCTTCCGTTTTTGAGACGCTGCTCACGGCTTTGATACGGTCAAAGCCGCCGTCCGCGGGCATTGCGAGTTTTCAAAGCATTTACCGATCAAGGTGGATACGGTGGGGCGCGGGCTGGCTTCGATGATGTGCTGGTAGGCGAAGAGCGATGGCAGCAGACGGGCGGCAGTGGCATGCACCGCAGTCAGGCTGCGCGCGATTATTCCTGGGCCGAAGGCCAGTTCGTAGGGCGCGGGCGTGTGGTGCCAGCGCTGGATATCGTAGCCGCACCCTTCCATCAGTTCCTTGAGCGAGGATTTGGTGAAGAGAAACGCGTGGGTATCGTCGAGGATGCCGCGCCGTCCGTAGTTGAGGCGGCCTAGGAACATAAAAACGACCCGCAGGGGTAGAAATGCGGTGTTGGGCACGCTGATGACCAGCTTAACTGGCGGGGCATCCAGTTCCTCGCGCAGGCGGTCGAGCAACGCGACGTGGTTCTGCCTCGGGATGTGCTCGATAATGTCCATCAACATCACGATTTCCGTCGGCGGTAGCGCGAAGTTTATCGGGGTGGAGAGATCGTGATTGATCATCCGATGGCGGATCGGTGGCTCCTCGCGGAAAAAGTTGTCCACGATCTCCACCGTGCAGCCCTTGTTGGTTGAAAGAAAGTCGGCCACCCAGGCGTTGCCGCCGCCGAGGTCGAGGACTTTGCTGCCATCGGGCACTAATGCGACCGCCACGGCGTGGGATGAGTGCTTGAGGCCAAGCTTGGACTCGTAACGGCCGGCCGGCGGAGCGAGGTCGAAGCGGCGGCAGTAGAAAATACCTTTCTTCGTGAGCCAGTCGTGAGTGCAACTGCGGATGCAGTCGTAGAAGTATTTCCAGCCGTTAACGTGGCAGACCTCGTTTCCGTAAAAGGTGGGAATGGGAATCTCGTTGATAGTGGAGCCGATCCGTAGAAATTGGATGAGGATATCGGTGTCGAAGTGGAAGTTATTCGTGTTAAAATGAAACGGAATCCGCTCCAAGGCTGCGACGCGGTAGGCGCGGTAGCCGGTGTGGAATTCGCTGAGCTGAGCGCCAAGCATCCGATTCTCGATTTTGGTGAGGATCTGGTTGCCGACCCACTTGTAGAAAGGCATGCCGCCAGCAAGGGCGTCCTTCTTGCGCAACATGCGCGAGCCGAGCACGACGTCGGCGCCCTCGGTGAGAATGGGGGCGAAGATCTCCGGCAGTAGTTCGGGGGCGTATTGGCCGTCGCCGTGCAGCAAGGCCACAGCGGTAAACCCTTCCTCGATTGCGATTTGGTAGCCGAGTTTCTGGTTGCCGCCGTAGCCGAGGTTTTTGGGGTTCTTCAGGACCCGCACCGGCACCGGGCAGGACAATGCGGCGCGTTTACCGATCTCGAAGGTCGCGTCAGGCGAGGCGTCATCAATGACGATGACCTCGGAACCGGCAGGCAAACGCGCGTAAGGGATACGTTTGAAAACGCTCTCGAGGTGCGCTTCGGCGTTGTAGGCGACGATAAAGATGAGGGACTTGGGGTGGGTCGAAGGCATTGCGTGACCAGACTTTGTTGCTGGGCGAAGCTGCGTTTGCCAATGACGAAAGGTTCTTCGCCGTTTCCAAGGCCCACCGCCGTGCTTGTCCGGTATTCACCTCTCCCATGCGGCAGTGGGGGCGACATTGTGCATGCCCGCCCGCACTACGCGCTCAACGCTTCTTCCGCTTCGATTGCTGCGCTTTCAAGAGCTCGGTGTAGAAAAACGTGCGCTGCCCCGCCGCCGACAGAGCCGGCTTCTCCTTCGGCTGCTTGTCCTCATAACCATCGTCGGGACGCTCACGATAAGCCGGCGCCTTCTTGGCCGGTCTCGCGCCGCCGGGAGGCTTCGCAAAGCCCCTTGGCTTCTCAATGGGTGCCTTTGGCGCTTCCGTTGCGAAAGGGTGAACCACGCCCCTCACCGGCACGCGCGCCGCCGGCTTTGTCGAGCTCTTCGCGACCGGCTTTGGCGCCACCCTCCTCTTCGCCGCCGGCGCAGCGCCCAGCTTCACCAGCAGGGTGCGACCTGCGATCACCACCGTTTGTCCACCAAGGATTTTTTTGCGCGCCTGAAGCTCCACTGTGCCGTTTACCGTGACTTCGCCGCTGTTGATCGCGAACTTTGCCTCTCCGCCGCTGCCGAAGATTCCGGCAAATTTCAACAACTGGGACAGCTCGATAGGTTCGGCGCGGATGACAATGGTTTCTGACGTAGTCTGGCTCATGTTACCCCGACCCAGCGCGAAACCCGCCCCCGCTGCGATGAAAAAAAGCCCGCAACCGCCAACGCGTCGGCAGGCCCCACCTAAAGAGTTCGGAACTTTGTCCATCGACTTTCCCGGTGAATCGAAGCGAAGGGACTAATCGCGAAGAACGCCAAGAAACGCTAGGTCTGAAAGCTTTCCATGCGCGCCTTTTCGCGCGTCTTCCCCATCCTGAATCTTCTGCATCTTCGTCTCTTTTCGGGTGTTTTTTGTGGCCTTCCGATGATTTCTCCGCGCCGTGGCGGAATTGCTTTTGACCCTCCTCCGCCGCGGCCATTTGCTCTTCGTCCATCCGCAACCAGCCACGTGCGCCTAGCCCCTTTTATCACCATGTCCGCCGCCGCCGCTCCCTCGATTATCTACACCATCACTGACGAAGCGCCCGCGCTCGCTACCTACAGCTTCCTGCCGATCGTGCAGGCCTACGCGAAACACGCCGGCATCAACGTCGAAACCCGCGACATCTCCGTCGCCGCCCGCATCCTCGCCGTGTTCTCCGACTTGCTCCCGGCCCACCAAAAAGCCCACGACGCTCTCGCCGAGCTAGGTGCGCTCACGCTTCGGCCAGAGGCCAACATCATCAAGCTCCCCAATATTTCCGCCTCCATCCCCCAGCTCAAGGCCGCCATCGCCGAGCTCCAAGCAAAGGGTTACGCTCTCCCCGCCTACCCCGATTCACCCTCCACCGACGCTGAGAAAGATACCCGTGCCCGCTACGCCAAGGTCCTCGGTTCCGCCGTCAACCCCGTCCTTCGCGAGGGCAACTCCGATCGCCGCGCCCCCAAGGCCGTTAAGGACTACGCCCGCGCCCATCCCCACTCCATGGGCGCCTGGTCCGCCGCCTCCAAGACCAACGTCGCCTCCATGTCCGCCGGTGACTTTTTCGGCAACGAGCAGTCGCTCACTGCATCGGCCCCGATGACGGTTCGGATCGAGTTCATCCCCGCCGATGCGCCCTCCGAGGCTTCAGCGAAGGAGGGCATCCTCGTCCTCAAGGATAAGACTCCCCTGAAGGCCGGCGAGATCCTCGACGCCACCGTCATGCGCAAGGCCGACCTCGTCGCCTTCTACGCGTCCGCCATCGCCCGCGCCAAGTCCGAGAGCGTCCTCCTTTCTCTCCACCTTAAGGCCACCATGATGAAGGTTTCCGACCCCATACTCTTCGGTCACGCCGTCAAGGTCTTCTTCAATGACGCCCTCGCCAAACACGCCACCACTTTCGCCGCCCTCGGCGTTGACCTCAATAACGGCCTCGGAGACCTCCTCGCCAAAATCGAAACACTCCCCGCCGCCGACAAAGCCGCTATCGAGGCCGACCTCGCCGCCGCTTACGCCGCCGGCCCCGCACTCGCCTACGTCAACTCCGACAAGGGCATCACCAACCTCCACGTCCCCTCTGATGTCATCGTGGACGCCTCCATGCCGGCCATGATCCGCACCTCCGGTCAGATGTGGAACAAGGCCGGTAAGCAGCAGGACACCCTCGCTCTCATTCCCGACCGCTGCTACGCTGGCGTTTATCAGACCGTCATTGATTTCTGCAAAAAGCACGGCGCCCTCGACCCCAAGACCATGGGCAGCGTGCCCAACGTCGGCCTCATGGCCCAGGCCGCCGAAGAATACGGCTCTCACAACAAGACGTTCGAGATCTCCGCCCCCGGCACCGTCCGCATCGTCACTATTCCGGACCCCCAGGTTTCAGGTCTCAGCCCCCAGGTCTTGCTGAGCCACGAAGTGGCCGAAGGGGATGTCTGGCGCGCCTGCCAGACCAAAGACGCGCCGATCCAGGATTGGGTAAAACTTGCCGTCAACCGCGCCCGCCTCAGCAACACCCCCGCCGTCTTCTGGCTCGATGCCGCCCGCGCCCATGACGCCCAAATCATCGCCAAGTTGAACCTGTATCTGAAAAACCACGACACCACTGGCCTCGATCTCCGCATCCTGCCCCCCGCCGCCGCCTGCCAGTTCACCCTCGAACGCCTCGTCAAGGGCCTCGATACCATCAGCGTGACCGGCAACGTTCTTCGCGACTACCTCACCGACCTCTTCCCCATCCTCGAAGTCGGCACCTCCGCCAAGATGCTCTCCATCGTTCCCCTCATGAACGGCGGTGGCCTTTTTGAAACCGGCGCCGGTGGTTCGGCGCCCAAGCACGTCCAACAGTTCACCGAGGAAAACTTCCTGCGTTGGGACAGCCTTGGCGAGTTTTTCGCCCTCGCCGCGTCCTTCGAGCACCTCGGCATCACGCAAAACAACGCCCGCGCCACCGTCCTCGCCGAGACCCTCGACGTCGCCAACGGCAAGTTCCTGGAGCACGACAAGAGCCCCGCCCGCAAAGTCGGCGCCGGCATTGATAACCGCGGCTCGCACTTCTACCTTGCCCTCTATTGGGCGCAGGCGCTCGCCGCCCAGAGCAAAGACGCCGCCCTCAAAGCCGTCTTCTCCCCCCTCGCCGAAAAACTCACGTCCTCCGAAAAGCAGATCGTGGACGAGCTGATCGCCGTGCAAGGCAAGCCCGCCGACATCGGCGGCTACTATAAGCCGGATAACGCCAAAGCCTCCGCCGCCCTCCGCCCAAGCGCGACGTTCAACACCATCCTTACGACGCTCTTAACGTAGCGGGAGCGCAAGCGACCCGTTCCGGTTCGCCATTACACACTAAAGGCCCGAAGGAGACCTCGGACTCGGGTTTGCGCCTCCCCGAAAGCTCGAACGCGATTTGAAGTCATACAGGTGCCCCGAGCTTCTGGGCCCACGGTGGATGGGCAGGTCCCTCCGCCCGCGGATTAGCCGCTCACCCCAAGGCAGCGTGCGCTGGGACGCGCGCGCTCACCCGTGTAGTCTAAATTAAAGCGGTGATTGGTATCACAGGGAACGCCGATCTCCAGCTCGGCCTCCGAACTCTAACTCAAGCCCGAGAACGAGAATGAGTATGAGAACGATTACTCAATATGCTTAATCTGTAACGTCGCCCGCTTCTGCCCGGTTCCCCGTAGGCTTGAACGTGAGTTCAAGAGCAGCCGCTGATACCGCCAGAGGGCCAGCCGCCTCCACCCGCAGCCCGCACGTCTCAGAAAAGAGCCGCGTATCGCCCAGCGATTTTACGCCGACATCGCGATTTCAAGGCTTCCGTTTATCGTCACACCGCCTTTCTTTGAGGACGGAAATTTCACCCCATGCCGGCCCCGCTCCAACTTCTCTCAATCGTCATCCCCGCTCGTGACGAGGAAGGCTGCATCGCCTCCACGGTGGAACACCTCGACCTTGAACTTCGGCTGCGTGGCGTGCCCCATGAAATCATCGTAGTGGATGACGGCTCTAGCGATGCCACTTGGGCCATCCTCCAAAGCCTGAGAGAAAAGGTTTCCGCCCTGCGTCCGGTGAAAAGTCCCGGCCCGCATGGATTCGGTCGAGCCATTACGCGCGGCCTAGATGCGATGAGTGGCGACGCCGTTGTCATCATGATGGCCGATGAATCCGACGATTGCCGGGACGTGGTCCGCTACTGGGAGGAGCTTAACAAAGGAGTGGATTGCGTGTTTGGTAGTCGTTTCATCAAAGGTGGCGGCGTGATTGATTACCCAACCGTGAAGTATGTGCTTAACCGCACGGCCAATCTTTTTATCCGCGTCCTCTTTAGGCACGGCCTCAACGACACGACCAACGCCTTCAAAGCGTATCGCCGCGCCGTGATTGACGGCGTCCGTCCGATCCTCTCGCCCCACTTCAATATCACCGTAGAGATTCCCCTTAAAGCGGTGATACGCGGCTACTCTTTCACGACGATACCCATCACGTGGCGAAACCGCCGCCACGGCGTGGCCAAACTCAAAATTCGCGAAATGGGCTCAAGATACCTCTTTATCTGCCTGTATTTATGGATGGAGAAATACTTCTCGCGCGGGGATTACATGAAAAGAACTCCTGAGCCATCCTAAGTCGCCTCCATTCCCCCCGCTTCCCTTTCATGCCCGCCAACGACCAAGCCGATCTAAGCCGTATTTATGCCCAGCGTTTCTCTTCGCAGTTGGCCTACCGAAACCGGGTCTGGCGCATATTAGTCGGGGATTTTTTCTCGAAATACATCCCGGAAAACGCTTCGGTCCTCGATTTGGGCTGCGGCTACGGAGAGTTCAGAAACCATGTGCGGGCTGCGTCCAAATTCGGCATGGATCTTAATCCTGATACCCCGGCGCACCTCAATCCGGACGTGAAGTTTCTCTATCAAGATTGCGCTCAACGCTGGGAAATTCCAGACCACTCGCTTGATGTAGTTTTCACGAGTAACTTCTTCGAGCACCTGCCCGACAAAACATCCCTCGGTAAGACCTTGGATGAGACTCGTCGCTGTCTGAAACCCGGCGATTGCCTCATCGCGATCGGCCCCAATATTAAACACCTCGCGGAAGCGTATTGGGATTTCTGGGACCACCATGTCGCCCTAAGCGATTCCTCACTCAAAGAGGCCTTGGAAACCCGCGGCTTCACTACTGAAGCGTGCTTCGGTCGCTTTCTTCCTTACACGATGTCGAGAAAACGGCCGATCCCAGACCTGTTTATCAAGGCCTACCTCAAGATGCCGGTTTTCTGGCCATTTTTCGGTAAGCAATTTCTCGTAGTAGTCCGCGCATGAGCGATATTCCGCGAAACCGGCCGGATTGGATTCTGCCGGTTGCATGCCTGACAGTGGTGCTCGCCCTTGCGCTCTGGGCCATGACCCGCGA
>CAMDHP010000005.1 GCA_945898185.1 Akkermansia muciniphila | reverse complement strand
ATCGTCATCGAGCCTGTTTCGCCCGAGTGGATGAGCACATGCGCCGCGTGCCGCCGGTTTACCCGCACGCTCCGCGCCATCGCGCAGCGCGACCCTCGCACCGCTCAGATTAAGACCTTCTATTTCCACCCCAAGTTTCCCGTGGATGCCCGCCACAACGCCAAGATTCACCGCCTCGAACTTACCCGCTGGGTTCTCACCAAGGGCATTGGTTTCGAGTCCGACCCCAAACGGTGAACCGAGCTGCACGCCACGTCGAAATCCCAAATTCCGATGAACCAAATCCTGAAGGCAGCCTCCGACTCCGCGGCTCGGCACACCAGTGATCGAGGCCCGGCTTTGGTCACCGGCGCTACCGGATTCCTTGGCGGCCATATCCTTACTCGTTTGCTGGCCGCTGGCCGAACCGTGACCGTTGTGTCCCGCACGCCCCAACCCGCCCTAGCCGCGCGGGGCTTGCGCATCGTCGTCGGCTCGCTCGCTGACCCCGCCACCTGCGCCGAGGCGGTGCGTGGCGTTGAAACGGTTTTTCACGTCGCCGCCCGCGTGGGTGTGTGGGGGCGATACACTGATTTTTTTCAGGATAACGTCGCCGCTACCCGCACCCTTCTTGCTGCTGCCCGTGCCGCTGGCGTGAGGCGCTTTGTTTACACCAGCACTCCGAGCGTGGTTTACAACGGCCTGCCGCTTTCGGGCGCCGATGAATCGCTGCCGCTCACGGCCTCGTGCCCTAGTCCGTATCCGCTCACGAAGGCACTCGCCGAGCGGGAGGTGCTTGCTGCCAACGTCCCAGGCTTCGCCACATGCGCGCTGCGCCCGCATCTTATCTGGGGCGTCGGCGATCCGCATCTGGTGCCGCGCATCCTCGCGCGTGCCGCTGCCGGCCGCCTGCGTATCGTTGGCGGGGGGCAAAATCTGGTGGATATGGTCCACGTCGAAAACGCCGCCGACGCCCACCTCCTCGCCGAACAGGCTCTTCTGCCCCTCCTGCCCTCATCCATCAATACAACCAGTCTATCCACGATGGACACTTCTTCGGAAATTGTCGCCCCAAGCTCTTGTCAATCAATGATAGACAAGAGCTTGGTTGGTTCGGCTGCAGGTGGGGCTACAAGTGGGGCTACAAGTGGGGCTGCCGAACAAGCTGTTGGTGGCGGTGCAGATCAAGCTGCCGGCCCCGCCGCTGGTCGCGCCTACTTCATCACCAACGGTGAACCCATCAGCCTCTGGCAATGGATTGATGATCTCTTGCGCGCGCTCGATCGCCCGCCACTTCCGTCCTTCCGCGTGCCCTCTGGCGCCGCCTGCGCGCTCGGCGCCGTCTGCGAAGCGACTTGGGCAATCCTCCGCCGTGCCGATGAGCCGCCCATGACGCGCTTCATCGCCGCCGAGCTCGCCAAGGATCACTGGTTCAACATCACCGCCGCCCAGCGCGATCTGGGCTACGTGCCGCGCATCAGCATGGCTACCGGGACCGCGGAACTTATCGCCGCCCTGAAGTCGCGCTCCGCCGCCAAGCCACGCCCATGAACCGTTCCTTCCTGCTCTCCGCGCTCGCCATGGCGGGCATCGTCGCGCTCTCGAATTACCTCGTGCAGTTTCCACTGAACACGTGGCTGACCTGGGGCGCATTCACCTACCCGGTCGCCTACTTTGTGACCGATGTCGCCAATCGCCGGGCTGGCGTCGCACGTGCGCGCCAGATGGCGTGGGTCGGATTCGTCACCGGCCTCGCGCTTTCCTTGATGCTGGCGCCGCCGCGGATCGCGCTCGCCTCGGCGGCAGCATTTCTCGCTTCGCAGTTCATGGACATTGCTGTATTCAATAAACTGCGACAAAAGGTCTGGTGGAAGGCACCTTTCATCGGCTCGATTGCCGCCTCGGTGCTTGATACCGCGATATTCTTCTCTCTGGCTTTTGCGGGCGAGCATTTGAACTGGCTTGCACTCGCGACTGGCGACCTCGCGGTGAAGCTCTTTATGGCCGTGCTGCTGCTCGCGCCCTACCGGATGCTTTTGGTGCGGGCAGGCCTCTTGAAGCCGCCGGCAAAAGTAATGCGGGCATCAGCCATGAAGGGCTAGGGCGTGGCGGAAGGCGGGGTTCGAAACCGTTGGCGCAATTACTTGAAGGCCGGTCGTGAGGCCGCCTGTGTCCGGTATCTGGACAGGAAGCGCCAGGACGGGCAGGTCGGCCATACTGGCGGGCGCGGTGAGTGAGAGGATGCGGTTCCGGTTGGCGAGGGTGCAGTCGGCCTTGGTCAGCGCCGGGCACGGACTCGAAGGCAGCACGATGAAATCGTAATCGCGAAAGAGCGCAGCCCAAGCGGCGCGAATTTTTATGCGATGAGCGAGCGCGGGTGCGAGTTGCGCCGCTGTGATGGTGCTGGCGCGCTCGATTCGGGCGCGGACGCCCGGGTCGTAGCGATCATGATAATGCTCGAACCACGGGGCATGGATTGCCCAGGTTTCGTGTCCGCCGATGATGGCGTAGAGCTCGGCGGCGGGAGCGAAGAGCGAGGTCAGCTCTGCCGCGAGCGCGGGGGCAAGCGGCTCGGCGAGGCGCGAAGCGGCGGCGGTGAAGGCGTTTGCGACCTCGGGGTCGAGGCCGGGCAGGGGGAGGTAGGCGCCACGAGGAGCGCGTTCACCGTTGGGATTTGGCGAATGGGCTTTGGGGTTCCCCGCTTCAACGGGCACGAGCGCGTCGAGCGTTGCGCCCATATCGGTGGCGGTGGAGGTGAAGAAGCCCGGCGTGTCGAAGCTCGGGGCAAGCATTACAGCGTCGGCAACCCAACGATGATGGGGGATGAGGCGGAATCCGTAGAGACCGCAGAAAGCGGCGGGCACGCGGATCGAGCCGCCTGTGTCGGAGGCGAGTGCGAGCGGCACGACGCCGGCCGCGACCAGCGCGGCTGAACCACTGCTGGAGCCGCCGCTGGTGCGACCGGGGAAGAGCGGGTGATCGCAGTCGCCGTAGTGGGAGTTTTCCCCAGTGAGACCGTAGGCGAATTCGTGTAGGTGAGTCTTGGCGGCGAGCGCCGCGCCAGCGACTCGAAGATCAGCAATGAAGGCTCCGTCAGCCGGCGCGACTAGCGAGGGCAAGTGTTCGGTGCGGGCTTCGGGTAAAAATAGGGAGCCTGCGAAAGTGGGCAGACCGGCGGCATCGAAAAGGTCTTTGGCGGCGAATGGTATTCCGGCGAGCGGAGCGTCGCACGGAGCGGCTGCGATGGCGGACGCGAGGTCTGACTCTGATGCGAGGGTGGCGACGGCGGCGCGTTGTTGTGCAGGCGGAAGTGAGGCGACGCGTTGGTGGAGGAGGTGGGCGGCGGTGGCAGGCGAGAGGGATTTCCAGTCGGCGAAGGTCATGAGAGGAGAAAAAATTTAAGCGCCTTCTGTGGACTCGGCGGCGACCGGATTAGTCAAGGTTCCGAGCGACTCGATCTCGATCGAGACGGTGTCGCCAGGCTGGAGGAAGCGCGGCGGCTTGGCGGCGGCGCCGACGCCGGAGGGAGTGCCGGTCAGGATGACGGTGCCGGCGAGGAGGGTCTTGCTCGCGCTGAGGAAGGCGATGAGGGCGGGCACATCGAAGATGAGGTCGCTGGTCGAGGAGTCCTGCCGGAGCTCGCCGTTAACGAAAGTCCTCAGCGCGAGGCGGCCGGGATCGGGCACCTCGTCGGCGGTTACGAGCACAGGGCCAAGCGGGCAAAAGGTGTCGAAGCTTTTACCTTGGCAAAACTGGCCGCCGCCGAAGCGATGCTGCCAGTCGCGAGCGGAGACATCATTGGCAATGGTGTAACCGAGCACGTGCTCGAGGGCGTGTTCACGGCGCACGTTTTTACAGGTGCGACCAATGACGACCGCGAGCTCGCCCTCGTAGTCCACCTCGTCGCTGCGAAGAGTGCGGGGCAGGAGTATGGAGTCTCCGGGATTCTGCACCGCGCTCGCGGGTTTCATGAAGATCATCGGGTGGACTGGGAGGGGTCGGCCGACCTCCTCGGCGTGGCGGCGGTAGTTGAGTCCGATGGCAAAGATCGCGCACGGTGACACCGGGGCCAGAAATTTGCCGGGGCGGAGCGGAGGCAGGCCGGTCGCCTGGAGTCCTCCGGGAGTGAAGAGCTCGCCAGCGAACGGCAGGGCGGTGCCGTCGGGAAGCAAAGAGGCGTAAGCGGGGCCGGCGGCGGTGAGATGGCGGATGAGGCGCATGGGAGATGAGCACTTAAGGTAGGCGGATTTTTTCCGGAGCGCGAAGTCGTAATACCGGCCGGTCCTCTTGCGCCCGAAAGTCTGGTGTATAAGCTTGAGCGCAGTAAATTTTATCACACCAACCCACATGAAACGTTTTGCCCTGCTGGCCCTGCTCTTCACCTCAATGATCTCCTTCTCCTCCGCCTCCGAGCCCCTTGCTGTGGGCTCCGCCGCTCCCAAAGTCGCCGCCCTCAGCGAGGCCGGCGTGCCCGTTGATTTGGCCGATATGTATTCAAAGCAGAAATACACGCTGGTCTATTTCTACCCCAAAGCCGATACGCCTGGTTGCACCGCCCAGGGCTGTTCGCTGCGCGATTCCTACGAGGTCCTGACCCAGAAAGGGGTGGCGATCGTCGGCGTGAGCACTGATTCGGTGAAGGCGCAGGCCGATTTCAAAACCAAGTATAAGTTTCCGTTCACTCTTCTGGCCGATACGGAGAAGGCTGTGCTGAAGGCATTCGGAGTGGGCTCGACCTTCGGCTTTTCCAGCCGCCAGGCCTTCCTAATCGAAGGAGGAAAGATCGTCTATGCGGACCACAAAGGCTCCACCAAGCAGCAGGCGGACGATATTATGAAGTTCCTCGCGACGCAGGGAGGTTGAGTCGTTCCGCACGGTTAGGTGGAACAGTCTTACGCGCCCGGTTCGAAACGGCTGGTTTTTTATGTCCCGGTCGCAGGAGTTCCTGGGGTATAAAAAAGCCGCCGTCGCACGAGGCGACGGCGGCTTGAAGGAGACGGGTTCTGGGGACAACTAAGACGAGACCTACTTCTTAACGTGTCCGGAGACGAGCTTGGTCATCTCGAACATGGTGACAGACTTTTTGCCACCGAAGACAGCCTTGAGCTTGTCGTCAGCGTTGATCTGGGTGCGGACCTTCTTGTCCTGAAGACCGTTCTTCTTGATGTATTCCCAGAGTTTCTTGGTGAGCTCCGTGCGGGGGAGAGGTTTCGCACCAACGACGGCCGAGAGGACGTCATCAGGTTGAACCGGTTTCATGAATGCCGCGTTAGGTTTACGTTTGGCGGGTTTGGTAGTTTTGGTAGCCATAGCGACTAGAGGCGTAAAGCTGTGTCAGATGAAGGCAACCGCAATTTCACGAGGTAAATCACGGCGTCTCATAGGTAGAAATAAAGACTTGCGTGCGCGCGGCGCGAGAGTTGCGCGGGACAAGAGTTCTTTGTAGTTAGAATCAACTACGAATTATCCCTGGCGAAGCTGGCATGGAGGGCGGCGTAGGACCCGCGCCGGGCAAGGAGTTCGTCGTGGGTGCCGCGCTCGACGATACATCCGCGATCAAGCACGAGGACGAGATCGGCTGATCGAATGGTGCTCAGGCGGTGGGCGACGACGAGGCTGGTGCGGCCGCGCAAGAGGCGGGCCAGCGCCTCTTGCAGGCGGGCCTCGGTCAGGGAATCTATTGCGCTGGTGGCCTCGTCCAAGATGACGAGGCGCGGATCGGCGAGCCAGGCGCGGGCGAAGCACACGAGCTGGCGCTGGCCAATGGAAAGGCCGCCGCCGCGTTCGCCTACTTCGGTTGAGAGCCCGTTGGGCAGGGCATTGGGCAGGTCGGCGCAACCCAAAGCGGCGAGGGCGGCGCGCACTTCGACCTCGGTGGCCTCGGGCCGGGCGAAGCGGAGATTTTCGAGGATAGTGCCGCTGAAGAGAAAATTTTGCTGGGTGACGAGGCCGAGCTGGCGATGCAGGGAGCGTCCGGCGAGGGTCCGGATCTCGCGGCCGTCCACCAACACCTCGCCGGAGTCGGGCAGGTAGAATTTGGTGGCGAGGTTGATGATGGAGCTCTTGCCGCTGCCGGTGTGGCCGACCAGCGCGATAGTTTGACCGGGGCGGGCGTGAAAATTCACGCCTTTGAGCACGGGCTGGCCGGGCACGTAGCTGAAGGAAACATCTCGGAACTCAAGGTCCACGCCGGGCGGCGCTGGAGGCGGCGTGGAAGCCACCGAATCTAAAGCGAAAAGTGAAGAGGACGGAACCGCAGGCTGGCGCGGGTCGGGCAGGTCGGCGGCGCCGGGCGCATCGCTCCACTCGGGCTTGCGATCAATAAGACGGAAGACGCGCTCGGCCCCGGCCATGGCGATGAGAGCCTGGTTGTATTGATTTCCCAATACGGTAATGGGATGGAAGAACAAGTTGGCGAAAAAGAAAAAGGTGATGAGTTCTCCGATTGCCATGTCGCCGTGGAGAACGCGCCAGCCGCCGAGCAGAAGAAGGGCGGCGATGAAGAACTGGCTGTTGAGCTCGAGGATGGGGTTGAGGGTGGCGGAGGCGCGGGCGAGGTTGAGATTGTTCCTTGAGTGGTCGGCGAGCAGGCGGCGAAAGAGACCGGCGTTGGTTTCCTCGCGGACAAAGCCCTGGGTGACGCGGATGCCGTTGACTGATTCGGCCAGATTGGCGGTCACGCGGCTAAAACTCTCCTGGCTGGCTCGAGAGTAGTAAGAGAGCCGTCCGCGGAAGCGCCGGTTTACGATCCAGATGACGGGTGCCAGCCCGAGCACCACCAAGAACATGACTGGATCGGTCCAGAGCATGATGATCGCTGCCCCGGCCATCTGCCCGAACTGAACGATGGAGGCGAAGAGGACATCCTGGATACCGGCGCGCAGGGCTTCGGCGTCGGACGTGAGACGGCCCAGAATGCGTCCGAGTTTGGTCTGGTGGAAAAAGGCCATCGGCTGCCGTTGCAGGTTTGCAAAGAGCTCCGCGCGCAGGCGGTGCACGACACTCTCTCCCAGCTCCTGGGCAAAGCGCATCCGGAAGTGGAACATCATCTCGGTGACGAGGGCGAGCGCACCGTAGCCGGCGACGGCCCACCAGAGTCCCTGCGTATCGCCGCGGGTGACGGGGCCGGCGATGGCGGAGCTGAAAAGCCAAGTGAGACCGTTGAGCTGGATGGCGCGGAGGAAGGTGAGGACAATGAGCCAGTTCCGGCGTGCGGCGTGTGGGCGGGTGTAGGCGAGAAGGCGGCGTATTAGGCCCCATTCGAGCGGACGTTGCGCGACGTCCTCCTCCTCGTCGCTTGGCCGTTGCACGACGGTGAGCGGGCCGGCGGGAAGGCCTTGGCGCAAAGTGGCGGGGCGGCGTGTGTCGCTGGGATCATCGGGATCGCGGCGGGAGAAAGATGCGGCGGGCTTCATGCTGAAGCCTCCGGTTCGAGATCGCGGCCATCGACGAGTTGGAGGGCGGCTACGCGGCGGTAGGCGCCGGGCACGCGGAGCAGTTCCTCGTGAGTGCCGCGTTGGACGATACGACCGTTCTCGAGCACGACGATGAAGTCGGCGCGGCGCAGGGTGCTTACGCGATGGGCGACGATGAAAGTGGTGCGATCGCGGATGGCGTTTTCCAAGGCGGCAAAAATCTCGTGCTCGGTCTGCGCGTCGATGGCGGCGGTGGGGTCGTCGAGCAAGAGGATGGCGGGCTCGAGCAAGATGGCGCGCGCCAGGGCGAGGCGCTGCCGCTGCCCGCCCGAGAGGGTATTGCCGCCCTCGCCGAGGATGGTGGCGTAGCCTTGCGGCAAGGCGGTGATGAAGTCGTGGGCCTGGGCGATGCGGGCGGCGCGCTCGATCTGCCCGTGGGTGGCCCCGGGATAGCCGAAAGCGAGGTTGGCTGCGATGGTGTTGGAGAAGAGAAAACTCTCCTGGAACACGATGCCGATGCGGCGGCGCAGGTCCTCAACCCGGTAGTCGCGCACATCCACGCCATCAATCAACACCCGACCCCCTTGCGGATCGAAGAAGCGAGGCACGAGACTCATCAAGGCGCTCTTGCCCGCGCCGGTGGCGCCCAGGATCGCGACGCAGGCTCCGGCGGGCACGTGGAGATTTACCTCATTCAAGATAAACGGTGCCTCGATGGCAGGGTCTCCATAAGTAAAGTTTACCGCCTCGAAACGCACATCGCCGCGCAAGGTGGAGCAGGGGAGGGCGCCGGGCGCATCGCGCACCTCGACCGGGGCGTCGAGGATTTCGAAGACGCGCCGTGAAGCGACGAGTGATTGCTGCACGCTATTTACGATGGTCGCGAGCTGGTTGACCTGGCCGGAAAACTGTTCGAGCAAGCCGGCGAAGACGACGAGCCCTGCACCGAGCGGGAGCTGCCCTTGGATGACCAGCCAGCCGCCATAGCCCATGAGCACGAGGAGGTTCACGCGCGTGAGCAGACCGATGGACGGGGAAAAGGTGCTGACCCGAAGAAAAATGCCGCGCTGCTGATCGCGCACCTCGTCGTTGCGGGTGGCGAAGGCAGCGCGGTCCTCGTCCTCGCGTCCGAAGGCCTTGATGACCTGCACGCCCTGGATGGATTCGGTGAAGTGCTGCACGAGACCCTCCGCGAGCACGCGGTTTTCGGCGTAGCGCGGCTGGATCAGGCGGGAGAAAACCACCGAGGCGAGGGCAAGCAGGGGCGTGGTTGCGAGACAGGCGAGGGTGAGGCCGGGGCTTAGGCTCACCATGTAGATCAGGTAAACGGTGAGCGACACCGCCATGATGAAACTCTGGATCAGCACCTGATCTACAAACATGCGGACATTCTGCACATCCCCGGTGACGCGGGTGATTATGGAGCCAGTGGTGTTGGCATCGTAGAAGCGGAAGCTGAGGCGCTGGAGTTTCGCATAGAGCTCGTTGCGCAAATCAACTACGAGGTGGCGCTGCACGAGGCGATTGACCGCCACCGTGTAGGCGTAGTTAAGGACGGCGCGGGTGGCGGCGAAGAGCAGAATGACGCCTGCCAGCGCGCCGACGACGGCGAGGGGTGACCAGTCGGCGGGCGGTTCAGGGACCCATTTTAAGTGGATCTCAGCTGGCGGAGCGCCTGGGTCGGCGCGCGACTCGACGGTGTGTTTGATGTAGTCAATGCCGTGGCCGGTGAATGACAGCCCGGCGAGGCCGAGGGCGAGGAGCGCGCACTGGAGCAAGATCACTTGCACGCAGCGGATGCGGTAGCGCCAGGCCAGCCCGAACAGCCGCCTGACGAGCTGCCCGTCGGTGGGCACGCTCGTTAGGGGGGCTTGTTGGGGCGGTGACATCGGCAGGGAGCAAGGACTCTGTCGCTGTGCGGCGCAATTTTAACGCATCGTTTTAAATTTTTGAAAACAGCGAGAAACCAAGACCGTGATCGGCGTGCGCTCCCGCACCCAACCGAAATATAAAACAGATGCAGACATCTCCCCCTACTTGCCATCGGTTCGGTTGGGGACTCTTTGCGGCTAACCATGCATCCATTCACGCTTCATCTTCCCACAGAACTTCATTTCGGCGCTGTCAAGGGGCCCGCTTTCGCCGCGTCGGCGGGCAAGCTCGGTGAACATGCCTTCGTCGTCACTGGCTCGGGTTCGGTTGTCCGTCTTGGGTATCTCGCGGAAGTTGTGCGCCTGCTCACCGAAGCGGGCGTGAAAATCACCCCGTTCGCCGGCATTGAACCCAACCCCGAGGCGGAGACCGTCAACCGCGCGGCCGCCGCCCTCCGCGCCGCCGGGTGCGACTTTGTCGTCGCGGTCGGCGGTGGCTCTGCGATGGATGCCGCCAAGGCGATCGCCGCCCTCGCTGCGACCCCGGGCGAAAACGACATCTGGCCCTTCACCCTTGGCGGCAAAAAAGCCTTCCAGCTTAAGGCCGCGCTCCCGCTCGCCTGCGTGGCCACCACCGCCGCAACCGCCAGCGAGGTCACTGCCTACAGCGTGATTTCGCAGCGCGCCTCCCACGGTAAATCGGTGCTCGGGCACGAATTCCTTAAGCCGCGTGTCTCGTGGCTGAATCCTGCCTACACCACGGCCGTCCCCGCCAACGTTACCGCCGATGGAGCATCCGACATATTGAGTCACGTTTTTGAAAACTACCTGCTTGGTGGCGACGCCTCGCCTTTGGCCGACCGCCATAGCGAAGGCGTGATGTTGACCGTCATCGAGACCTTGCCGAAGCAACTCGCTGCACTCGGCGACGAGACCTTGCGCGGCAATCTCCTCTGGGCCTCCACTCTCGCGCTGGGCGGCTTCCAAGGCGCGGGCCGGGCCGACAGCGGCTTTCCGATGCACTCGATCGAGCACAGCATGAGCGGCGTCCATCCCGCGCTCGCGCACGGTCGCGGACTTGCGACGATCTACCCGGCCTATTTCCGGTGGCTGCTGGCGCATGGCCGCGCGCCGGCGCGCTTCGCCCAGCTTGGCGCGAGACTCTTTGGGATCGCCGGCGACGAGACGGCGAAGGCGCAAGGTTTCGTCCTCCAATTCGAGCGTTGGCTCGCGGCCAACGGACTGCGCCAGTCCGCTGCCTCGCTCGGTTTCACTCCCGCCGATTTTGAGCGCGTCGCCGATTACACGGTAAAAACCTACGGCGATGGGAAGAGTATTGATGCGCTTGGCCCGATCAGCCGCGACGAGATTGTCGCTATCCTTGCCGACACCGCGCGGCAGGATGCGACGATCTAAATCTTAATCCATTCGGCACAGAGAACACAGGGCTCGGACACTGAGTTCACAGAGCCAAACCAGTGCCTTTTCCTCTTTGCGCTCTGTGTCCGCGCTCCGTGACCTCTGTGACTAAAAACCCATTTCGATAATCGCCATGAAACTTCTCACTCCCACCCAGCTCGGTTCACTCTCGATTCCCAATCGCGTGCTCTTCGCCCCGCTCACCCGCGTGCGTGCCGGCGCGGATAATGTGCCGGGCGACCTCATGGCGGACTATTACAGGCAGCGCGCTTCCGCCGGCCTGCTCATTGCCGAGGCAACGATGGTAGCAGCCGATGCGCAGGCTTGGCCGCATCAGCCTGGTATTCACTCGGGCGCGCACGTGGCGGGCTGGCGTGGTGTGACCGACGCGGTCCATGCCGCCAGCGGGCGCATCTATTTGCAAATCTGGCATCCGGGCAGAGCAACGCACTCGGCGCTTAACGCCGGCGTGCAACCGGTTTCATCGTCTATCAAAGCGATCCGAGGCGACACCATCCACACGCCATTGGGAAAGCTCGACTACCCCGTGCCGCGGGCTCTGCGCACCGAGGAGCTTCCCGGCATTATCGAGCACTTCCGGCTCGCGGCGGAGCATGCGAAACAGGCGGGCTTCGACGGCGTGCAGGTTCATGGCGCGCACGGCTACTTGATTGATCAATTCCTGCGCGACGGGGTGAACGACCGCACCGACGGTTATGGCGGGTCGCTGGCGAATCGTGCGCGCCTGCTTTTTGAGGTGGTGGATGCGGCGGCCTCGGTCTTCGGCATTGGCCGGGTGGGGCTGCGGTTCTCGCCGTTGGTTTCGTTTAACGACATGACGGACTCGAATCCGCAAGCGTTGGTCGCGCACGTTGCGACTGAGAGCGAGAAACGCGGGCTTGGTTTCCTGGAGTTGCGTCATGCGAACTACGATCAACCGGCCGAATACGAGCTGGCGCGGATCGCACGCCAGCATTTCTCCGGCGCGCTAGTGCGCAACGGCGGGTTTACCCGCGATGCGGGCGAGGCGGCGATCCTCGGTGGCCAGGCCGATGCCATCGCGTATGGCGTGCCCTTCCTGGCGAATCCTGATCTGCCGCTGCGGTTCCTGAGGAACGCACCGCTAAACACGCCCGACTTGGCGACGTTCTATGCAACCGGGTCGCCGAAGGGATATGTTGATTATCCGTTTCTCAATCCATGATTCTTGCTTCGACGCAGCTTCCGATTCTTCCCTCAACTTTATCCACCGCATGACTCCCATCACCACCGCCCAACTCACCGCCGCACTTGACTGGCGCTACGCCACGAAAAAATTCGCCGCCGGAAAAACGATCCCGGCCGAAACCTGGGCTTCGCTTGAGCACGCGCTTGTCGTTTCGCCATCCTCTTTCGGCCTTCAGCCCTGGAAGTTCATCGTCGTGACCGATCCCGCCGTGAGGGCGAAGTTGTTGCCCGTTTCATGGGGACAGGCGCAAGTTGTGGATTGCTCGCACCACGTTGTGTTCGCGCTGCGCAAGGGCGTTGATGTGGCGCACGTCGATAAATTTCTCGCGCGCCAGATCGAGTTGCGCGGCGGCTCGCTTGAGGCGCTTGCTCCCTATCGTGGCATGATGACTGGCTTCGTGGACAAGGTGACCAGTGCTGGTCAAATCGACATGTGGGCGACCAAGCAGGTTTACGTCGCTCTTGGCCAGTTCATGGCCGCCGCCGCCTTGCTCGGTGTGGATGCCTGCCCGATGGAGGGAATTGATCCGGCGGCCTACGACGAGATTCTTGGATTAAAGGGCACCGAGTTTGCCACGGTCGTGGCGTGCTCGGTCGGGTATCGGGCCGCGGATGACAAGCATGCCACGGCTCCGAAGGTGCGGTTTCCGGTCGCCGATATTCTGGCCCACGTTTAACCCGAAATCCTAAATAGGAACCGATTGCCGGTTCCGAGTTCGGGCTTAACCGCGTCTTTCTTTGCGGCTGACTTGAAAGAAGACCGCTTTTTAGTTTGTTCCCGCATGCCCACTCGTCGTGATTTTATCCGCTCCGCAGGCCTCTACAGTGCCGGGTTTCTTGGGCTGCGCGCCCTGGTTTCAAATCCGCTCACGGCGGCCTTGAGCGAAGCGGGTGCCTCGGAACTAGGGTTTGGTCCGCTTGTGCGTGATCCCGCCGGTCTGCTGGATCTACCGGCCGGGTTTAGTTACGTAAAGATTTCGGAGTGGGGGCAGGAAATGGACGACGGGCTGTTGGTGCCCGGGATGCACGACGGTATGGCGGCCTTCCCGGGCGCGGAAGGCCGTGTGCTCCTGGTGCGTAATCACGAGCTGGAAAGCGCGTGGCTCGACTATTCGCCCTACGGCAAAGATCGCGCGCGCCTCGGCCGCGTGGATGTGGCCCGGCTTTACGACCGAGGCGGCGGCGTGAGGCCCAACCTCGGCGGCACGACCACCTTGGTTTATGATCCGCGCGCGAAGCGGTTGGAGCGGCATTTTCTTAGCTTGGCCGGCACGGTGCGCAACTGTGCGGGCGGCGTCACGCCGTGGGGCACTTGGATCACCTGTGAGGAAGTTAACGAATTCCCTGAACCGGATGCGGAGCGGGCGCACGGGTTTAACTTTGAGGTGACACCCTCGGAAACGCCGGGGCTGAATGTGCCCGTGCCGCTGAAGGCGATGGGCCGCTTTCGCCACGAGGCCATTTGTGTCGAGCCGCGCAGCGGCATTGTTTATCAGACCGAGGATATCGGCGATGGTCTGCTTTACCGCTTCATCCCCGCGACGCCGGGGCGGCTCGCCGACGGTGGACGTTTGCAGGCGCTGGCCCTGCGCGAGCAAAGCGGAGCCGATACGCGCAATTGGAGCGAACGCACTTTTCCGGTCGGGCGTGCGCTGGCGGTGCGTTGGGTGGATGTGGATGAAGTGGAGAGCCCGCGTGGCGATTTGCGCCGGCGGGGATTCGAGGCGGGTGCGGCTCTTTTTGCGCGTGGCGAAGGTGCGTGGTGGGGCGGGGACGCCGCTTGGTTTGCCATGACCAATGGCGGCTCGGCTCGTCTGGGGCAGGTTTTTCGTTACCGCCCGAGCCCGGACGAAGGCACGGCGGCCGAAGCGAACACCCCGGGCACGATTGAGCTTTTCGTGGAGCCGAACGATTCGGCGCTGGTGAGCAACGCGGATAACCTCGTGGTCGCGCCTTGGGGCGATCTGGTGCTGTGCGAGGACACGGGCTCGGCCTGCCGCCTCGTCGGCGTGACGCCAAAGGGCGGCTTTTACGTGATCGGACGCAATCCCACGCCGGGGCGCGAGCTGGCGGGCGCGTGTTTTTCGCCGGACGGAACGACCCTGTTTGTAAATTCGCAGACGCCGGGCTACACCCTCGCCATCACAGGGCCGTGGCCGCGGGCGCGGGGCTGAGCGCGAGCGGGCTTCCCCAAGTGCAAGCCGTAGTTTAAATTTAACTACGCCAAGGCTTTGGATGAAGTCGAGCTTGCCGACGTGCAGGGCGCCGGAGCTGGGGCAGGTGCGGAACGAGTCGCCTGGCGCTCCCCGCTACGAGGCGGAAAAACAGCGGAGGAGGTGAAGACGCGGCTCGGCGGCTCTGGAAATCGTTCTCGTCCTTTTACTGGTTCTCGTTCTCGGCCTGGGATCGGTTCGGGAGCGGGTGCGGACGAGAACGAGTAAGAATCTAGAGAAAGATTTCGAAGGGGGAGGGGCGGAGGCGGGGCTTGGCGCAGGCGGGAAATTAGCCACGCTACGAATTTTCCATCCAACCATGAAGTCGGCTTTTTCCAGAATCTCGCAAGTGCGGCTGAGTGGTAGCGGCGGCGGGGGTGCAGTGAAGGCGTTAAAGGCTTTCGATAAATCCCGGCACAAGCTGCCGGATGCGGTGAATGCGGCTACGAGCGGATTTTTGGCCAAGCTCTGTGCGGGCGAACTTACGGAGGAGGCGGAGGGGATGTTCCAGCGCGCGCGGGCGGCGCTGGGCTACAAACGTGCGGGCATCACGCTCGAAGTGGGCGCGGGCGTGGCGACGCTCACGACGAAGGATTTTTGCTGGGAGCTAACCTACGCGCTGAAGGCGGCGGATCCCTCGCGCTACGAAGTGACGCGTTCGCTGCATTCGTTACGTAATGGCGACCTAGTGCAGTTGGCGGAGTTCAACACGCTCTTCGCGGCGCAGTTTGACGCGGTGGTTTTCGATCTCGCGCGGGGGGTGCGGGTGGAGGCAGTGATTGATGCGGTGGAGTCGCTGGCAGAGGACGCGGCACTGCACGTGGAATACCCCTCTGATGCGAGCAGTTGCAAGCTCACCGTTCCCGGTCTGACGGCGCGGGTGGAGTGCGATGGGGCGACGCTCGTGATGCGGCACGGGCGGGCGGGTTCGCCGGCGGAGTGTCTGGAAGCCTTCGCGGCGGTGCGCGCCGCGTTCAAGTTGAGTCGCGATGAGGTGTTGGCGGGGTTGATCGGGTAGGGCGCGGCGGCGGCGCGGGAAATCGTTCTCGTTCTTTCACTCGTTCTCGGCTTGAGATTTGTTCGAGAGCGGGCCGGACGACAAGGAGAACGAGAACGAGGCGGAAGGGGGAAGTCGGAACACGGGCAGATGCCCGTGCCACATTGGAGGGGAGCGGAATCTCCGGAACGGGTCGCATGGCGCTCCCCGCTTGGGAAGGACGGGCGCCCGGTGTAGCGTGGGAATTCTGGGCCGCGTGAATTAGCCGCTGATCATATCGGCTACGAAGGCGCGCTCGTCCACGAGCTCCTGGTTGGTCGCTGCGATCTTGCCCTTGCAGAAATCGCACAGGACCTGGCTGGTGATGATCTCGTAGGCGCCAGGAGTGGTAGTGCGCACGGGCATGCCGGCCCAGACCTTGGGGTCGAAGCCGTAGTGGCCTTCGGACTTTACGGCGATGGAGTGGACCTTGCCGGGTGTCATCAAATCGCGCACGTGGTTGGTGAGCGCGTTGGCGGCGGAGGCGGCGGAGGAGGCGCCGCGGGCAGCAATGATGGCGGCGCCGCGTTTGCCGACGGTCTCAAAGAAGGAGCCCTGGAACCAAGCGGGGTCGGTGATGACCTCGGTGGCGGGTTTGCCGCCAATGGTGGCGTTGCAATAGGCGGAAACCATCGTGGGGCTGTGGTTGCCGAAGATGAAGATGTCTTTGACCTCACTGAGATCCACGCCGGCTTTTTTGGCGAGTTGGGTCTGGGCGCGGTTCTGGTCGAGGCGGACCATGGCGGTGAAGCGATCGGGCGTGAGCCGTTTGGCTTGGGAGGCGGCGATCATACAGTTCGTGTTGGCGGGATTGCCCACGACGGCGATGCGGGCGTCGTCGGCAGCGACGCGATCAATGATCTGGCCCTGGCCGATGAAAATCTTGCCGTTGTCCTTGAGCAGGTCGGCGCGCTCCATGCCGGGACCGCGCGGCTTGGCGCCGACGAGGAGGGACCAGTTGGCATCCTTGAAGCCGACCTCGGGCTGGTCGGTCATGATGATATTTTTGAGAAGCGGGAAGGCACAGTCGTCCAGCTCCATGGCGACGCCCTCGAGTGCCTTCATGGCCTTCTCGACGGGGGCTTCAATAAGTTGGAGGATAATTGGGCGGTCGGGGCCGAACATCGCGCCGGAGGCGATACGGAAAAGGAGTGCGTAGCCGATCTGGCCGGCGGCACCGGTGACGGCGATGCGAATAGGTGGGAGGGTGTTGCTCATGGGAAAAGTCGCAGAGTAGAGAGAAAAATCGGCGCGGGACACGCACAGATTGTTGTTCCACGTTCAAAAGATCGGGGTTCGAGGCGAATTTAATCCGAAAACCGCGACGAGAGACTTTGATGTCCCTGTTCCGGAGGGGGCGCTGTGCGGTTGGACTTTAAGCACGGGTCGCATGGCGCTCCCCGCTACATAAATTCTCAGAGCGAACGACACCAACCTTCCGGGCAAAAGAGACTTTATTAACGCAAAGACGCAAAGGGAGCAACGACCTGGAACTGAAGTGCTCCACGGACTTTTTTATGCACGCCGAGTAACCGCCGCCGCGTATCCGTTACAGGCTGTCGAGGTCTTTGAGAATCTCGCGGGGGCTGGAGCCGTTTTCGGGGCCGACGATGCCGCGCTCTTCCATGAGGTCCATGATGCGGGCGGCGCGGTTGTAGCCGATGCGCAGGCGGCGCTGCAGGGTGCTGGTCGAGGCGCGTTTGGTGGCGCGGAGCACGCCGAGGGATTTTTGGTAAAGCTTTTCGTCGTCGGCGTCCTCTCCGGTGGCGGCCTCCTCTTCGTCGTCGTTGTCGGGGTTGGAGGCGGCGTCATCGTCGATCTGGTTTTGCACCGACTGGGCGTATTTGGGCGGGCCGTTTTTCTTGAGGAATTCGACAAACTCGGTGACCTCCTCGTCGGAGACGAAGGCACCTTGCGCGCGGACGAGACGGGAGCTGCCGGGGGGCGAGAAGAGCATGTCGCCGCGGCCGATGAGAGTCTCGGCCCCCTTGCCGTCGAGGATGGTGCGGGAGTCCACTTGCGAGGCGACCTGGAAGGCGATGCGTGAGGGGAGGTTGGCCTTGATGACGCCAGTGATGACATTCACCGAAGGGCGTTGGGTTGCGATGATGAGGTGGATGCCGGCGGCGCGGGCGAGCTGGGCGAGGCGGGCGATGCTGGTCTCGATCTCGGCCGGGGCGACCATCATCAAGTCGGCGAGCTCGTCGATGATGGCGACGATGTAGGGCAGGCGGGCGGGCAACTCGGCGAGCTCGTCGGCGGTGGCGACCTGGACGATGCCGTCGAGCTCGGGTTGCGGGCTGGGGGAGGCGTTGGCGGCGGAGGGTTTGCGGGTGTTGAAGCCGGCGATGTTGCGCACGCCGACCTTGGCGAATATTTGGTAACGTTGCTCCATTTCGCCGAGCAGCCACTTGAGCGCGGAAGGCACTTTTTTCGGCTCGGTGACCACCGGGATGAGCATGTGAGGGAGGGTATTGAAGACCTTTAGCTCGACAACCTTCGGGTCCACCATGATTAGGCGCACGTCTTTCGGGCTCTTGCGATAGACGAGGGAGGCGATGATGGAATTGATGCAGACGGATTTGCCCGAGCCGGTGGCGCCGGCGATGAGCAAGTGGGGCATCTTCGTGAGGTCGGAGATGAGCGGCTTGCCGGAGACATCCTTGCCGAGGGCGATGGGCAGCTCGCCCTTGTTGGAGACCCAGTCCTCGGACTCGAGAATCTCGCGCATGCCGACAGGGGTGGGGTGGCGGTTGGGAATTTCGACGCCGACGGCGGCCTTGCCCGGGATGGGGGCGAGGATGCGCACGGATTGGGCGCGCATGCCGAGGGCGATGTTTTTATCGAGACCGGCGATCTTCTCGACCCGCACGCCAGCGGCTGGGGCGACCTCATAGCAAGTGATGACGGGACCGACGTGAATCTCGCCGGGAGTGACGGTAACGCCAAACTCGCCGAGGATGCGGACGAGGTCCTCCATGTTGCGCAGATGCTCTTGGTCCGAATCCTCGGGGGAGGTGATGGCCTGCTCCTTGAGCAACGAGAGCGGGGGGAACTGGTAATCGGGCTCGCTGGCGTGGCGCTCGGGGGATTTGGCCTTCTTGGTCTCCTCGGGTTTGACGATGGCGATGGGACCGCCGGCGGCGGGCGGCGGGGTGCCGGCACGCAGGACACGACCGAGGCCGTCCTCGTCGCTGGGTGGCAAAGGCGGAGCGGCGAAGGGACTTTCTGCCGGGCGAGCGGGCGCGGCGAAAGGAGAGATCGGTTGGGCTGATGAGGCCTTTGGTTCAAGCGGAGCGGCGAAGGGGTCGCGGGAGTCTCGCCCCGGGCTGGCGAGCTTGCTTCCCGCAACGCCGGCGGCGAGGGCGGCGGGGCGGACGGGTTCTTTTTTCGCCTTCTCTTGCGCCACTCGAAGCTCGGCGCGAAGCCGGGCCTCCTCGGTTTTGATTTCCTGGCGGCGGGCGCGCCAATCGTGGAAGGCGTGCAAGGCGCGATCAAACTCGGCGCCAATATCGGTGGTCAGGATGAAGATTAGGCTCAGGCCGTATAGCAGACCGAGCAGCACGGCGGATCCGAAGCCGCCCATGAGCTCGGCGAGGAAACCGTTGTAAACCCCGCGCCCGACGAGGCCGCCTAGGTTGGTGGCGAAGTAGTCGCTGTTCTCGAAGCCCCCGATCATCGCGGCCAGTCCCGCGCTGCTCACGATGCAGACAATGATGGAAAGACCGCGGGCGACGATGAGCTGGCGCGCGTTGCGCAGGGACACGTAGGTCATCCAAAAAAGAAAGACCGGGATAAACCACGCGCTGACGCCGAGCCACCACATGCTCCAATAGGTGCTGTAAGCGCCAAACAGGCCGACGGCGTTTTCCGCCCGGGTGTTGGGATGATTAAGCGGCACCTGCTCCGGCGAATAGTCGAGGAAGCTTACAGTGAGCAACATACCCAAGACGAAAGTGGTGCTGGCTGAGAGCCAGCGGGCTTGCGGTCGTTTGGGCTGAAAAGAGGGCCCTTGATTTGAGTTTGAACTCGCGGCTTTCGGCATGAGATTAGGCGTTGGGAGGGGTGCCCGGATTACAACTTAAATTTCACCGCATCAACGCCCACCGTCAAAGGCAATCACGACCGCCACGTTTTTCATCAACCTATTTATACGCCGCCATGAACGAAGTCCTCCATTTTGAATCTGTATATCAGAAACGCGTCTGGGGCGGACGCGGTTTCGAATCTTCCCTGGGCCGGACTCTGCCCGGCAAAGACCCTATCGGTGAAAGCTGGGAGATTGTTGACCGGCCCGAGGCCCAGTCCGTGATCCGATCCGGCACGTTCGTGGGAAAGACGCTGCGCCAGGTGATCTCCTCAAATCCGATCGAGGTGATGGGCGCGACTTGGCCGAAGAAGAAACCGTTTCCGATTTTGGTAAAGTGGCTGGATTGCCAGGAACGCCTTAGTCTTCAGGTCCATCCGCCCGCCGCTATCGCCCCGGCCCTTAAAGGCGAACCCAAGACCGAAACTTGGTTCATCGCAGACACCCAGCCCGGCGCGAGCCTCATCGTGGGCCTTAAGAAAGGCGTCACCCGCGAGCATTTTGAAAAGGCCATCGCTGACAACACTCTCGAGCAGTGCGTGCACCGTTTCCCTGTTGCCGAGGGAGACAGCATCCTCGTGCGCAGCGGCCAGGTTCACGCGATTGATGGCGGTAACCTCATCCTCGAAATCCAGCAAAACTCCGACACCACCTACCGTGTCTACGACTGGGGCCGCGTGGGGCTCGACGGCAAACCCCGCCAGCTCCACGTCGAGGAGTCCCTCGCCTCCATTAAGTGGGACGACTTTGAGCCGGCGCCGGTGCGCGGTGCGCCGACTAGTGGCGTGATCGCCGAGTGCGCCGAGTTTCGTATCCGCCGCGTGGTGCTCGATCGCGACGAGAGCCTGGTATTCGCCGCAGGCGAGCAACCACGCATACTCAGCGTGGTAAACGGCGAGTTGGCCGGCCCCGGAAAGGACCATATCCGGCGCGGTGAAAACGCCGTCCTTCCCTGCGCCGGCGCCTTCACCTTCAAGGCCACCGCGCCGTCGCTCGTGCTGGTGACGGAAAATTTCGCCGGTTGAACCGGAGCTTAGGCCACGTCCGGGTTGAGCCGTCGCTTCAGGCCGCGGCTCCGGCAGGCTTGCGCCCGCGCTAAATGTGATTTGAAGATGAATCTTTTCTCATGAGCCAACCCAATGCGACCGAACCCTTGCCTGTGAACCTGGACACCGCCGCCGTGCCCTCCGCGACCGAGCCCGCCGAGGCCTCGCCCGCACCAGCCTCCGCGCTCGAGGAGTCGCTCGCCGGCGCTCGCAAGGAAGCCGCCGATAACTACGATCGCTACCTGCGCTCCGTCGCGGACCTAGAAAACTACCGCAAACGCGCGATCCGCGACCGCGAAGACGCCACCCACCGCGCCGTCACTCGCGTGCTCGAAGACCTAATCCCGGTGCTCGACACTCTTGAACAGGGCCTCGCCGCCGCCAAAGCACCCAACGCCGACCTCAAAACCCTCGTCAGCGGCGTCGAGATGGTAGGCCTGAAACTCAAGGGCGCTCTCTCCGGCCACGGCCTCGCCGATATCAGCCCGCTGGGCAAACCCTTTGACCCCAATCTTCACGAGGCCATCAGCCAGCAGCCGAGCGCCGACATCGCGGCCGACTCCGTGTCCACGGTCGTCCGAACCGGCTACACTCTCAACGGGCGCCTCGTGCGCGCCGCCAGCGTAGTCGTCTCCACGGGTGCACCAGTGGTCTGAGTCCCCGCCCCTCCGCATCCGTTTAAATACTAAATAAAACAGTCATGGCCAACGAGGATTACTACACGCTGCTCGGCGTCGAAAAAGCGGCGAACGAGGAAGAGTTAAAAAAGGCCTACCGCAAAAAAGCGGTGCAATTTCACCCCGATAAAAATCCCGGCAACAAAGAGGCCGAGGAAATGTTCAAGCGCGTCTCCGAGGCCTACGAGGTTTTGAAAGATCCCCAAAAGCGCGCCGCCTACGATCGCTACGGCCACGCCGCCTTCAATCAGCAGGGCGGCGCCGGCCCGCGCGGCCCAGGCGGCACGGGCGGTGGTGGCGGCGGGTTCCACGATCCCTTCGATATCTTCCGCGAGGTTTTCAGCCAGCAGGGCGGTGGAGGAGGCGGTATTTTTGATGAAATGTTCGGCGGCGGGGGTGGCGGCGCTGGCGGCGGGCGCGATGGTGCAGACCTACGCTACGATCTCGAAATCTCGCTCGAGGACGCCGCACGCGGAATGGAAAAGGAAATCTCCTTCCGCCGCATGCAAACTTGCGAGCGTTGCGATGGCTCGGCCGCCGAGCCCGGCTCCAAGAAAGTCGTGTGCCCGACCTGCCGGGGCGCCGGCCAGGTGCGCCGTAGCGGCGGCATCATTACGTTTGCCCAAACCTGTCCGACCTGCGGCGGCGCGGGTCAGAAGATCGAGAAGCCCTGCATCGCGTGTCGTGGCGAAGGCCGCGCACCCAAGGCCGCGAAGGTCACCGTGCGCATACCCCCGGGCGTCGACACCGGCACGCGCCTACGCTCCAGCGGCAACGGCGAATCCGGCCTGGCCGGGGGGCAGACTGGCGACCTCTACATCGTGCTCAGCGTGAAAGAGCACGAGCTCTTTGAGCGCCAGGAGGACGACTTGTTTTGTGAGATCCCGATCAAGTTCACGCTCGCCGTCCTGGGCGGCACGCTCGAGGTCCCCACCCTCTCCGGCAAGGCTTCGCTCAAGGTGCCGGCTGGCACGCAGAGCGGCACCACCTTCCGTCTGCGCGGCAAAGGTATGCCTTCATTGCGTTCGCGCGGAGTTTTCGGAGACCAACTGGTGCGCGCGCAGGTCGAGGTGCCGCAAAGCCTCAGCGCCGAGCAGCGCAAGATTCTCGAAGAATTCGCCCGCGTGAGCGGCGACGCCGAGAACCCGACTTCCAAGGGCTTCTTCGAGAAGGCAAAAAAGTTCTTCTGAGCCGCGCGCTCCCGCCGTCATCATCATGCGTGTCGTCATCCTAGCTTCCGGTCGCGGCTCCAACGCCGAGGCGCTTTGTCTCGCTCAACAAGCGGGTCGCCTCGGCCGCGCGGAGATCGTCGCGATCTTCGCCGACCGGCTGGAGGCGGGGATCCTCGCGCTCGGCCCGCGCCTCGGAGTGGACGCACGCTACCTCGACCCCGCGCCTTTCAAAACCAAGCTCGAGGGCGAGGGTGAGCTGCGCTACATCGAGGCCGTGGCCGCCTGCGCGCCCGATCTGATCGTGCTGGCGGGTTTTATGCGCGTGGTTAAGCCCGGTTTCCTCGCCGCCTTCGCAGGCAAGGTGATTAACCTCCACCCCAGCCTACTGCCGAGTTTTCCTGGTCTCGATGGCATTGGCCAGGCCTTCCGCCACGGGGTGAAGTTTACTGGATGCACCGTGCATTATGTGACGCCGGAAGTGGATGCCGGACGCATCATTGACCAAGCCGTCGTGCGTATCGAAGCCTCCGATACGGAAGACACCCTCGCGGCAAAGATCCACGTTGCCGAGCACGGGCTGCTGGTAGACGTGGTGGCGCGGCTCAGCCGTTGAACGCGATGCTTTAGGCTGCGCCAAACGGCGCTTGCGGGTTCGCCCGCCCGAGCCAAAAATCAGCCTCTTACGGACATGAAAACAAAAGTCTTCGTTGATGGGCAAGAGGGCACCACCGGCCTTCAAATTTTCGACCGCCTCGCCGCACGCGCGGACATCGAGGTCATCCAGATTGACCCCGCCAAGCGCAAGGACATCGCCGCTCGAGCCGCTTGTCTCAACACCGCCGACGTCGCCTTCCTCTGCCTGCCCGACGATGCGGCCAAAGAGTCCGCCGCGCTGGTTACGAATTCCCGCACTTGCATCATTGATGCCTCCACCGCCCACCGCATCGCCGAAGGCTGGACTTACGGCGTGCCCGAGCTCGGCGCCTCCTACCGCACCGCGATCCGCGCCTCCAAACGCATCGCGAACCCTGGGTGCCACGCCACGGCCTTTGCCCTCGCGCTGCGCCCGCTGGTGCAGCGCGGCCTCGTGCCCGCCGATTTCGCGATCTCCTGCTTCTCCATCACCGGCTACAGCGGGGGCGGCAAAAAGATGATCGCCGACTACGAACAAAACCCGCTGGCGAAACTCAAAAGCCCCCGCCCCTACGCCCTCGCGCTCATGCACAAGCACCTGCCGGAGATGCGCGTCCACACCGGCCTCGCCATGCCTCCGATTTTCAATCCGGTCGTCGCCGCATTTTACCAGGGACTCGCCGTTACGGTGCCGCTCCCGTTGCAGCGCCTGCTTGCCGCGCCCACACCTGCCGCCCTCCACCACGCTCTGGCTGAGACCTACGCCAGCGAGCGGTTCGTGCGCGTGCTGCCCTTCGGCGACGAGAGCGTGCTCGATGGCGGCTTCTTCGATGTGCAGGCCTGCAATGGCACCAACCGCTGCGACCTCGCCGTCTTCGGCCACGACGAACAAGCGGTCGTCATCGCGCGCCTCGATAATCTCGGCAAGGGCGCCTCGGGTGCCGCCATCCAGTGCATGAACCTGCACCTCGGCCTCGACGAAGGACTTGGCCTCGTGGCTTGAGCCAACCGAAATTTTAACCGCGGATACCGCGGATAAACGCGGATATTTTTTAATCTGCTCGAACTGTTTTATCCGCGCACATCCGCGCCATTCGCGGTTAACTTCTCCCTTTATGCACCTCTTTGAACTGAAAGTTGAAATCGCTCCCGCCTCGGTCGATACCGTGGATGAGCTCATGCAGGAAATCGGCGTCGAGGGCTGGAGCTTGCTTCAGGACGTCATCATAAACTGCGCGTGGATCGTCGGTATCTTTCCCGCCGCCGAGGAGGCCCGCGTCCGCTGGGCCGAGTTGCTCTCGCTCCTGCCTGCCGAAGCCGCCGCCGCCGCGCCGGTCGAGCGTGCACTGGGCGATCAGGATTGGCGCGAAAGCTACAAGGCCCACTTCAAAGCCTGGCGCTGTGGCCGTCTGCATTGGGTGCCGGTCTGGGAGCGCGCCACGCATGTGCTCGGTGCCGGCGAGTCCGCCATCTGGCTTGATCCTGGCCTAGCTTTTGGCACCGGCAACCACGAGACGACCCGCCTCTGCGTCGAGCGTCTCGTCGCTCGTGCCGAGGCGCACGGCACGACGGGCCGCGTGATAGATGCGGGCTGCGGCTCGGGCATCCTCGCGCTCTCGGCTGTCCGTCTGGGCTGGTGCGAGGTAGTTGGTTTTGACAACGATGCCGAGGCGGTGCGCGTTTCCGAAGAAAACGCCGCGCTCAACGACCTCGCCGGCGCGGTAGGATTTGCGACCGCTGATCTCGTCACCGGTTTGCCAGAGGGCACTCAGGCCGAAGTTGTGCTGGCGAATATCCAGGCCGATGTTTTGATGCGTTATGTGCCGCAGCTCGTCGGCGCGGTGGCGCCGGGCGGCCTGCTGGTGTTGAGCGGCATCCTCGCGCATGAGAATGCGCAGGTGCGCGCGGCCTTCGCGTCCGCGATGGCCGGCTGGCAGGTGGAGCACCGCGACATGGGCGAATGGAGCGACGTAGCGCTGAGCCGTCCGGCTTAACCCGCGAACTCATGAGTTGGACGCCGCGATTTGATGCAATCTACTGGGCATTCACTCGTTCGCTCACCCACCTCGATGCACTTTTAGTGCGCTTCGGAGTTCGGGGTTAACCGCGAAGGCTCGCGAAGTTGCGCGAAGCTAAGCCTCAAGGCCACAATTCACCTGTTCCGGCCTACTGCTGAGCTTCGCGTTCCTTCGGATCGTCTTCGCGGTAAAAAATCCGTTGGGCGGGAATTAGATTCCTGGCACCTTTCAGCCTAAAAACGGCATGGGAAACGTTGAGTGTCTCTGCGCCCCTCGTAAACTCTGGAAGTCACGGGTGCCTGGCATGAGTTGTTCGAAGAAAAAGCGGCGGTGAGTGCCCGCAAAAAAGCCCGGCGCGAGGCGGCGTCGGGCTGGAGAGCAAACGGCGGATCACGCGTCAGAGCCTGGTATTTTCCTGCGTGAAGAGCTCGGAGGGGGTGCGGGCGAAGAAATCTTCCATATAGGCGGTGGTGGCTTTGCCTTCCATAAAGGTCGGGTCGCTCATGATCGCTTTGTGGAGGGGAATCGTCGTCTTGATGCCGCGGATAAGATACTCGCTGAGGGCGCGGTAGCTGCGTTCGAGGGCTATTTTACGGGTCGAGCCGAAGCAGATCAGCTTGCCGATCATGGAGTCGTAGTAGGGCGGGATGGTGTAGCCGGAATAAGCATGGCTATCCACGCGCACGCCGTGGCCGCCGGGGGCGTAGTAGAGGCCGATGGTGCCGGGGCTGGGTGCGAAGTTCTTCGCGGGGTCCTCGGCGTTAATGCGGCACTCGATGGCGTGCTTGGTGAAGGTGATGTCGCTCTGGTCGAAAGGAAGCTTCTCGCCGTTGGCGATGAGGATCTGCTGCTTGATCAGATCTATGCCGGTGCACTCCTCGGTCACGGGATGCTCCACCTGAATGCGGGTGTTCATCTCGATGAAGTAGTAGTTACCCTTGGCATCCACGAGGAACTCGATGGTGCCGGCGTTCTGATACTGCGCGGCCTCGGCGGCGCGAATGGCGGCTTTGCCCATCTCCTTGCGGAGTGCGGGGGTGAGGAAGGGGGAAGGGGACTCCTCGATCAACTTCTGGTGGCGGCGCTGCACGGAGCAATCGCGCTCGCCGAGGTGGATGGTCTTGCCGTGGCTATCGGCGAGGATCTGGAACTCGATGTGGCGGGGCTTCTCGATGTATTTTTCGAGATAGACGGAGCCATTGCCGAAAGCCTTTTCCGCCTCGTTTTTGGCGACGTTGAACTCCTTCGCGAGGGAGACATCGTTGTGGGCTATGCGCATACCGCGACCGCCGCCGCCGGCGACGGCTTTGATGATGACGGGGTAGCCGATCCGGCGGGCGATCTTGATGGCCTCGTTCTCGTTGGAGAGGGGGCCATCGGAGCCGGGGACGGTGATGACCTTGGCCTTGCGAACGGTGTCTTTGGCGACGGATTTATCGCCCATCATCTCGATGGACTTGGATTTGGGGCCGATGAACTTGATGTTACAGGCCTCGCACTGGGCGGCGAATTTGGCGTTCTCAGAGAGGAAGCCGTAGCCGGGGTGGATGGCGTCGACATTGCCGATCTCGGCGGCGGCGATGATGCGATCGGCCCGGAGGTAGGAATCTGCGCCCTTAGGGCCGCCGATGCAGATGGCCTCGTCGGCGAGCTGGACGTGAAGAGACTGGGCGTCGGCCTCGGAGTAAACAGCGAGGGTTTTGATGCCGAGTTCACGACAAGCGCGAACGATGCGGAGGGCAATTTCGCCACGATTGGCGATGAGGACCTTTTGGATCACGGTGTTTTGGAATGAGTTAACCACCACGAATCCCAGCAGACCGCTGATGAGCAGGGCTCATTCACGGTGCAGAAAGGGTTCGCGGGGGTCGAAGGGGTTGCGGGGCTTAGCCTTGTTTGACCTTGAAGAGCTTCTGGCCGTATTCGACCGGCTGGCCGTTTTCGATCAGGACCTCGATGACGGTGCCCTTCACGTCGGACTGGATCTCATTCATGATCTTCATGGCCTCGATGATGCAGACGACGCTGGTCTCGGTGATTTTGGTGCCGACCTCGGCGAACATTTTGCTCTCCGGGGAGGGCGAGCGGTAAAAGGTGCCGACCATCGGCGACTTCACGTAGGTGATGCTCGCGTCATCGGCGGCGGGGGCGGCGGGCTCGGCCGCTGCCACGGGAGCGGCGGCGGGGGCCGGGGCCTGTTGAGGCTGGTATCCGGGGAACGGGTTGTGGGACCCACCGTAAGAGCCACCGGAGCTGACAACGGGGAGGCCGTTGGCACCGCGACGGATCTTGAGCTTAAAACCCTCTTCCTCGACCGCGAATTCGGTCAAGTCGGAGCGTTTCATGAGGTCTATGACGAGTTTGATTTGTTTGAGGTCCAAAATGAATGCCTTGGTTAAGGTGAAATAGAACGGTCCTTAGACCGCTCGCAGTGGCCTGTGTTCAAACAGGTGACGATTTGAAGGCAAACATCAATTTTGACCCAAAAAACGAGGTAATTTTGTAGAAAACAGGGCTGAACTGGTGCGAAAGCAGGACTTTTTCAGAGGAGGAAAGCGACGTAAATGCTAAAATACGGCGTAGCCCGGGCCGTCGAAATCGACTGAAGATGGCCGAAAAAGCCCACGCTTTTAGCGTAAATAAGCCAGAAAAGGCGCTTCCCGAGAATCTCTGAGGTAATGGTCCCGAGGTCGGGGATTTTGTGGGGCGGACCAGTAGGCAGTTTAAATTGAACTGCAGCTGTAATCAGGGTAACTCCTAGGTAGGGCCGGACCGCTGGGCCCGCCGAGAAGAACCTCAGGGAATCGCATTCAAACTCGGCGGTCCCAGCGGTCCCGCCCTACCTCAAAGTCTCAAATCAATGCATAGAGGGTATAAACGTTATCGATGAGTTTTTTACCACAGAGAACACAGAGCTCCGACACAGAGGGCCCAGAGAGCTGAACCAGTTTGTCCTTTTCTCTGTGAACTCTGTGTCTGGGCTCCGGCTCGGCTCTGTGGCTGGTCCGAAAAATCCGAGATACACAATACTAGAACCGGGTCAGATTTTCACGGGCTTGCCGGTGGCGTCGGATTCGAAGCAGGCGTCGAGCACGCGCTGGATTTCGGAGCCGCGGGCGAAGTCGGGCTGGCTGGCGACACCGGACCGGATGGCGGCGATGAAGCGGGTGTGGTTGTGGGGAGTGGGCGAGGCCTTAATGTCCCGCCACTTGGCGATTCCAACATCGGCGCTGAGGCACGCCTTATAGGTGTCGGTGCCGAGATCGGAATCGAAGCTGAAGGCGCCGGCGGTGCCGTGGAGGCGGAGGGCGAGGCGGTTGGGGTGTCCGGTGGCCCAGCGGGTGGTGTGGATGATGCCAAGGGCGCCGTTGACGAACTCGACGTTGAGCACGGCGGAGTCGTTGGCGTCGAGCGGGTAGTCGCCGATGCGGTTTTTGGGGGCCTTGGCGAAGGCCTTGAGCTGGCAAAACACCTTCTTGATCGGGCCAGCGGGAAAGGTGGCGAAGTCCACGATGTGCACGCCGACGTCGCCGAGCACGCCCTTGGAGCCGTGTTGGGTGGAAAGGCGCCAGAGCCAGGCAGGGGTGGTGCGCCAGTCGCCCCAGATCGGCGAGCTGAGCCAGGTTTGCAGGTAGCTGGCCTCGACGTGGCGGAGTTCGCCGATCTCACCGGCGTGGACGCGGGCGGCGATGGCTTGGAGCGCGGACCAGTCGCGGTAGGAGAAGTTAACCATGGCAACGGTGCCGGCTTTTTGGGCGGCGGCGACCATGCGTTTGGTCTCGGCATGATTGAGGCCGAGGGGTTTTTCGCAAAGGACGTGTTTACCTGCCTCGAGGAGCTGGATGGAAAGGGCGGCGTGGAAGGCGTCGGGTGTGACGTTCGAAACGGCGTCGCACGGGCAATCGCGCAGGAGTTTCGCCAGATCGGTGTAGGCGCCGGTGGCGGGGATGCCGTGTTTGGTGCAGAAAGCCTCGACGCGGGCGCGGTCCACATCGCAAGCGCCGACGAGCTGGACGCCGGGGATCTGGGCGTAAAGTTCTGCGTGGCGGTTGGCCATGCCCCCGGTGCCGACGATGGCGACGCAGACGAGCTTGGGGGCAGGAGCGCTGGATTTTTTGTGGTCGGGGGATTTGCGGGCGCAGGGTTTGCGGGAAGGAGAGGACATGGGCGAAAGCGACAGGATTTTTTAACGCGAAGACGCGAAGGGCGATCCGAAGGCTAGGAAGAAAACCAGATTTAGTTTCGGGCTTTGCGACCTTGGATTGGGCCTTCGCGTCTTCCCGTTAAAAGGATCAGTTGGTTTAGGCCGTTTACCGATGGCCCTCGGCGGGGCGGGCGGTGGCCTCGGGATCGGCGGGGAGGGGTTCGAGGGGTTTAACGTTGGGTGCATGGTCCTTGATGCGGATGCCGGAGTGGGCCCAGCGGACGCCGTTGGCGATGACGAGTTGGACCTGCGGATGGTGGTAGGTCGGGTAAGTCTCGTGGCCGGGGCGAAAGTAGAAAATATTGCCATTGCCACGCCGCCAGGTCGCGCCGGAGCGGAACACCTCGCCGCCGGTGAACCACGAAATGAAGATCAACTCGTCCGGTGTGGGGATGCCAAAGGGCTCACCATACATTTCCTCCGCCGGGATTTCGAAATACGGGCCGATCCCTTGGGCGATAGGGTGGAAGGGGGCGACGACCCAGAGGCGCTCCTTGTCGGTGGCCTCGCGCCAGGTGAGCGAGCAGGTGTCGCCCATGAGGGACTTGAAGATCTTGGAGTAGTGACCGCTGTGCAGAACGATGAGGCCCATGCCCTCGAGCACGCGCGTGCGGACTTTGGCGACGACGGCATCGGAAACATCGCCGTGGGCCATGTGGCCCCACCAAGTGAGGACATCGGTCTGGTCAAGGACGGCGTCGGTGAGGCCGTGTTCGGGCTCGTCGAGCGTGGCGGTGCGGACTGCGAAGTCCGCGTGTTTACCGAGGGCGTCGGCGATGGTCTGGTGCATGCCCTGCGGATAAAGGGCGGCGACCTTCGGGTTCTTCTTTTCGTGGCGGAATTCGCTCCAGACGGTGACGCGGATGGTGGAGTTGGGGGAGTGCATGATAGGCGGGGGAGGTGGGGAAGCCGGGCGGGAATGGGCAGAGGGATAAAATGACCGACGAGTTAAAAGTAGAAGAAACGCGAGAGATGCGCCAACAGTGGAGAGTCGTATTTTTTAGATAAAATGTTAAAGATCCGATGAGCATCGACGCGGCCCGAGAAGAAGTGGTGGGGGTGCTGGAGGCGGCGTTGAGGAGTTTGAATGCGGAGCCGGAGAGTTTGCGGCGGGCGCGCTCGGTGGGCTTGAACCGGCGTTGGCCGAGAGGGCATTTTCATCCGACGCCGGGGTTTATTATTCAGACGGGCGGAGCGACGCGTTTTGAGGGGCCGGAGCAACGGTGGGAGCTGGCCGCGGGCGAGCTGGGCCTGGTGCCGCGCGGGGTGCCCCATGCGGAGACGCCGCTGGATCGGGCGACGCCTTACGGGAAGGTAGTGGCGTGTTGCGGGCGGACGGGTTTCACGCTCATTCAGGCGCACGCACCGGTGGATAATGGGGCGGCGGGCGGGCGGCAGGGAGATCGCGCCCCTCGTGGTGTTGCCGGTGGCAAGCGTGCGAGGGCGGGAGGCCTTTCGCTATCTTGACGAAGTGGAGCAGGCGTGGGCGGAAGGCGTGGAAGGGAGGGAGCCGGCGGTGGATCTCACGCGGGTGTTTTTGAGAGTGCTGGCGGAGGAGGCGCGACGGGCGGAGCCGTGTAGCCAGGTGTATTCGCCGGTGGTGGAGTCGGCGCGGGCGGTGGCGCGTTCGCATTTGGCGGATTTGCGGCTGTCGGTGCAGTGCCTGGCGCGGACGGCGGGGTGTTCGCCGGATCATCTGGCGCGTCGTTTCCGCGCCGAGACGGGGGGCACGGCGGTCGCGTGGGTGACGGGCGAGCGGGTGGCTCTGGCGCAGCGGCTCTTGCAGGAAGGTAAATACCAAGTGGCGGAGGTGGCGTGGGCCTGCGGGTTTGCGCAGCCCTCGTATTTTATCCGGGTGTTTCGGGCGCGCACGGGGTTGACGCCGTTTGCGTGGCGGCGCGCGCGAGCGGGCGGGGGCAACGGTCCGCCGGAGGAGGAGCTGGGCTACGTGGTGCAGGCAAAGCCCGAGGCCCGCCGAGGCTGATCGCCGGGTTCGGTATCGGTCGCGTCAGGGGTGAGATCGGTGGGCGAAGGGCCAAGGCAACTAGTCAATCAATGATTGACTAGTTGCCTTGGAGAGTTTTTTATCCAAGGCACGATGTCTATACCTCCGTTTAAAATGGGCAGTGATGGAATTTTGCCCGCGATAGTGGGCGGGATTGTCGAGTCGTTGATCGCGGCCTCGCGGGAGATCGCGGCGGCCAAGGCCAAAGGCTCAGCTAAGGCGAAGCGTGGCCGCGGGCGGAGCGCCAGCCACGCAGCGGATGGCGCGCTGTGGCGGGCGCTGACGGCGCGGATGGCACCTTTGCTGGCGCAACGCGGCGCACAGGCGAAACTTGGGCGGGAGCTCGGGGTATCGCGGCAGCAGATTTACGCCTACTTCACGACCCGCACGGCCGCGCCGGATGCGGAACGGGTGCTGCGGCTGATCGTCTGGCTGGCGCTCGCCGAAGCCGAAGCCGCGCCGAAGGTGAAGGCATCCGCGAAGGTGAAGAGCTGAACCAGGTGTTCTTGCTAAAAAAGACTCTTTTCACCTGAATTTTTGAGTTGGCGCTATATTCTGAGTTGGTGGCTATGAGCTGATGCCTTTTGCGCTCCAGATTGATACTCTAGAGCCGTGGGCAGTGTCCCGAAGGAGGGACTGGTCGCGCCGCGTTCGAGTGGTGAAATTCGGAGGGGGCACGCCTGAAGGCTCCTCTCTTAAGTCCCATTTCGTTTCCCAAGGGGTTTTACACCATACGCCTGAACGTTTTAAGACAATTTCCCCGAGCGTTCAGACTTCATCGCGAAGACGCCAAGATCGAACTGAAGATCGTGAAAATCCCCTAAATCATAGATTTGCGTAAACTCCGGGACGGGTGCGAATTTTTCCGACGCGAAGGGCAATATTTATGCGGGATGAGAGACGCTCGGTGGGCTGTCCAAAAAAAAGCTTGTCGCGCCTTGCGTAAGATGTAAACCGCTTTTGATTCACGTCTATTATGAATATAAAAAAAACGCATTCACAAATAATCCAATACTGCATCGCATTTAGCCTTCTCATGCTGACATCCATGGCGCACGCCGTTACCACGCTTGTCAGCCAAAACAGATATTCAGTAAACGAGGGAGTCGCCTTCACAATTGGAAATGACGGAGCGTCGGATTTTCGTTTTAACTGGACCGATCCGTCGGGTGCCACTGTGTCCAGCTTTGCGAACATCGTTGACCCAACGCTGGTTCTGACTCTTGGGCAGACTTACACCTTCCAGCGAATCACTACCGCGCATCCTTTCGTAATCATGAGCAACACAGCTTCTGCTTTTATGAGCGGGGCAGACGGAACTTATTCTCGGACCACGACCAGCTCAACCGCTATTAGCAACGCCACACTATCCCCGAACGTCAATTTTACCGCCACTCCAGGAACCCCCGGCAACACTATCAGTTGGACGCCTAGCCAAGCAGGCGATTTCTGGTATACCTGCACCGTGACGAGCCATGGGGGCATGGCTGGGAAGTTCACCGTGATACCGGAGCCTTCGGCTTTTGGCTTGGTTGCGGGAACGTTTGCATTTGCGGCTTTCCGTCGCCGCCGGGGCTTTAACCGATTAGTCCGAACTCCTGAGTTGGACGCCGCGATCTGATACAATCTACCGGGCATCTGCTCGTTCGCTCACCCACTTCGATGCACTTTTCCCGGAGCGGGAAACATCGGAGTTCACTCACAACCAGCTGCCTCAGCGCATTGCACCATCTCATCGCCACCGATTTAGTAGTTCGGGCTAAAAGGAATTCGCATTCCAATCACCCGTGCCTTTCGGGCTAGAAACGGCAGTTCAAACCCACCGCGGTTTACGCGGATCAGGCGGATAAAACAGGATACAGAAGTAACCCCGCTTCAAAACGAGCCACCCAGCCGATGAACGGCTGATATTCCGTAATTTTCTGACATCGGCGTTCATCCGCGTAATCCGCGATTTCCAAAGCCGTTTTAAGGATAAGATCCGAAATCCACGGGCGAGTGACATCACCAGGTGTCGCTGCGGAAGGGGACGGCGGGCAGGCCTTCGTTGTTGAAGAGGCCGGCAACGGGGGCGTTGCGCCATGCGTAGCGGACCGCAGCGGGCGCGGGGACCTCGGAGCTGGTGACGAGCACGGTGTCGTTTTCAATTTTTGCGGCGGCGGGCTTGAAAACCTTGTCTTCGCCGGCGAGCTCGAAGCCGGAAAGGGCATTGAGAGGCGCGCGAAGGCCGCCGTGGAGCTGGGTGAAACTCACGCGGAAACCGTCGCCGGCGCGCTCGGCTTTGGCGAACACGGGGCCGCTATCGGGAACAGTTTGGCCGTAGGCGCGGGCAAGGGCGAGGCGGGCGAGGCGACGGCCGACATTCTTTTTGTTGCGCGGATGGATGTCGTTCACGTCGCCAATATCAGTGATGACCGCCTGACCGGTGGCGGGGAGAGCGAGGGTCTGGGTTTGGGACTCGCGGAGGAAGGCCCACTCGGTGCCGGCGGGATCGCTCGTTTTAAAGTTGGCGAGCTGGACCCAGTAGAACGGAAAGTCTCCTTGCGCAAATTGGGCGCGCCAGCCGGTGATCATGGCGGAGAAGAGGGCGCGGTATTCGGAGGCTTTGCTGGCATTGGACTCACCCTGATACCAGAGGGCGCCGCGCAGAGCGTAGGGCGCGAGGGGGGCTATCATGCCATTGTAGAGCCCGGACGGGGTATTTTGGTGGCCGGGGCCGGCGGGGGCGCGGGGCGCGGTTTTGGTGAAGGGGGTGTTGGCGGCTTTGGCGGCGGCTTGGTCGGCCTTCCAAGTGTCGAGATCGGCGTCGAATTTGACCTTGGCAGCGGGGTAGGCGGCGATGGTTTTGGACCAGCGATCCTGCACGATGGTGGCCTCGGTGGGAATGGTTTGGTAGGCGGCGGAGTCCGTCCAGGATTCGACGGGGGTGCCGCCCCAGGAGCTGTTGATGATGCCGACGGGAACGTTAAGCACGGCGTGGACATCGAGGGCGAAGAAGTAGGCGGCGGCGGAGAAATCCCCCGTGGTGGAGGCGCTGGCGACCTTCCACGTGCCGGAGGCGGTCGCGAGGGGAGACGTGGAGACCTTCTTGGCGATCTGGATGTGGCGGATGAGTGGGAAGCGCGCGGAAGCAGGGATGTCGAGGGCTGCGTCGTAAGTCTTTTTAACCGTCCATTCCATGTTGGACTGACCCGAAACAAGCCAGACCTCGCCCACAAGAATGTTGGCGAAGGTGAGGGTGTTGGTGCCCGTGATGACGAGCTCGGCGGGCTCGTCGTTCGCGGGGAGCGGGGCCAGGTCAACCCGCCAGCGACCGGCGGCGTCGGCGGTGGTTGACCGCGACTGGCCGGCGAAGGCGACCGAGACCTTTTCGCCGGCTTCGGCAGTGCCCCAGACGGGGACCGGCTTGTCACGCTGGAGCACGGCGTTGTCGGTGAACAAAGGCGCGGGCACGACGACAGCATGAAGGTCTACGGCGAACAGAACGGCGGAGAAAAACGCAAGGAAACGAAGGCGGGAGTGCATAGTTTTGGGAAGGATAGGGGAATTGGAACCGTGGCCTGAGGCCGGCCAGGGAAGCAAGAATGGTTTGGGTTTGATCGGGCCTGAATCGAAAGGAGGAAAGGAGGGCGCCGGCCCAGCCAAAACCGCAATCGAGCTCTGGTATTGCGATGCGAGAAACCTCGGCTCACGCCACCCCAAACCATGCTTTCAGCCCGAGCACGGCCTTGAAAACGGCGGATTGAGCGGACGAACGCGAATACCAGAAGATATCCAAAGGCCGCTGGATCGACTGCAGGGCGCTTCCTTCCGGTTAGCGGCGTTTTTTACATCCTTTTTTATCCACTTGATTCGCGTAATCCGCAGCTGGCTTGGACTGCCGAATCCAGGATAAGGAAAAGCTAGGGCAGGCCGTGAAGCACGGTCGTGCGGCGCGCGTTCAGGCAGACGCGACGCGGGCGGGATTCATGGGCCGAGAGAAGCTACGCGGCGCTGGGGTCTGAACCGGAGGAGAGGGCTGGCGCAGGGAACGCCGTCGGCGCGTTGCCGCGGATGAGACCTTCGAGGCCGCGACCAAGGCGGGGTTTACCGGTGGACGCAGGAACGGTATCGGAGTCGAAGGGGCGGGGCACCGTGGTTTCGGCGACGGCGAGCAAGATCTCGGCGCGGCGTTTGTCGTCGAGCGCGGCGAGAGCCTCGGCCAACTGCGCGGTGAAGGCAGGCAAGGCGGCGGTAAGCCGGGCATCAATGGCGGTGCCAATGTGAGCGGCGAGCGCGGTGGGATCAGACGAGCCGCCGCTGGCCGGGGCGGTCGCGGGGAGCTCGTGGCGGCGGGCATAGAAGAACGCGAAAGGGACGGCGGCGCAGGCACCCGCGGCGGCGAGGCAGGCGCCGAAACAGGCCAGCTCAAGGGCGTCGAGCTTGGTGGAGCTCACTCGGGCGACGAACACGGCGGCGGCGGCGAAGAGGCCGGCGGCGACGAAAAAGGGGGTTTTGGACACGGACAGTGACGTTGCGGAGGATTGCATGCGGCTAACTCAAAGTGAGCCCATCGGCGCGCCAAGGCCAAGGACGGAAACAGGGAGAGGCTCGGGGGCGCAGGCCGCACCCGGCGCGGAAAGGAAGCCGGACGGAGCGGATGGCGCGCCCAGCAGCTTGAGAGAAAGGGCCATGCTACGGCGCTTCGGCGGCGGGATCGCTGACCGGTGCGCCGTGCAGAAAAGAGTGAAGCTCGGCGGCGAGTTTTCCGCCGAAGCCCGGGACTTCGGAGAGCTGGGCGGCGGTGGCGCGGCGGAGTTTATCAATATCGCCGAAGCGCTCCAGCAGGCCGGCGCGGCGCACGGGACCGAGATTGGGGAAATCGTCCAGCACGCTCTCGCGGATCTTTTGAGAACGCAGATCGGCGTTGTAGGTGTTGGCGAAGCGGTGGGCCTCGTCGCGCAGGCGCTGGAGCAGGTGAAGCGCGGGGGAATTGAGGGGAAGATTTAGGGGCGCGCGCTCGTCGGGAAAGATGATCGTCTCGTGCTTTTTCGCGAGGCCGATAAGGGCGGGCGGAGTAAGGTCGAGCGCGAGAAAAGCCTTCAGTGCGGCCGCTATCTGGCCGCGGCCGCCATCTATTACGACGAGATCAGGGAACGGCTTTCCCTCCTCGGCGCGGCGCCGGTAGCAGCGGCCGACGACCTCCTCCATGGCGCGGAAGTCGTCGTTGCCGATGAAGCTCTTGATTTGGAAGCGGCGGTAGAGATTCTTATCAGGCCTGGCGTCGGCGAAATGGACCATCGAGGCGACGCAATAGGTGCCGCTTATGTGGGAGATATCGAAGCACTCTAAAGTGCGCGGCGCGGGGTCGAGGCCGAGTGCGGCACCGAGTTGGGCGATGGCATCGGAATCGGGGGTTACGAAGGGCTGGTCGCGCTCGAACTTGCGGGTCTTGGCGAGGGTTTTTTCCAAGGCGAAAACGATATCGCGCAGCTCGGCGGCGTGCTCGAAATTTTGCCTTTCGGCGGCGGCGGCCATCTCGGTGCGCAGGGTTTCCAGCCATTCGCGGGATTTGCCTTCGAGAAAGGCGCAGGCCTCGTCCACCCGGACGCGGTAGGCAGCTGGCGCTACAAGATTATGGATACCATAGAGCTCCTCCCGCACGTCGTCGTAGAGCTGCCAGGTCCCGTCGGAGAGGAGTTGGGGGGTGGCGTCGCTGAGAAGAATGCCGAACTGACGCCGCATCTGGGAGAGGGTTTTACGCAGGAGACCGGAGTGGGCAAAGGGGCCGAAATAGCGGGAGCGGTCTTCCTTGCGCAGCCGCGTGAGGCGGAAGCGCGGGAGCGTCTCGGCGAGGTCCACGCGGACGAGGAGGAAGCGTTTGTCGTCAATGAAGTCGGTATTATATTTGGGCTTCCACTGCTTGATGAGTTTGCCCTCAAGCAGGAGCGCCTCGGGCTCGGACTTGACCTCTATTGTGTCGAAGTCGTGGATCAGGCTGATGAGTGCGCGGATTTTCGGGTGAACCGTCATGGCGCGCGACGGGGTGAAATAGGAGGAGACTCGTTTTTTCAAGGCCTTGGCCTTGCCGACGTAAAGAATGCGTCCGAGACGGTCCTTCATCAGGTAGACGCCTGGTTTATCGGGAAGGCGGCGGACCTTTTCCTTTAAGTTAATGGGCTCGGGCGCTGGCATTTTGTAACAGAGTAAGCAGACTGTGCCGTTCGCAACGTATGCTTTCCAGCTCTTCGCAATTTCCCCTCGCCGGTCGCTCCGTGCAAACCATCCGCTACGAACTCATCACGCTCGGTGATGAGTTATTGCTCGGGCTCACGGCCAACACTCACCTCACTTTTATCGGCGCGGCGCTGGGCCGCCAAGGTGCGCGTCTCACCCGTAATGTCACTATAACGGATGACGCCGAGGCGATCGCGACGCAGTTTCGCGAGAGCTGGGCGCGCGCCGACGTGGTGATCACCACTGGCGGACTCGGGCCGACTTGCGACGACCGCACCCGCGAGGTTATCGCCGGGGTTTTGGGGCAGGAGTTGGTATTTGAGCAGTCAATACGCGAGGCCATCGAAGCGCGCTTCAATCGGCTCGGCCGGACTATGACGGAAAACAATCTCAAACAGGCCTACCGCTTCTCGCGCGGCGAGGTGTTATCCAATGCCAATGGCACCGCGCCAGGGCTCTGGGTGGAACAGGACGGCCGCGTGCTGGTGATGTTACCCGGCCCGCCGAACGAGCTGAACCCGATGCTGGTCGAACAAGTGTTGCCGCGTCTCGTCCGACTTGGTCTGCTCGCGGAGCGCGAAGCCTACGTGCAGATCCGCACCGCGGGAGTGGGGGAGAGCGCCTTGGAGATTCGCTTGCAGCCGGTGCTTCGACCGCACGGCGAGGCTATTTCGATCGCGTTTTGCGCCCACGCGGGGCAGGTGGATGTGCGGCTGAGTTCGCCCGCGGGCGCTCGCTCGCTTGCGCAACTCGAAGCGGTGGCGGCGGAGTGCGCACAGTTGTTGGGCGAGGATTTTATGTGTTACGGCCACGACTCGCTGGCAAAAGCGTGCGCGGATTTGTTGCGCGCGGGCGAACACACCCTCGCGGTCGCAGAGACGGCGACAGGCGGCTTGCTTGCGAACGCGTTCACCGACATCTCCGGCGCATCCAAGTTTTTCGCCGGCGGATGCGTATGCTATTCCAACGAGTCAAAAATGCAGCTGCTCGACGTTCCCGAGTGTTTGCTCACGCAGCATGGCGCGGTGTCGGCCGAGAATGCGGTGGCAATGGCGGCGGGAGTGGCGGAGCGCCTTGGGGCGGATTTTGGGTTGGCAGTTACGGGTTTCGCGGGACCCTGCGGCGGCACCAAGGAAAACCCGGTCGGCACCATTTATATCGCGCTCTATACCCCCAGCGGAGTGTGGTCGCGTAAACTTAGCCAGCCAGGCCCGCGCCCCACGGTAAAACAACGTGCGGTGAATGGGGCGTTGGATTGGTTGCGCCGCGAGTTGGTGCGCTCATCCCGCAGACAATCCGTTTCGCCCTGCCGCGATGCGGCAGGCGAGCGGCGAGTGCCGGGCCATCAACAAGGGTGACCGTCGGCGGCATCGGGCGCACCGGGTCTAAGGCCAGCATTCCTTCACCTGTCTCCTACTCGCCTGTTTTCCGGCATGGACGCCGGCGGTTTGCCGGTCACGGTCTGGCTTCATGGAAATCGTCCCTCTCACCAGTTCGCAGAAAACCCGCTTGCGCGGACTTGGCCAAACCATCGACCCAGCGGTCAAGCTTGGTAAAGCCGGCTTCACGCCCGCCTTCACCCGCGAGCTTGCCCGGCTTCTCGCCGCCCGCGAACTCGTTAAACTCCGCTTCGAGGGTGCCGACCGTCACGAGCGCGCCGCCCTCATCACCCAAATCGAAGCCGCCTCCGGTTCCGTCTGCGTCGGCTCCGTCGGCCACACCGCGCTCTTCTACCTCCAAAACCCCGACCCCGAGAAACGCGTCGTGACGGTCGGTTAAGTGGATCCGCAGCTTCCGTCCTTGCGCTTTGCGCGCCTTTTGTGGCCAACCCCGAATCAGCAAACCATCCGCTCGCGCCCTACGGCTGGGATGCCAAATGGGAAGCCGCCTTTGCGCCCCACGCCGCCGCCGGTCTCGTGCCCGCCCGCGCCGTGGTCGAGCTTCGCCGCCACTACTACGCAGTGCAGACCGCCGAGGGCGAACTGCTCGCCGAGTGCATCGGCAAGTTTCACCACGACGCCAAACGCGCGCCCGACGCTTACCCCGCCGTCGGCGACTGGGTCGTCATCTCGCCCAGCCCCGGTGCGGTTGGCCGCGCTCAGCTCCACGCCCTCCTTCCGCGACGCAGCCGTTTCTGCCGCCAGTCCGCCGGCGGCGTTCAAACCCAGCAGCTCATCGCCGCCAATATTGACGTCGTCTTCCTCGTCAGTGGCCTTGATCGCAACTACAACCCCAAGCGCATCCAGCGCTTCCTCGTCGCCGCTCGCGACTCTGGTGCTGAGCCCGTCGTCGTGCTCAATAAAGCCGACCTCCATCCCGACCCCGAGGCCGTGCGCACCGAGATCGAGCGTCTCGTCCCCGGCGTGTCCGTCATCATTACCAGCAGCCACACCCGTCGCGGGTTAAAACTCCTCGGCGGCCACGCCACCCCCGGCCGCACCCTCGCCTTTGTCGGCAGCTCCGGCGTTGGCAAATCCAGCCTCATCAACCGCCTCGCCCGCGACGCCGAGCTGCCCATCGCCGAGGTGCGCGAAAAAGACGGCAAGGGCCGCCACACCACCACCCGCCGTGAACTCGTCCTTGCTCCTAGCGGCGCCCTCATCATCGACACCCCCGGAATGCGCGAGCTTCAGCTCTGGGACGCCGAAGACGCCGTCGAGGAAGCCTTCGCCGACATTGTCACCCTCTCGCTCCGCTGCCGCTTCACTAACTGCCTCCACGAAGACGAGCCTGGTTGCGCCGTGCGCCCCGCGATCGCCGCCGGCGAGCTGCCCGCCTCGCGCCTGGAAAACTACCGCAAGCTCAAGGGCGAACAAGCCGCCAAAGCCCCCGCTCTCCGCAAACCCAGCGCCGTCGCCAGCAAACCCAGCTGGAAGAAAAAAGCCGCTGAACACGCCGCCCAACCCTTCCGCCACCGCCAGCACCGCGAGGACTGAGCCCCGTGAAAAAACGAGGTCACGTTAACCGTGTATTATCACGGAGGTCCGCAGATGTCGGAGTTTACACAGTTTGGTTTGATTGGCCTGTATCCGTGTGAATTCGTTTTTATCTGCGGTTAAGCCCCAACGCTCAACGCCTACACTCTACCGATGAAAACTTACGTCCTCGTTGATTCCGAAAACACCCCGCTGCAACACGCCGACTTCGCCCACGACAAGTCGGTCGAACTTCTTATTTTTATCGGAAAGACCCAGACCAAGTTCCCGCGCGAGCTCGTTCTCGCCGTGCAGGCCATGGGCCCCCGCGCCCGCTACATCGAGATGTCGGGCAGCGGCAAAAACGCCCTCGATTTCCACCTCGCCTTCTACCTCGGTAAGCTCGCAACTCAGGATCCGACCGCGCGCTTCTTTATCGTTTCAAGGGACACCGGTTTCGATCCGCTCGTGGTTCATCTCGCCGCTCAAGGCACCAGTGTCCGCCGCGTGCCTGATGCCGCCGCTTTTCGAGCCCCGTCGCCAAAGCCCGCCCGCCCATCGGTCGCCAAACCAGCCCCGGCCTCCGTCGCCAAAGCTGCCGCGCCATCGAGCGTCCCGCCTACCGAAACCGGCGCGCGCGCCGACTACGTTTCCAAGCGCCTCAGAGCTTCACCGAAGAGCCGCCCGGCCCGTCTCAAAACGCTCCAGAGCACCATCCAAGCCCTGCTCGGCCAGGAGCACCCGCTCAGCGAAGACGACCTCCGAGGCATCGTTGCCGCCCTCCAAACCCGCGGCGTCCTCTCTGTGAGCGCGACCAAAATCACCTATCCCCAACCCGCCTGACGCACATGCCAAAGTGGCGGGAGCTTCGCGCTCCTTACTCCCCTCCCTAGCCCACGGGAGCGAGATGCTCCCGCCACCCTCGGGCCACTCCGTCCTCCGCCCCTTAAACTTAATCTTTCATCTTAAAAAGGCGGAGGCGGTCGCCTCCGCCTCAATAAACCCGGTCCCGTATTGCGCCCGCGTCACTCGCTGCGAATTTCTTTAGGTTGTCCAAAAACAAAGCTACCAGCGCGTCGTCCTGGTCACTGCGTCCGCCGGCCGTGTGCGGTGTGAGCCAGCAGTTCGGCGCCGTCCACAGCGCGCTCGACGGCGGCAGCGGCTCGGTCGCGAACACGTCCAAATACGCCCCGCCCAGCCGGCCGCTTTCCAAGGCGCGGATCAGCGCGCCTTCGTCCACCGTCGGCCCGCGCCCGAGGTTATAAAAATACGCGCCCGGCTTCACCAGTGCCAGTCGTCGCGCGTTCACGTAGCCGAGCGTCGCCTCGTTCTCCGGCAGGATGTTCACCACGTGATCCGCCAGCGGGAGCACCGCCGACAACATTTCCTCCGCGATCACATGCACACCCGCTTCGCTGTAAGTGCGCCGCCGCAGGCAAAAAATCTTCATCCCGAAGGGCGCGAGCAACTCCACTAAACGTCGAGCGATAGCCCCGTAGCTTAACAGCAAGACGGTCTGCCCGTTCAACAGCCGCGACGCCGCGCGGTTCTCAAAATATCTCCACGCGCGCTCTCCGCGCTGCTCCGCAATCGCGTCCGGCAATCGCCGGCTTAGCGCCAGCATCATCGCCAGCGCATGTTGCGCACAGGGCTCGGAAAACACCGACGATGCATTCGTCAGCACCGCCAGCCGGCCCAACAGCGCCTCCTTCGTTTCCTCGTTATCGTAGCGCGTGTAGCCGGCCGAGGTGAGCGCGATCCATTTCAGACGCAGCAACCGCCGGCACTCTCCCGCGTCAGGTTGACCAAAAGCGACATCCGCCTCCGCCAGCAGCGGATCAGCCCCGCCGGTCGCCAGCACCGATGCCGACGTTTGCTCCGACACCAGGAGTCGGTGCCCGCCCTCCGCGATCCCCTCCTTAAGCCGCGCCCGCGCCGCGTCGTCGAGCGCCGCATTTGTCCAGATCACCAACCCGCTTTTTGTATTCATATCTTCAACCCCGCTGAATCACGCATTCACCTTCCGTCTTCCTCTCTCGCGCCCTCCGCGTTCGCTCGCTTTCCGCTTTTCGCTTTTCGGGATGGCGGCTAATTACTCTGCCTCCGAAAAGCGACACAGCGCATGCACCGCCAGACCCGCCGTGCGGAGTTTTTCCGAGCCGCCCAGCTCCGGTAGATCAATTACCGCCGCCACACCCACGACCTCGGCCCCAAGCGAGCGGATCAAACTCGCCGCGGCCAGGACCGTGCCACCTGTCGCAATCAGGTCATCTACAATTAGCACCCGGTCGCCGGCCTTGCATGCGTCTTGGTGAATCTCAATCGAGGCGTTGCCGTATTCCAACGCGTAGTCCGCGCCCACGGTTCTGAAGGGCAGTTTACCCTTCTTGCGCACGAGCATGAAGGGCTTGTGCAGTTGATAGGCCAGCGCACCGCCTAAAATGAAGCCGCGCGCATCCACTGCCGCCAGCAGGTTTACCCCAAGCCGCGTCGCATTGAGGGAAAAACTTTCCACCATCACTCGAAACGCCTCCGGGTCATGGAACAGTGTGGTGACATCGCGAAAATTAATTCCCGCATGCGGCCAGTTGCGCACGGTTCGGATCCTTGACTTGAGGTAGAATTCGGTGGTGGGGGCAGACATAAATTCAAAGACGGGAGTGTGTGGCGCCGCGGGGTCCTCGGCGAGCCCCCTTTCCGTCTACCGGCAGAAGCTCGGCGTCCTGAGGGGATTGTTCGTTTCGGCGCGGCGACAGTTGGGGATCGAGGACGCGCTACGTGTCCGAGCGAAGTGGCCCCGCCGCGTGCAACGCCCCTGCACGCGCATGCACATGACCCAACAACTCGGTGTGCTCCACCGCTTCGTGGTCGTCGGCGTGCACCAGCCCTGATCCGAAGGGCGGCGCGTCGTCTGTGCCATCCGCCCAGTGCGCCCACTCGATGCCAACCGTGCGCGGATCGCGGCACGCGGACACCAGCCCTTCGCGTCCCGCGCGCAACAGACGCTCAAGCCGCGTCGGCCCGGTGCCGTCGCGCACCGGCAGCGCGCGAAAGTCGCCGTGACTCAAGCCGCCGCCCGTCACCCACTGCGGCATAGCGTTACCTTCGCCCGAGCCTGCCGCCGCCTGCGCTTGGAAACCGCCCGCGTGGAGCCGCCATGAGGCGACGTCCATATCCGGCCAGCCCGCCGACAGACGCACGCCCTCCGGCGGCGGCGTTGCGAACCTGCACCCGAGCACGAGGTGCTCCTGATCATGCCGGCGTAGTGCTGCACCTATTACATGAAAATACCGGCGCGCCGCTTCCTTCGCGAAACGCAGCGCATCCTCGGCGAAGACCGCCCCGCCCACCGCCCGCCCTTCGCGGGTCCACTGCCGCATATGTTGACGATGTTGGAGCGGTATTCCCCAAGCCTTTCCAATTATCTCCGGCGAGGCGCCGCCGCCGTGCCCCGCCAGCACGAACTCCCACGCTGCGTGGTGCGCTGCCAGCGCCGGCTCCAAACTCAGGCAAACTTGCAGCAGGGTCGGCCCACCCGCGTCTTCCGCCGCCCCCCAGCCGAGTGCATCATCGGTGAACCAGCCCACCAGCTCGCGCCGTCCCGCCCAGGGCGCGGTCACCGCCGCCGCATGAGCCTCCGCCGCCGCCGGCCATAGCGTGTCGAATACATCCGGCAAACGCACTCCCGGCCCGTGGATCAGCGCCACCCGCGCACGGGAGAAATCCGCCTGGGCCGTGAAGTAAAATCCCTTCTCCACCAGCCCACCGTCAGCCCAGGGTCCCACCGTATCCACGCCCCAGGAATGCAGCCGCGTGGCCGTGCTGCGTTCCCATGCCTCCGAGCCGGGTCCGTAGAGTCGCTCCACGGTGCGGGCGTAGGCGCTACGCAAAACCGGAGCCGGCCCCGCGCGTCCGTGACGGTTTACTCCGGCAACTGCGCGCAACAGCACGGGCTCATCCTCGGGCGTGAGTAGCCACCAACTCCCGTTCGCAGCCTGCCCGACCCGGAAAAAACCGGCCCGCCCGCGCAGACTTTCAGCGCGAATATCTGCAAAAATAGGGCGCGGCGTTTTTTCCCGGAATGCGGTCATCGGTTCTTTGCGTTTAACCCAACACGGCAGCCGCGCGGGGCTCCACCTCTTTTTGAAATTTAATCGCCGTTCGACATTGCCCGCTTCGTGCCAGAGCCTTGCAGTCTTTTTTCATGTCCTCGCCCGCCACCCAAGCCTCGTCCATCTCCCCTTGGCGGCTGGGTCTCGCCGGGGCGCGCGCCAACCTTGTCCCCGGCATTTGCCTTCAGGTTTTTGCCCTCGGTTTGCTGTCCGCTTATTACGCGCATTCTCCTTCCCGCACCGCGCTGGAACGGCTCGCCACGTTTCGCGTGGAAATCGGCGCGCCTTTTGATGCGGTTTCCACTGCGCTCTTCGGCGCGGTCATCCCTTTTCTGGTGCTAAAACTGCGCGCCTCTACTCGAAGCCGCTACGCCTTCCCGCAGATGGCGCTCATCACCGCTTTCTGGGCTTACAAGGGCGTCGAAGTTTCCTGTTTCTATAAGTTTCAAGCCTGGCTCTTCGGCGAGGGCCACTCTGCGACCACGATCATTTTAAAAACCCTCGTCGATCAATACGTCTATTGCCCGGTCGTCGCGATCCCGGTCACGTGGCTGGTCTATACGTGGGCAGAGCACCGCTTCGACTCCGCCCCCGTCGTGCGTGAGGTTCGCCGCCCGGGGTTCTACGCCCGCTGCGTGCTCCCCATTCTCATCGCCAACTGGGGCATCTGGACTCCCGCCGTCGCCATCATCTATCTGCTGCCCACCGCCCTCCAGCTCCCCATGCAGAATATTGTTCTCTGCTTTTTCACCCTTCTTCTTGCGACCATCACCCGCCGGCCGGCGCCGTGAAAAATCATTCTCGCGCGCCGTGCCGCCAGAGCTTTCGTCAGCCGAGCCTTTCCCCGCCCCGCTTATTAACCTAAGCTTCCGCCCATGTTTGCCGCTCTCGTCCGTCCCCTCCGTTTTCTGATACTCGTTCTCGTGGCGGTCTGCCCCCTCGCGTCCGCCGTTCGCGCCCAGGTTGAGGCCTCGCTCGTCGCCCTCAAAAACTCATTCCACTCCGATGCCCCCGTCGTCGTCGGCCTGCGTCTCACTCATGCTCCGCATTGGCACACTTACTGGCGCGAACCCGGCACCGGACTGCCAACCACCCTCGCTTGGGATCTCCCCCCAGGCTGGACCGCCGAACCCATCCAGTGGCCGACACCCTACCGCGTTTACGACACCGCCAAAAACCTCTCCGGCAACGGCTACGAGGGCGTCATCTACCTTCCCGTCACCCTTACCCCGCCGCGCGGTCTGGCCGCCGGCACGCCCGTTACGCTCCGCGCCAAAGCCGAGTGGCTCATGTGCAAAGATGTCTGCGTGCCCGGCGCGGCCGACGTATCGATCACGCTCACACCCGCCGCGCCTGGTGCGATCATCGCCGCCAATGTCACCGACTCCGCTGAGGGCGAGGCCCTGCTCAAAACCCTCGCTGACCTTCCCCGCCCGCCACCGGCGGGGTTCGTCGTTAGCGCCTCCCGTTTCGAAGGCTCAAAAATTATCCGCCTCAACTACAACACTACCGCTGCCCCCATCGGCGAACCGTGGTTCTTCGCCGCCGACGCCGTCATCGCCTACGACCAAGCCCAGCCCCGCATCGCCGCCTCGCCTGAAACCACCGTCATCGACCTGACTGTTTCCGACTACGCCATTCCCGCTCCGACCCGCTTGCAAGGCGTGCTTACTTTCGCGTCCGGCCCCGCCTACACGCTCGACCTCCCCGTCGAAATCTCGGCCGCCGCCGCCAGTGGAAATTCGTCATCGGGTATGGGTAATTCCGCTGCAGGCGGTGCCGACGCTCCACTCGCCCCGTTCCTCCTCCTCGCCTTCGTAGGCGGCCTCATTTTGAACCTAATGCCATGCGTTTTTCCTGTGCTCGGTCTCAAGGTCATCGGCTTCGTTCAGCAAGCTGGCTCGGACCGAAAAAAAGTCACCGCTCACGGCCTCACCTTCACCGCCGGCGTGCTGCTCTCCTTCTGGGTGCTCGCCGCCGTGCTCGCCGTTCTTCGTGCCGGTGGCGACAAACTCGGCTGGGGCTTCCAGCTCCAGAATCCTACGTTCGTCTTCACTTTGGCCGCCGTCGTGCTCGCCTTCGCCTTGAACCTTTCCGGCGTATTTGAATTCGCCTTACGCGCCACTGCCATCGGTGGCGGCCTTCAGCAAAAGCAGGGCCTCGCAGGGTCCTTCTTCACCGGCGTCCTTGCGACAATCGTCGCCACTCCATGCAGCGCACCCTTCCTTGCGCCCGCCCTCGGCGCCGCGCTCTCGCTGCCCGCCCTGCCGAGCTTTGCGGTGTTTACCGCCATCGGCCTCGGCCTCTCGACGCCCTACCTCGTGCTCGCCGCCTTCCCCTCGGCGCTCCGCGTCCTGCCCCGCCCCGGGATGTGGATGGAGACGCTCAAACATGGCATGGCCTTCCTGCTCTACGGCACTGCCGGCTTGATGCTCTGGATCCTCGCCGGCCAGCTCGACGCCGACGGCCTGCTCACCGCCGTGCTCGCCCTCACCAGCCTCGCCTTCGCCCTTTGGCTTTACGGCCACGCCACTGCCCCCTCGGCCAAACCCCGCCGCGTCACGTTGTCCGTCTCGCTCGCGCTCGCCGCGGCCGCTTTTGTCTATGGCTGGCCCCGGGAAAAAGCGCTCGACGATATCGTCTGGGAGCACTGGAGTGCGGAGCGTGTAGCTGCCCTGCGCGCCGAGGGTCGCCCCATCTACGTGGATTTTACCGCCCGCTGGTGCTTCACTTGCCAGACCAACAAAAAAGCCATCTTCCACGGCCCGGGTTCAGGTGAAGTGTTAAAGACTTTCCGCGACCGCAAAGTTGCCACCCTGCGCGGCGACTGGACCAACCGCGACCCGCTCATCACCGCCGAGCTCGCCCGCTTCAAACGCGCTGCCGTCCCCTTCAACCTCGTCTACATCCCGGGCGCAGCGGAGCCCAAGGTTCTCCCCGAACTTCTCACGCCTAGCATCGTGCTCGACGCATTGGCACCGTGAGCGCGTGCAGAATCGGCTTTGAAATGCCCCGTTCTTTGAGCCGGCAAACGGAGGACTAACCTGAAAGCTGAAATCAGCGAGCGGACCGGAGCCGTGCTGGGGCTAGGCGTTCCTGGGACTGCATCACGCGCCGACCGGCGGCTCGACCCATTTGCCGTGGGCTTTGATGAGGGCGACGAGGTGCTCGTCGGCTTCGGCTTGGGGAAGGTTGTATTGAACGCACTGTTTGCCGACGTAGAGATTGATTTTTGCTGGGGCGCCGCCGACGTAGCCGAAATCGGCGTCGGCCATCTCTCCGGGTCCATTCACGATACAACCCATGATGGCGATTTTCACGCCCTTGAGATGTCCGGTGCGGGCGCGGATTCTTTGCGTCGTGGTTTGCAGGTCGAAGAGCGTGCGGCCGCAGCTCGGGCAGGCGACGAACTCCGTCTTGCTGCTGCGTGTGCCGGCGCCTTGAAGGACGTTGTAGGTGAGCTTGAGCGCGCGCACGGGGTCGGGTTCGGTCTCGATGCTCACGAGGTCTCCGAGGCCGTCGCAGAGCAAGGCTCCGGAAAGGACTGAGGCGTCGAGCAGTCTGGAGAGGAAATCCGGCGCGGGCGCCGTGCCGGATAATGACCAATGGCGAATGCCCGGTCTCGAATGCACGGATTGGGTGCTGCGGATCCAGAGGGGAGCGTGGATACCGAGGGCGCCGAGGGCATCGGCGAGGGCGCGATAGCGGCCGATCTCGTGGCGGAAGGCGGGGTCCGGGACGGCGTCGTCGAGGGTGATGAGAAGCGACGCTTCGCCGAGTTGACGAAGGGTGGCGGCGAGTGGTGAGGCGGGCGCGGAGAGCGCCTCGACCGTGGTGGCGAGGGCGAGAGTGTGTCCGCTGGCGCGGGCGAGTTTCGCGAAGCCAGCGAGGGCGTCGGCGTCGACGTGGGAGGAGCCGAAGGTTCGCACCAGCACAACGGGCGCACTGCTATTTAGGCTGGCGAGGTCGGCGGGTGTCAGCGCGGCGGCGAGATCGAGAAAGGGAACCGAACCGGCAGGGAAGGCTGCGGATTTGAGCGCGGCGAGGTCGGCGGCGTTGTCGATGGGGACGAGCAGTCCTTCAACCGGGGTATCGGTGAGGCGGGTGGCGGCGAACTTCTGAGCGGCCTCGGCAAGCGCGGCAACGGACGCGACGCGGGTGACGACGCGGGAAGGGAGTTCGGGACCGATGGCGAAATCAGGGGAGATGGTGAGCGAGTTAACGGAACGTTTGGCGTAAACAAACGGATCAATAGAGTCGGTGCGCTCAACGACGTTCTCTTTCTGCACTTTGTCTATCATTGATTGACAAAATGGATTGGTAGGTTGCTGCCAAAGAGCCATGGCTTTGCGGGCCAGGGCTTGTGCGACTGGGATTTCGTAAACGCTGTCTTCGGTGAGGGAGACGCGGATGGTATCGCCGAGGCCGTCGGCGAGCAGGGAGCCGATGCCGATGGCGGACTTGATGCGGCCATCCTCGCCGTCGCCGGCCTCGGTGACGCCGAGGTGGAGGGGATAGTCCATCTGCTCCTGGTCCATGCGGGCGACGAGCAGGCGGTAGGCCTGGATCATGACCTTGGGGTTGGAGGCCTTCATCGAAAGGATGATATCGTTAAATCCATGGCCGCGGCAGATTCGGAGGAACTCGAGGGCGCTCTCCACCATGCCGAGAGGAGTGTCGCCGTAGCGGTTCATGATGCGGTCGCTGAGCGAGCCGTGGTTGGTGCCGATGCGCACGCTGCGGCCGAGGGCTTTGCAACGAAGAATAAGCGGCGTCACGGCCTCGTGGATACGGGCAAGCTCCGCGTTGTAGGCGGCGTCGGTGTATTCGGTGACCGCGAATTTCTTTTTGTCGGCGTAGTTGCCCGGGTTGATCCGGATCTTCTCGACGTGCTCCACGGCCTCCATGGCTGCGGAGGGCAGGAAATGGATATCGGCGATAATCGGTATATGGCCAAAGCCGGCGGCGGCAAATTGCTCGCGGATGGGCTTGAGGCAGCGGGCGGCTTGGACGTTGGGAGCGGTGATGCGGACGATCTCGCAGCCGACCTCGGCGAGGGCGATGGCCTGCCGCACGGTGGCAGCGATGTCCTGGGTGTCGCTGGTGGTCATGGACTGGACGCGAAGGGGATTCGTGCCGCCGACGCCGACGGGGCCTACCATGACCTCGCGGGTGCGGCGGCGGACGGTGTGGAAACGGGATGCAGTGTAGGGGAGCGGAGGCATGGCAGGGAGGCGCGGGGCGGCGCAAGATGAAGCGTAGTAGGCGGAGACGGAGAAGAAGTTACACAGAGGGCACGAAGGGCGCACGGAGGCCACTGAGAAAAGGAATGGAAAGAGATGCGGGGAGAGGGGAAACGGAATTTTTTAATCACGCGCTACACGAAATACGCGAAAGAGACGGCTCAAATGTAACGGCGAATGCTCACGGATAAACACGGATGAAGGAAAATTAGAGTAGGGGCGTGAACTTGGCTTCGTGGGCTCGGTGCCTCCGCTCGTGCCCGCGGTGTAATCTATCCGATTCGGTTTAGGTTAGTTTGCCGCGCGCGGCGGCGCGCTCGTAGGCGAAGAGGTATTGTTGGGCGAGGCCGGCTTGGGGGCCGAAATGGGTGCGGCCGAAGTGGGCGACTTGGGCGGGTTCCCAGCCGGCGAGATCGTAGCGGCGTGCAAGGGCTTTTAAAATCCAGGTGTCCACGGGAAAGGCCTCGAGGCGGCCGGCGCCAAAGAGGAGCACGCAGTCGGCGACTTTTTCACCGACGCCCTGAAGGGTGATGAGGCGGGCTTTGGCCTCGGGGTAGGGGGCGTGCTCGGTGGCTTCAAGCCAGCCGGGGTTTTCGGCGAGGAAGCGAGCGATGGAGGCGACGTGGCGGGCGCGGAAACCGAGCGAGCAGGCGCGTAATTCGCTTTCGGACACGGCGGCGAGCTCGGTCCAGGTGGGGAGTTGATGAAAAACAATATTGTCAATCAATGATTGACTAGTTGTTTGGGAAGGACGGTTGGATGCTCGAGGGGCGGAGGGGACGGGGTTGAGGGCGCGGCCGTGGCGGGCGGCGAGAAGGGCCTGCATCTGTTTGATTTGGGGGATTTGTTTTGTGGCGCTGCAAACGAACCCGAGGAGAGTTTCACCAAAGGGTTGGCGGAGGATGCGCAGGCCGGGGAAGGCGGCCATGGCGGCGGCGAGGTGGGCATCGCTGCGCCAGGGAAGGGCGTCGGGCGCGGCGGGCGGTCCGCTCAGGTAGAAGTGGAGAGCGGCGGCGGTGGCTGCGGGATCGGCGTGGAGCGGGGCGGCAAACTCCAGGGTGCTGCTCGCGTTGGGCACGAGGCGGACCCGGACATGGTGTTCGGACCATTGGCCCTCGAAGGCGGATTCGGGCAAGGCGGTCCAGCGGAAGGCTTGGCCGCCATCAAGCAGCTCACCAAGCGACGACGGGGTGAAGGCTACGGCGTGAGGGAGCGGTGGAACGGGTTGCCAAGGATGCCAAGGGAGCGACATATCGGCAAGGGTGGCCGCGTGAGGCGGGGTGGCGAATGCGGAATGACGAATGACGGATGACGAATGAGGAATGAGGAATGAGGAATGACGAATGACCACAGGGCGGCGGGCGGAACTTGAACTCACGTTCAAGCCTACGATGGAGGGAAGCATTCCGATCGCTCTTTCTCTCCCTTCTTTCTCCCTATCTTTCGTCAGTTTGGGTTCGTATCATGCAAGGTAAAAACGAGAACGAGACGGTCGGGCTGGGCGAAATCCCACAAAGGCGAGACTTCGCGTTGCTCGGGGAAAAAATACAGGGAAAGATTTGGCGCAGCTCTGGGTCTGGAGCTGGGCGGCCGGGGCGTCTCCATTAGTGAAGCCGGTCTGGGCGGCGATGTGGACGGCTTAGAGGGCATCCAGCTACCCGTGCAGGCCAGCGGCGATGAAGCGTTTGGAGTTTGATTCTTAAGGTTCTTCGCGGATGGGGCGGGCAGGTCGGGCAATCGAAAGGAGCTAATCTGAAATAGCCTACGAATAATGACCAACGATTCGCGGGTGCGGGCGGGGAAGTTTAAGGGGCGGAGGAAGGAGTTTCGGCGGCGGGCGTCGCGTCGGTGTTGGCCGAGGCGGCGACGGGCGGGAGAGCCCAAAGGAAGCTCTGCTGGCGGGCGAGTTCTACACCGCCGGCGGAGAGCAGGCGAACGCGCCAGGCGGTGGGTTTTACCTTGGCATCAGGCCAGTCGGTGCCGGTGAGGCCGGCCAAGACGGCCCGGCTGCCGCGCGGGAGATCAACCGAGAGAAAGTGGACGCTGGCGACTTCGCTGCCGGGGAGGATGGTCTCGACGACAAGTAAGGCGCCGGGCACCGCTTCCGAAGACTTCACGCGGGTGAGGAAATAGTAGCCCTCGCGTGTCCTGGATTGCGAGCGGACCACTAGCTCGGGGGCGCTTTCCTGACCGCCGAAATACTCGTCAACCCGGAGGAAGCTCTCGCTGGTGCGGTAGTCGGGCCAGACACGCACGATGGTTACTTCGGCGGCCGTGGCTACCGAAGAGAGGGCAAGAGCGAGGAAGGAAATAAGAATGGTGAAGGGGCGCATCACTCTCCGTCATAGTGACAAGACAGGGAGGCACAAGGAGAGAGGAGTTGAAGCTGAGTTTGCCTATAACGCGCCAGCGAGTGGAGCAGCATGCACGAAACTTGGGCCGGCAAACCCGGTTGCGAAGGACTAAGGCCGACCGCGACAGGGATTCGGCATTGCCCCGCCGTGAAGGTCATGAGTAATCCCCTGCTCCAACCCGTATGACTCCGGCCGCATCTCCGCTTCCCGTGCCCGCGCACATCGCCATCATTATGGATGGGAACGGCCGCTGGGCGAAGCAGCGGGGCTTGCCTCGACTGGAAGGGCACCGGCGCGGGGTCGAGGCGGTGCGCACCGTGGTGGACGCGGCGCGCGAAATCGGAGTGCGGTGTTTGACGCTGTATGCGTTTTCGGTAGAAAACTGGCGCCGTCCGGGCGACGAGGTGGGGGGCTTGATGGGGCTCCTGGAAACATTTCTTACCCGCGAAACTCCGAAAATGGTTCGCGATAAAGTCCGCCTCCGAACCATCGGGCGCACCGATGAGCTTCCCTGTGGCGCGCGCGCCGCGTTGGCCGCCGCGATGGCGGCGACGGCGAGGTTTACCGACTACACTCTGGTTCTCGCGCTCAACTACGGGGCTCGCACCGAGGCAATCGACGCAGCGCGTTCGTTCGCGGCGGCGGTGGTGGCGGGCAAGGCCTCGCTGGATGACGCCGCGAGTTGGGCGGGTTTTTCGCGTCACCTCTATACGCATGATCTGCCGGATCCGGATCTGGTAATCCGCACTTCAGGCGAGAAGCGCATCAGTAACTTCCTGCTCCTTCAGGCCGCCTACGCGGAGTTCGTTTTCACGCCGGTTCTCTGGCCCGACTTTGGCAAGACGGAGCTGATCGCGGCCGTTACGGAGTTTCGTGGCCGCGAACGCCGCTTTGGACAGATTACCGAGCAACTTGGAGCGGCAGGCGCCGAGGCGGAAGCGAAACGACCGGGGGATGTGATCGTCTAGTCCCGCCCAACTCGCACGCCCAAGCCCTGCCCCACTCTTTTCAACCATCACCCTTTAAAACACCGTGGTAAAACGCATATTCAGCACTTTTCTGCTTTGGGGCATCATCATCGGGTGCGTGCACTATCTCGGCATTACGGGCGCGGTCTGGCTGGTGGCCGTGGTGGCGGTGCTGACCCAGCGGGAATTTTACCAAATGGTGCACCGGATGGGGATGGACCCTTTCGACCGCGTCGGGATGACGCTGGGGGCGGTCATCATGCTGACACCCTATTACGCGCCCATCCTGTTACCGCTCCACCCGGAAATGGCCTCGTCGGGCACCTTGCTGGCGGTCGCCGTGGTTGTCTTCGCCTTGCGGATCCTCGGCGAACGCGAGCCGCATAACCGAGTCGAGACGCTGGCTTGGACGCTCTTCGGGCTGCTCTACATTCCCTTCATGCTCCAGTTTATGGTGCGCATCATGCGGATCGAGGGGCCCTCGGAATCAACCGGCCTGCTTTTGGTGATCTGGTTGATCGCTGTATCAAAATTTTGCGACGTAGGCGCGCTCCTATTCGGGCTAGCCTTCGGCAAACATAAGATGTCGCCCACCATCAGCCCGAAAAAGACTTGGGAAGGCGCGGTCGGCGGCGTGTTGACCTCTGCCGGAGTGGGCTCCGGGCTCGCGGCGCTCCTGCCCGCACACTTCCCCCTGGGGCTTACCCCTCTGATGGGCGCATTCATTGCGGTGCCCGTCGCGATCCTGGCCATCGTTTCGGACCTGGTGGAATCGGTGATCAAGCGCCGCGCCGGCACCAAAGAC